>JADFXJ010000153.1 GCA_015233615.1 Nitrospirota bacterium
ATTTCTTTGCGATTACACGAAGAAAGGTGTTAAAATATTTATACACGATATCTTGTAGCGGATTAAGGATTTGGTACCGGATGAAACGCTTAGGGGCAAGTATATCAGGCAGATTGAAGTTTTGTCGCAACTGAGAAATTTAGATGACGAAATACGTAAGGAGGCAGAGGAGATGGCATTGATATGGGATATAGAGAAGGATTTTAGATTCAGGCAAGGCCTTCAGAAAGGCCGGGAAGAAGGCCTATTAAGTGGGATTGATCTTGCTATTACGATTAAATTCGGCACTCAGGGGCTTGCCGTAATGGACAAGATAAAAATGGTTGCGGATATTGATAAACTGGAAAAAATAGAGGATATTATACTGAGATCAGCTAATATCGACGAGCTTACCGAAATGATCGACGCGATAAATTAATGTAATTTCGATTAATTATGCCATTGTGAAAAAACGGACGGGTAAATAGGAGCGATAATTCGTTCTGGTTGCCGGTGTGTTTTTCCTCCGGCATATTCTATTGAAATATCCTCCACAGAGTTCCGGATGTCTTTGCCAACCGCCAATCGTGAAAAAGGGGACAGGCAACTTTTCCCCAATAGTGCAGGAATATCCGACAACAACAGCGTAACTTATTTCTATCATAATGAATCCTAGCACAACACACATTATTATGTCAATTAATGGTTTGGTAATTGGTTGTTGTTGTCCCTGTAACTACTCAGGGTAATGTTAAAAAAACTGAAAATCCATTAACCTGTATCATGTATACCGGTTTCATCTCCATAATACATGACCGGCAATATACGAGCGGTGCTTAATGCCTGCATCTTAGGGGGATATCGGACTCTCCTGTCCCTTCCAGCCGCTCTTTACGGGCATCGAGACGCGGAACGTGGCCCCTTTGCCCGGAGTCGATTGAACGTCGATAGTTCCCTTGTGGTTTGTTACCACCGTCTTGACGCTGTAAAGGCCCAGGCCGGTACCTTCCTTGCTGTTTGGCACCTGGAAGTACTCCCGAAAAATTTGATCTTGATACTCGGGCTGGATGCCGGAACCGTCGTCGCTTATGTCGATGTTTATATTCGAGTCTGTCTCGCCGATATTTACGTTTATAGATGAATTGGCGTATTTCACGGCGTTGCCGATAAGGTTTTCCACGAGGGTCTTCATCTGAAACATGTCGGATACGACAATGATGCTTTCGAGAGTGTCCCAATTCATGCGGTCTTTGCCGTTGATCAGGAGTTTGAGGCCGTTTGCCTCTGCCCGGGGGAGAAAACTTTTGGCTACGGATTGTATTACCTGAGTAATGTCAATGTCACGGGGGTTGAATGATTGGACGAGATTCTTGTCTTTCAAGGCCTTGGATGTTTCCTGTATGTGTTGGAGAATAGTGTCGGAGGCCCTTTTGATTATTTCAAGTGCTTCGACGAATTCCTCTTCGGACTGTGGCTTATCTTTTAAGAGACGTTCGGTAAACCATATGATGGGAGTGAGCGGGCCTTTCAGGTCGTGCAGGAGCACGGAGATGAATTTCTCTGTCCGGTTCAGAAACTCTTTGTTTCTGGCTATCAGTTTTTCCTGCTCGCTGAGCAACTGGTTCTGCATTATATGCCTGTCCATATCTCTGGCGAGTTTTTTCTTCAACTCTACCAGCAGTACCGTTATTATGGCGTAAACGATAAAGATGACAATGGAATCCCATAATATTGCCGACAAGTGGGTTTTGGGCCAGGTGTTGAAAAGCTGGAGTACCAAAGTACTCGTAAAAGACAGGAATAGCCCCCATTGCCTGTCCAGAAACCAGGAAGCGAATACTATCGGCAAAAGGTAGAAAATGGTAAAGCCAATCTCCTTGACCGTGAGGTAGTCAATCGAGGCCACGACGAAAAATAGAAGAAGGATATAATGATTTTATATACCCGATTCAAGTCGTCGAAAAACCGTACAGGTCCGTTAATCAGCTCTACTAAAGTCTTTTTATAAGTGGACATCGCATTTTATAACTTTTGTTCGTTATCGTGGAATTAGCATATCATGGTACGTTTGCCTGCTTTTATACTAACATTTCCGCTGCCGTTATTTCAACGTCTATGAGTTTCGATACGGATAGATCATGTAACCTTACTTTGTCGGTTTAAACGGATGCGGGCTTGTTCAAATTATTAAGTTTATGGTATATTTTCATTAAGCATCGTCAAAAGCAAAGCCCGGCAGAAAGACCGTGTAATAGCAGCCTGAAACCGGAAACGTGACACAAAGGTGGTTTGTGTCTGAGGAGTGAAGATATGCCGGATCTGGATAAAAACGAAAAGGGAAGGATTATCGAGAGCATCCATCTCGATGTTAAGATAACGAAGGATTATTTCCTGTTTCTGGTCATTGCAAACCTTATAGCTCTAATCGGACTAATAATGAATTCCACTCCGGTTATTATCGGGGCAATGCTTATCTCTCCGCTTATGGGGCCGATATTGGGATTTGGGCTGTCCTTCGTTACGGAAGACAGACATATCTTTAATACGTCGGTGGTAAAGTTGGTCTCGAGTGTCATCCTGACTGTTGCCATCGCGTCTGCGGCAACGTACATTTTCCCGATGAAGGAGGTAACCCATGAGATTGCCTCGCGCACGACGCCAAATCTTCTTGACCTGTTAATCGCTTTTTTCTGCGGGACGGTGGGCGCCGTCTCCCTATGCAAAAACAAGAACTATCTGACCATAGTTCCCGGAGTTGCCATCGCCACGGCCGTCATTCCGCCTCTTAGTGTTACCGGGTTTGGTATCGGCATCATGAACCTTAGAATCGCGTACGGAGGGTTTCTGCTATTTTTTACGAACTTCGTGGCGATACTCATCTCTACTTGCGTCGTATTTTATATCTTTGGTTTCAGGCCCGAAATAAAGACAACGACAAATATCTTCCACGTAAAAACGAGATTCATGGTACTGGCCTTAATTCTTATACTTGTCTCCATTCCTCTGTTTTACACGCTCAAGGCCGCCGTCGTGGATTTGAGGCTCAAGCAGGCGATAGAGGCCAACCTGCGAAAGACGTTAGACGTGGAGGACAAGTCAAGGCTTGTTTCATTCAATTATTCCGCGGCAGAGTATAATCAAATCGACATAAACGCGGTCATAAACACGGTAAAGTATTATCAGGAGAGCGATTTTACAAGCCTGAAAGACAGATTGGGCATTCATCTGGGAAAGGAAGTCAACCTCAACATCGATCAGGTGCTCGTGCACAGGGGAGGTCTGAAGGAAGAGCCGGTGCTTGCCAGGGCTGCGCCGCAGACGACACCTCTGCCGGTCAAGATCGCCACCGAGGATATTAAAGCTCACAGGGAACAACTCCTGAAGATTATTGACAACTCCCTTACATCTATAGAAAAGCTTATCTCCCCTTCTATACTTCAGGGCTACTCGTTATCGTTCGACAAGAATAACCCCGCCGCCGCCATAATACTGAAAATAAGGCAGGATAGCGCCTTTTCGCCCCAGACCATAAGTATCATACAGGGGCTGCTTGCCGGCTCGCTAAAGATACCGGTTGAGGTTACCGTCGAAACCACGCCGTTTATCCCTCCGATTGTCTATGAAGTCAATTCCACAACCCCGGCGGATGGGCAGCTAAAAGCCCTCGATATAATCGCAACGATATTGCAAAAGAAGAAGGACATTTCGATAGCTCTGGAGTTATATCCCGAAGCCTCCCTGCCGTATCGAAAGAGGATGGCCGCGGCCGGAGCGAGGGCGGATGCCCTGATTAAATACCTGAACGCCAAATACGGTATCCCCGTCGAAAACCTGAAGGTGTCATATGCAAGAAAATCCGTCAGGGTGCCGTCACTGAAGATTAGCGTTTCATATTGATAACATACGAAGATATATGCGAAGATAATACGCGTGGATAATACACAAAAGGAGCCCTGAGATATGGCATTCTGGATTGTAACGATGGTTTTTATTGCGGCATACGTTCTGATAGCCACCGAGAAGATTCACAAGACTGTGGTTGCCCTATGTGCCGCAGCTCTTTTGCTTGCCCTCAAGACCATCAGCCAGCGGGAGGCGTTTCATCTGGAGGAGTTTGGCATAGATTGGAACGTAATATTTCTCCTGATTTCGATGATGGTGATAATAAATATCATGAGGCCAACCGGTATTTTCGAATTCATCGCTATAAAGTGCGTAAAGATCGCTAAAGGAGAGCCGGTTCGTATTCTTGTCCTGTTTGTGGTAATCACGGCGGTGCTGAGCGCCCTTTTGGACAACGTCACAACCGTACTTTTTATTGTGCCCATTACGATATACATCACCTCGATGCTTGAGGTGGACGCCTCCGTCTTTCTTATCTGCGAGGCACTCGCCTCAAACATTGGCGGTACGGCCACCCTTATCGGAGACCCCCCTAATATCATGATCGCATCGAGAGCAAAGCTGGGGTTTATTGATTTCATTTACAATCTCTCCCCTATTGTGATAATCCTCATGCTTGTATTTATCGTTATTATAAGATTGTTCTTTGCCAAAAGGCTCAAAACAACAGATGAGTGCAGGGAAAAGGTTCTGTCGATGAGGGAGAATGAGGCCATAAAAGACGCCGCAGAGCTAAAAAAATCACTTACGGTGCTCATGTTCGTAATCATTGGTTTTACCTTTCACGGATTGCTCCATCTTGAGCCGGCAACGATAGCCCTCCTTGGTGCATCGGTACTCTTAGTCCTCACGAGGGAAAAAGACGTGCACAAGATATTTGCAGAGGTCGAGTGGTCAACTATATTCTTTTTCATAGGGATTTTCATACTGGTTGGCGCCACGGTCAAGGCGGGACTTGTCAGGATGATGTCCGAAAAGATGCTCTCGATAACCGACGGACATTTCTTTTTTATAAGTATGTTGATGTTGTGGTTTTCTGCGGTAGTATCGGCAATAGTGGACAACATCCCCTATATCGCAACCATGAACCCGCTGGTTATAGATATGGCGGAGCGTCTGTGGCCAAACCTCTCCGGTACCGCACTCCTCCATGCAAAAGACCTCCTTCCGATCTGGTGGTCACTAGCCCTCGGCGCATGTCTCGGCGGAAACGCTACTCCAATCGGCGCCTCGGCTAACGTAATCGTCATCGGACTTGGCGAAAGAGCAGGCATAAAAATATCCTTCCTGAAATTTACAGCCTTCGGCCTGCCCCTGACTTTCCTAACCATCCTAATCTCCTCCCTCTATGTCTGGATACGTTACTACCTGCTGAATTAATGCCATCTCCGTTATTCGGAACTTTGCAACGGAAATTCGTTGGGAAATATCCATTACTGCACAGTTTTCAATATATCTGCCCGGAGGTGGGATGTGTAAAATACAGTTAGTTCTCCGTTCCTTTTATGCTTACCTCCCTCGTAAATTTATACAATTCATATACTGATTCCTTAACACCAGGCTCAACTACAAAATTAAGAGAGACCTCTACGGTTGCTTCTCCAACACCGGGAGGTAATTTAACCTCGAAAGTTTCTTCTTTTGCTTTAAAAGGTTGAAGCGCGGTATCTCTCATAAGCGATAATTTCCTAAAAGAAGCAAAAACCATTTTGTTTTCCGTATATCCTAGCTTCAATTGAGGCATGTAATACTTCGCATCGGAGAATATCTCCTTGCCATCCTTTGATTTAACGGTAACATTGAGAGCGAAATGAGTAGGCGACGGACAGCCATCAGGGAATCTATGTCCTATGTCGTGCGTAACTTTTGTGTTGATAACTATCATTGGCATCGATACCAAATTTGGGTTCTTAATCTGAAAGGTGTAAGCCAGAGTTTTTACGTCAAGTTTAATGTGCTCTCTGAGCCTCTTCATTTCGAATTCTTTGTCATCATAATTTGGCGGGAAACGGTGGCCCATGCCTTCCCCTCTCATATGGCAGTCCTGGCACCCTTTGTCGCCGCCATTCGGTATATAATTCTGAAGCATACTGTCATAATTCGAAACACACCATATTGGTTCGGGTGACTTTAAAACATTGGGGCCTTGATGACAACCTCCGCAAAACGCAGAGTCCGCCATCATTTCATTCTTTTTTGATTTTGTAAATACTTTGTCGCCGTGTACTCCCCCTAAGTCTTTCGTTCCATAAACGGTATCCGCTTCGGGATTGCCATCCCTGAAGCGTCTTACGATGGCGTTTTTGTTGTGGCAGACGATACAGTTAACCTGGAGTTTCTCCACTATGTCCCAGTCCTCTTTTAAGACTGCATTGGCAATCTCCCGGGCCGCCTTTTCAGACGCATCCTGAATTTGAGGAATGTGGCATCCAAAACAAGGCTCCATATACTCCTTTATGCTCTTCGTTACTTCCTTTGATTTCTTAAGCTCGCCATCTCTCTGTGTAAGGTAATCTTTTAAAGTGCCGAGAGTCTTGTTAAATGGCCCAATTAACGCCTTGTAATGCAGAGACTTTTCCCAGTCTTTGTATATCTGTTCATGACATTGTTTACATCTCGCCGAATCATACTTTTCAATAAGTTCTTTGACGCTATCTACATCCTTTGCCATTGCGTTAACAGGCATACAAAGAGCTATCGTCAAAATTAATCCCGATAATATGCTTAAAGTTCGCATTTAAGGATACCTCCTGAGTGTCGCTATTCATCAAATCAGGCAGCCGTAAGCTGCTGACACTCCTTTGAAATTCCTTTGCAATAATTAAAGCTACTTGAAAAAGCCTGGCATGGATGTTTTGCCCATCCGATACCGCATCCTTCCAACCACCAGACTGATTACGACCTTTACCTGGAATAGGCACCCCTACCTCTGCCCATACCGGAACCTGCCCAGACTGGTATGCCCGCTTCGTTGCGTAGTGTCAAGGTCTCGTTGCTTTTTTAAAGACTCCGCTTCAGTTATGTAGTGGATACCCGATTTTCTGAACTGCCCGCCGCCGCCATAACAATATCCCTGACCACCACCGTGGGGTATTCCACCATGACTATCTCCTCTTAGCACATCCGCGGGTGTCGAGTCATTTTCTGCCTTCTCTGTGCCGGTAGACATGCAGTACCCGCTATCATACTGCTGTCCCATACCTTTCATACCGCATTTTCCTTTACCATGTCCTGGCATAAAAACCTCCTTTTTATTCCAACGCCTATCCATTCTCAAAACATCACTTGTTACACCCACCTTTTCCTCTGCCGCCTTTTCCTCCTATGCCCTTAGATGCACCTTTACCCTGGCAGATTCCAGACATATTTGTTTCTCCTACGAATTGCCCGGTACCTGTCACGCTTCCAGAACCAGTCTCTTTATTTCTATAGGCTGGAGCAACTTTATCAAACATCAGTTTTGCCAGCCCCAACACATCCAGATTCATGAAATCCAGGTTCACCAAAGAAGATTCAAGTTTTTTAATCTTTGACATGATTCTTTACCTCCGGCGAAAGTATCAATGTTTATAACATTTACTGCTTGCTCACTATGTGCTGTCCTAATTCAGCAAGGATAGAAGCAACTACATCGATTGTCTCTCCTAAATGCCCCGCTAATGTACTAAGATAAAGGCCACCGGACTCAGTGATGTTATAAACCCTTCGAGCAGGGCCATTCTTACTTGTATCCCATTTTGATACTACCAACCCCCTTTCTTCCATTGCGTTTAGAAGGGTGTAGATTGCTCCGGGCGACTTCTTTCCCATACCGTAATTTTCAAGGGATCTGGCAATTTCATAACCATGCCCATGTCCCTTTTTTAAAATCAACAACAGACGTGCTTCTAACAATTCCTGTGAGAGGTTTTGTCTTTCGGTGGTTTTTCCATGTCCATGACGGAACCTGTTCATACTTTTAATCTTAACATATATACTATATGTACTTATGTTAACATTAATTGTATCGAATGTCAAGAGGGTAAATGCCTTTTTATATCATCGGGTTGCGCTCCGTTGTATTAAGGAAACAGGAGTTCCCCCAAAAATAATAGGAAGAAAGCTAAAGCCGGTATTGGCGCCATAAAGTATCAGGCAG
>JADFXJ010000154.1 GCA_015233615.1 Nitrospirota bacterium
GTATGGCGTCGGCTATCATGTTCATCGCGTCGAAACCAAGGGCGGCGAAAGCGTTCTCAGGTTTGCGGCCGTATTCCTTTTCGTATGCGACGATGAAGTCGAGAACTTCGGGCCTGTTGTCACCCATGTAGTCGTGGGTGGTAAAATATATATTAGTGGCAATCTTATCGTCTTTTATGGCTTCGGCAATGTTGCAGTCAAAGCCGTCTCCACTCAATATGGGTATGCCGACCCCGGCGGCCCGTATCTGCTTAACCAGTAAAGGAGCATCTTCGGGAGCAGAGGAAACGAATATGGCATCGGGGGCGGGAGATTTAGCCTTTAGCTTCGAAACCTGAGAGGAAAAGTCCGTGTCGCCGGAGACAAACTGGTCTTCCAGGACAATTTTACCCCCCATTGAGGTAAAAAAACTCTTAAAGTACTCGCTCAGTTCCCTGGTAAAGGCCATCGTCGTGTCGGCCAATATGGCCACGTTGGCAGCCCCGTCAGTTGGCTTAAACGTTTTCACGGCAAAGGCGGCCATGGCCTTTGCCTGGCTGTCGTCACCGTAGGCGGCCATGAATATCCTGTTACCTACAATGCGCGGCAAGGCGGTAAGCGTTGCTCCGGAGGTAACAAAAGGAATTCCCGCCATCTGGAAAGCCGGCGCTGCTATGATTACGAAAGTAGTATCGCCAAATCCTACCCCGGCCACCGGTTGTAACGAAACCGCCTCTGATGCGATTTTGTTTGCGTTTAACATGTCCGATTTCGTGTCGTAGGCGATTATCTCTACCTTTACGCTGTTTTTGCCTCTTAGCCTCACGCCGCCCCTAAAGTTTATAAGACTCGCCGCGAGTTTCACTCCGTTTAACCCGGGGGCGTCTATGGAAGACATGCCGCCCGTCAAATTATATAATGCCGCCACTTTCACGGATTCAGCTTTTAGCGGCTGCCGGGTTGCCGCCGATTCGGAATCTCCTTTATTGGCTTCACCGGCTTCGCCGGCCTTTCCGGAAAAGCCCGCAGCACACGAAAAACAAGAAAAAACGAAGGCGGCTAAAACACACGCCGGTAGCAAACCGGGAACCAAAAACCTCTTCATAACGCAAACTCCATGCAGCAGCGTTTGTCATGCCAAAGGGCAACGCTACTATTTTAACACTATCGAAGCCTTTTTATCATGTTCGAAAGAATCCTGTCGAAAGAACTCCAAAAAGTTAAAAAAGATTCCAAAGGATTCCAAATTCGTGGTTATTACGTTATGGTATAATAATTTTACGATGTTTCGACGTTTTTCATTTAATCCATCTCTCAATTCGAAGCTGATTTTCATGATGCTGATGCTAAGTGTCATGATAATTTCTCTCCTTCTCTTTTTCAATTACCAGCTTGAGAAGAACCTCCTGGAAGAGGTAGAACGCCAGACTGGTGAGCTCACGAAGGCTATTCAAATCGGCGTAGAGCAGGTCACCGGCTCCGGAAAGACGGACGAGGCGAGGTTATCGAATTACTTGAAAAAACTCAACAAGAAGGGTATCAGAGAAATCTCCATCATAAGCAACGAGAGTGAGATAGTAGCCAGCACCAACATGTCGAAGATAGGAAAGCCTATATCACATAAGAAAAAAGAGCTCGTTATCAAGGCGGAGCTCGGCGAGCACGTATCGGACGAAGAGAAGGCCTACAACGTGATAATCCCGGTAATCGCTGACGACGTCCAGTATGGCTACATCCACCTGATGATAAACAAAGACGACTATTCCGACCTGATAAAGAAAAATGCCGCCAGAAGAATTTTTAGCACTCTGTTTGCCTTCAGCCTGTGCATGCTTATAATAGTTATATTTTCCAGACGCTACACCCATCCAATAAAGAGGATAGTGGAAGCCTCGCTCAGGGTGTCGGCGGGAGACCTCAACCAGTACATACCCGTGGAGAGCAAGGACGAAATAGGACAACTCGCGGAGAGCTTCAATTTCATGGTACAAAAGCTCAACGAAAGCCGCACTATAGAGGAGCGCCTCAGGGAAGCGGAACACCTCTCCGGGCTGGGGCAATTGTCGAGAGACATCGCGCACGAGATACGTAATCCGCTGAACTTCATAAGCCTTAGCATAGATTATATAGGAGACAAGCACAAGCCGGAGGACGCCGACAAGCTTAACAAGTTCCAAAGCCTGATTGCAGGCATAAAGCAGGAAATCCAGCGGCTCGATACTCTCGTAAACGACTTTCTCGACTACAGCCGTCCCCTGCAGTTGAACCTGAAAAAAGTCAAGGTAAACGACCTCCTCGAATCCGTGGTGGCATTAATCTGGGCCAAGGCCGAGGCTGACGGCATAAAGATAGTCAAGAATTACTCAATTAGGGACATAGTGCTAAAACTCGACCCCGACCTCTTCAAATCGTGTGTCCTGAACATCATAACCAATGCATTCCACGCCATCTCCCTGAAAAATGGAAATGGTCAGCTAAGCATTACCACCGCAATCAAAGACGAGAAATTCGTCCTGTCCATGATAGACAACGGCATAGGAATATCGAAAGACAACTTAATCAAGATATTCGAGCCGTTTTTTTCTACGAAGCAAAACCATCCCGGCCTTGGTCTTCCCATGACCAAAAGAGTCATAGAAGAGCACGGAGGCCGCGTGGAAATGAACAGCGAAGCAGGCAAAGGGTGTGAGGTATATTTTTACATACCATGTCCTTGTGATAACAAATTGTGATAACGCATATTAATTTGATATAACGTATAATGTGGCGAAACGGGTAATAGTTTGTAATATTGCCCGATTATTGCGTATAAGAGGTTAAGATTTATGGCATCGGTTATAGTTATAGACGACGAACCGCTACAACAGAGCATTCTTAAGACCATACTGGAAGACGAGGGGTACGAGGTACACACGGCATCGAGCGCAGAGGAGGGGCTGGAAATCATCGGCGCCATCCAGCCGGACGTCGTACTGACCGACATAAAGATGGGAGGGATGAGCGGCCTTCAGTTGCTCGACAACCTCACCGACGAGGCAAACAGGCCCGCCGTCATAGTGATAACCGCTTACGGTACCATATCGAGTGCCGTAGAGGCCATGAAGAAAGGAGCCTTCGACTACCTGACTAAGCCGCTGGACAAGGATGCCATCACCCTGGTAGTCAAAAAGGCGGTGGATCGGATGAACCTGCTCAGGGAAAATATCCGGTTACACAAAGAGCTCTACGACAAGTTCAAGATAGAGGGGATAGTCGGCAAGACAAAGCGGATGAAAGAGGTCATGGACGTCGTGAAAAAGGTGATGAACGCAAACGTAACGGTTTTGGTTTTCGGCGAAAGCGGAACCGGCAAAGAACTCATAGCAAGAGCCATCCACTACAACAGCCCGCGCCGTAAGGGCCCGTTTACCGCCATCAATTGCGCGGCACTCCCCGATAACCTCATAGAGAGCGAACTGTTCGGCTACGAATCGGGCGCCTTCACCGGTGCCATACACAGGAAACCGGGCCTCTTCGAGTCCACCACCGGTGGCACCCTGTTACTCGACGAAATCGGAGACCTGCCCATGATCACGCAAACAAAGCTCCTGCGCGTACTTCAGGACAAGGAAGTCCGGCGTCTCGGAGGAAAAGACAGCATAAAAGTAGACGTTCGCATTATCGCCGCCACCAACAAGGACCTCGAAAAGGAGATCGAAAAGAACAATTTTAGAGATGACCTCTATTACAGATTAAAGGTAGTCACCATAAATCTCCCTTCCCTTTCGCAGAGGAAAGACGACATACCACATCTCGTCGAGTATTTTATAGACAAGTTTAACCTCGAATTCGGCAAGCACATACAGGGCATAAACGACTCGGCGATGAAGCTCCTCATGGATTACTACTGGCCCGGCAACATACGCCAGCTCGGTTCGGTTATCGAAAGAGCGGTACTTATGGCCGACAACGAAAAGATCACCCTCGACGACATAAAAAGCGAGCTGACCCAGCCACACGCAAGCACCGTCTTCGATTTAGAAATCCCGGAGGAAGGCGTTAACTTCGAGGAGCTTGAAAAGGAACTGCTGAAAAAGGCCATGGCCAAGGCCAACAATGTCGCCGCCAAAGCAGCAAGGTACCTGGGCATGAGTTACAAGACCTTCTGGTACAGGCTGGAGAAATTCGGGCTCAATAATCCGGAGAAGTAAAAGATCGCAACAGAAAAACAAAGGAAAAAAGAAAAAGAGTAATCCACGAAGAACACAAAGAAACACGAAGAAAGACTAAGAAAAACCTTTTTGGTACTTCTTCGTGTACCTTCGTGTACTTTGTGGATCGCTCTTTTGTTTGTGGATAATTTCTTTCTTCGTGGATCATCCTTACCTTACATACCGGCGTCCTTCAGGGCCTCTCCGCAGGAGCATCTTCTTTCCGTTGTTACGACGGAGATGGTGCGTGCGATGAGGGCGTTCAGCCTTTCCGACGACTCTTTCATGGTTGCCATGACTTCGGTAACGGTGAGCCTGTCGGCGGCGATGCCGGCTGCCGGGTTCGTTATAACCGCTACGGTGGAATAGCAGATTTCGAGTTCTCTGGCAAGCTGCGCCTCAGGCATGGCCGTCATGCCCACCATGTCCGCTCCTATGATGGAATAAAACCGTATCTCTGCGGCACTTTCCAGGCGCGGCCCCTCGGTGCATACGTAGGTACCCCGTGTGTGCACGTGGAAGTTAAGGCTTTTCGCACCGTCTATAAAGGCCTGCCTGAGTTGCGGGCAATAGGGCGATGTAAAGTCCACGTGGTACACTTTCCCTTCGTTGTAGAAGGTCGATTCCCTGCCTTTGGTCATGTCGATCAACTGGTCGGCGATGGCTATGTCGCCGGCGTTAAAAAGCCTGTTTATACCTCCCACCGCTCCCGTAGAGAGTATCCGGCAGACGCCGAGTTCCTTAAATCCCCACAGGTTTGCCCTGTAATTAACCCTGTGGGGAGCTATCGAGTGTCCGCTGCCATGGCGCGGTAAAAAAACCGCTTCCCGTCCTGAGATCTTTATGACGCTGTAAGCTCCCGATGGAGCACCATAGGGTGTGTCGAGGGTGATATTTTTGACAAGTTCAATACCCGGCATATCGTAAACGCCGCTGCCGCCTATTATTCCAATGGTATACATTATCGAAACCTCCTGAAACTTTCTCTTTAAACCTGTATAATAGAATCTTGTATAATATAGAATAGATTAAACGGCCTTGAAACATAAAGGATAATTTAGCGTAAAAGGAGAGCGCTCGATGATAAGCGAGGAATTACTGGGACAGTGCCTGAAGGTTGCCCTTTCTACCGGAGGGGATTATGGTGACGTATTCTTTGAGATAACCACTCCTCTGGCGATACAACTTGAAGATGGAAAAGTCGAGAAATACTCTACTGGGATGGAAGCCGGAGCCGGCATAAGAATCATCTACGGAGGAAGAACAGCCTACGGTTATACTAACGACGTTGGTGCCAACACACTCCTTGACACTGCCCGGACGGTAAGTTCCGCAGTAAGGGGCCCGGCGCTGACGGCAGACATAAACCTTATGAAAACGAGGCCGTCCGTGGACTTCGGGTATCTGATGATGCCCGGTACCGTGCCCTCAAATGACAAGATTGCCCTCCTTTGCAGAGTCGACAAGGCTGCCAGAAAACTGGATACACGGATAAAGCAGGTCAACGTGATATACCGTGAAAACCTGCAACGGGTCATAATCGCCAATACCGATGGCTCACTTTGCGATGACGAGCGCCTTCATACCACGCTCACGGTAAACGTAGTGGCCTCCGATGGCGGCGTCATACAGACGGGCTTTGAGAGCATGGGAGGGCTTGCGGGATTCGAGCTGTTTTCCGGGATAGACGTAGAATCCCTGGGACTAAAGGCGGCTGCAAGGGCGGTGGGAATGCTCACGGCCCCACGCGTAAAAGGCGGACGAATGGCCGTAGTCATATCCTCGGAGTCGGGAGGCACGATGATACACGAAGCCATAGGACACGGACTGGAGGCGGACCTGGCACAGCAGCACCTGTCCGTCTATTCCGGAAAGACGGGCGAGCAGGTGGCCTCCCCAATCGTAACGGTCATCGACGACGGCACAATCCGGGGCAAGCGAGGCTCCTTCAGGTTCGACGACGAAGGTACCCCGTCGGGTAAAAACTTCCTCGTTACCGGGGGCGTCCTCACGGGATACATGTACGACCGGCTGACTGCCATGAAAGACGGCGTTAAATCGACGGGAAACGGGAGGCGTGAGTCGTACCGCAGCCGTCCTATCCCCCGAATGACCAACACCTGCCTCGCCTCCGGCACATCTAAAGCTGAGGATATACTCAGGGCCACCCACGATGGACTCTTCGTAAGGAAAATGGGTGGAGGCCAGGTGAACACTGCTACCGGTGAATTCGTCTTTGACGTGCAGGAGGCCTACCTCATAAAAAACGGTATGCTTGGAGACCCCGTCAGGGGAGCCACTCTGTGCGGTAACGGCCCGCAGGTGCTTAACTCCATAGACATGATAGCAGACGATCTTGGCTTTTCCATCGGCACCTGCGGAAAAGACGGCCAGGGAGTACCGGTTGCCGACGCCATGCCAACGCTGAGAATACCCGAGATCGTCGTCGGCGGAAAAAGCTGATATAGCGGCAGTCCAATGGTATGTTACACATCGGGATGGATTGCCGCGAAACTTCTCCCCGCAGGCGAGCGGGGAACGGCAATCCGGTTCCTTAACCTCTAAAAATGCCTTAAAGGACCACCGTGTATAATACGCTTTTGTCGTTCGCACTGATAATAATAGCCGGTATAGCGTTCAGACTGCTAAAAGTCGGCGGGCTTAGTTCCGTTGACGTACGTAACGTGATTAACGTTTTAGTTCTCAACGTTTTTCTGCCGGCACTGAGTATTAAAATATTTTATGGATCAGTCGTCGACGTAGAGACGATACTCGTACCTCTGACAGCCGTTGCCGTTTCCGGCGCGGCACTGGCAACGGCTTTCCTGGCTTATTGGGCTCTTGGCAAGGCTTTTGGAAGAGTGCTGCACCTGAATCAGTCTCAAAAGGGGGCACTCATCATAGGTGCGGCCTTTGGCAACACCACTTATCTTGGGTTGCCCGTTATAGTGGAGGTCTTTGGCCAAAAGGCGGCCAAGTACGTCCTGTACTACGACCTGATGGCAGCCACTCCCCTGATATGGATAGTGGGAGTGCAAATAGCAAACCTGTACGGAGGAAAAAAGGGAATATCCTTAAATGAATCTGCAAAGACGCTGCTTTCGCTGCCCCCGATCTGGGGTATAGTCATCGGTATGGCGTTACAGTTTTTCCACGTCCCCCTGCCCGCCTTCGTTTTGAAAGCGATACAACTTCTCGGTGACCTTGTCGTACCGCTTATGATTTTCAGTATCGGCCTTGCCCTGCGGGTGCCGCGCGTGGGACACGCTTACGTAGCTGTCCCTGCCGTGGTGGTAAAACTACTGCTCTGCCCGCTTGCCGCGTTCTTTTGTGCCAAATGGATGGGAATAGGAGGAGTCGCACTGGGGTCGTGCGTCATAGAAGGGGCAACCCCTACTATGGTCTTATCGCTGCTCATAGCGGCAAGGTTTAACCTGGACGTGCCATTGAGTGCGTTTTTGATTCTCGTTACTACCGCTCTGTCTTTTTTTACATTACCGGCGGCCATTTATCTGGCCGGAAGATTCGCCTGAAGACAAGGACTTTTAACCACGAAACACACGAAAAGCACGAAAA
>JADFXJ010000001.1 GCA_015233615.1 Nitrospirota bacterium
GCTTTCATATTCATCCGAATGTTTGAATCCATCATCAGTATGAGTATACGCATTAAGTACACTTTTATTTGATTTTTGGAAACATAAAATATAATCGTTATTCTTAGCGATATTGTCAGTTGATTTCCCTGCTTTTTTTGTGATTCGTGGAAATTCGCTTACAAAATTCTCCTCCCCGAATCTTTCATCGCACATCTTCCGTAAATTACTCACCTCATTATCATCGATGCTGATAAATATCACTCCGTCATCCCGCAGGAGATTTCTTGCTAAAAAAAGGCGCGGATACATCATGTTAAGCCAATTGCTGTGGAAATGGCCACTCTCTCGCGTATTTACCCGATACAGATCTGCGTTGATTACATTGCCGTCTTTATCGATAGCGCCACTTGCAAGAAGCTCATCTTTTTTAGTACGTGAAAACTTGTCATTGTAAATAAAATCATTGCCAGTATTGTACGGCGGATCGATGTAAATCATTTTTACCTTGCCGTAATAGCTCCTTTGCAAAACCTTCAAAACCTCCAGGTTATCGCCTTCTATAAACAGATTCTGCGTTTCGTCGAAATTCACAGACTCATCCCTGCATGGTTTGAGCGTGTTTGTCGTCGTCTCCTGAATCTTCCTGAAACAATCGTTTTTACCGGCCCAGATAAGGCCATACCGCTCCTGATCCGTCATGACGTATTCATCACCAAGCGTAGCCTTGAGCTTTTTGGTATCAATCTTGCCTTCCGAAAAAATCTCGGGCATCTCGGCCATCAGCTTCTTTAAAAGCACTGCTTGTGGGTTAAACGATTGTCCGTCTATTTTTCCAACATCCATTGTCATTGGTTTAATAGCTTAAGAATTGGCTTTGTCGCTTCGGTCTCCCCACGTTGTCCCAGAGCGGTACTGGGTTACGCCAAACCCTCTAAATTTTCTAAGCACTCCAATATGTTAGCATACAAACCATAATTTTTACAATTCCAGCTAAAATCCAACTAAAATCACGCTACTTTGCCAGTATAGCGGACCAGATTGTCAAAAAAGGATTGCTTTCTTGTATAATAAGATGCAAACGTTGTAATTGTAATAAGGGCACGTACTATTGGTAGATTGGAGCATATTTGGAACAGATAAAGAAAAGAGCTAAGAAGGCAGGGTTTTCACCCGGTAGCCGCCTCCACGTTGGTGAAAAAAATGGAGGCTCCTCCGTTGATGAGACGAAGTTGGCCGTCTTTGACTATGACGGGGACAATCTTAGTGAACATGCGCCAAAAACGATAGAAGACTACCTTTCTATCGAAAAGCAATTCTCCGTCAGATGGTTAAACGTAGAAGGTATCCACGAATCTGTCCACAACGTTAAAATACTTGAAATCCTTGGCCGCCATTATGGGTTTCATCCTCTGACGCTGGAAGACATTTTAAATACCAACCAAAGGCCAAAAGTCGAGGTATTCGATAATTGCGTTTTTATCGTGTTGAAGATGCTTTCCTACGATAACGATAACGGGGCCAAAGTGAGGATTGAACAGGTAAGTCTGATACTTGGCACCGATTTCGTTATATCCTTTCAGGAAGGAACCGGCGGCAACGTATTCGACGTAATAACAAACAGGCTAAGGAAGGGACATGAGCAGTTGAGAAAATCGGGTGCCGATTTCCTTATTTACTCCCTCATGGATTCGATAGTGGACAATTACTTCGTAATTCTCGAGATGATTTCCGATAAAATAGAAGAACTCGAAGAGGATATAACTCAAAACCCGTCACCCGGAAACCTCCAGGCGCTCCATGCTTTAAAAAGGCATATGATCTTTATGCAAAAATCCGTGTGGCCTTTAAGGGAGGTCTTAAGCACTCTTGAAAGGAACGATTGTAAATACTTTCAAAGCACTACAAAACGCTATTTACAGGATATTTACGACCACACGATACAAGTTATCGACGTGGTTGAGATCTTCAGAGACATGCTCTCGGGTATGCTTGACGTATACCTTTCGAGCATCAGCAACAGGATGAATGCGATTATGAAGGTACTGACGATAGTAAGCACCATATTCATGCCTTTAACCTTTATCGTCGGCGTGTACGGAATGAATTTCAAAAATATGCCCGAACTTCAGTGGGAATGGGGCTACGTTTACAGTTGGTCTCTAATGCTTACCGTTGTCATAGTGATGGTGGTATTTTTTAAACGAAAAAAATGGTTGTGAACGTGATTTTCTACATTGCCTGCAATACCGTCTGCGATTGCCCGATATTACGGTATGTCTGAGCAGGTTCTGTTTCTCCCGCCGTTTTTTGCCTGGTACAGTAGAACGTCGGCCCGGTGTATGCAGTCGTCGAGATTTTCCTGCTGTTTTCTGAATGTAAGCCCGGCACTTATGGTTACCCGGTAATTTTTCATGTCTCCATCGAATTGAAGCTCCGAAACACTGGTTCGTATGCGCTCCGCCGTTTCGAGGGCATGGCATACGGACAGGCCTACGAGAAAGACGATAAACTCCTCGCCGCCAAGCCTGACTGCCAGGTCGCTCTTGCGCGTCTGGTTTATAAGTTCTTCCGCAACCTTGCGGAGCACTTCGTCTCCCGATACGTGGCCGAAGGTATCGTTGATCTTCTTAAAATGGTCTATATCGAACATGATGAGAGCCACTATGTAGCCATCGTCCCTGTCGTTAAGGCTAAAGAGACGCTTCGTCGTATCCCTCATATATATACGGTTGTACAGGCCAGTGAGCTGATCTTTTATGGACTGATCATATATCTTTTGTCGCTCCATGTCGAGCCTCTGGTAGATAAACTCTCTTTCCAGAGCGACCTCGAGGGGCATGTCCAGGTGTTTGAGCATCTGGGAGATGTCCTCGGTAATCGGCACGTTATGGTCCAGGTAAAATATGGCTATGGCGTTAGCGACCTGGCGGACGGGTGAAAAAAGCGGTATGACGAGGCCCTTTACCTCTTCAGACATGTCTATTTCCTTATATAGCCTTGTGTTTTCGGTAATCCAGCTCTTTCTGTCCACTCCAAGGATTTTTGCAAGCCCGCTATCCGGATTCGAAGCCACCGCCCGGTACCTGTTGGCGGGTGAGAAATAAATGACGGCGCCGTCGTCCCCGACTGCATAAAACTCAAGCGTGGCCACGGGCAACACCCGTCTGGCTATTTCGGTGATGGCGTTTGCTATGTCGTGGAAATCCCTGTATATGACCATGGTCTCCATAATGTCTCTCAATATCCTGTTGATGAGGGACAACCGGTGGATACCGGTTTCGGTTTCGGACAGCAGGTACAGGCCGCAGTCTATACCTTTGAGCTTGCCCATTATGAATCCCACAAGGTGTGGCGGTATGATGGAGCCATGCTGAGGAGCGATAATCTTAATGGGCAGGGCTTCGAGCTTGGAAAGCCCCATTATGAGTATCTCGCGGCTTGGCATGTAATGCTCGTGAAACAGGCGTATGCCGTCAAAAACGCTCTCGTCCTTTGCCACAAGGCTCCAGTTTTCGCTGAAGCCGCCGAAAATATCGCTGGAAAATAGTACTCCCTCGTCGGTATCGAATGTGACGAACGCTCCCGGAAAGTGCAGATATGGGGTATAGACAAACCGAAGCAGCCTGCCACCCAGGTCCAGCTTCCACTCATGCTCCTCCACCAGCCAGAAGGGGGTTTTTAGTGCGTAGTGTTTAAGCAGCGCCATTGCGCGCCAGTGGGTTACTATAACGGCGTCGTCGCGGCTTATTAGCTTGTCTATCAGAGGCAGCACCCCCGTTATGTCGGGGTCCTGGTGGTGGCAAACAAAATAACGGATCTTCGAAAAGGGAATCACCTCTTCTATTTTCCTGAGCGTATGGTTAAACGTCAGGGAGGAGCCGGGGTCGAGTAAAACCGATTGGTCTCCATGCTCTATAAGATACGGGTGGCACTGGAAGACGTCGTTTTCCATGTAAAAACCAACCCACCATATCCCGTCGGCTATGGCAACGGCATGGTCGTACTGCAATGGGTTTATGTCTATCGGATCGTCGTAATTCATACCTTTTTAATTGCTTTATTCTCCCATAGGAAACTATTATGATATAATATGATTGTACATCACCCTGACGGAGAAGTTCAATACCCTGGGAGGGAAGTTCATTGAAAAGTTCAATATAATTTTGTACGTGAATTTTATCGCATATAAGTTCACTATGGAGGCAAGACCGCGGCCTTCGGGTAAATTGGCCTTCGAGTAAATTGGCAGCGAAAAGCGAAAAGCGAAAAGATATGAACAGTGAAAGAAACCTTTTTAGCCTTTACAACGTGCAGGCACTTACCGCCATGCTGTTCATACTGCTTATGGCTTTTCTGTTGGGGCTGGTGATAATATATTGGATGTACATATTAGAACCGCGCCTGAAGAAATCCGCAGAGGCCAGTGTAAAGGCCCTGGCACAAATGCAGGCGCAGATGCTTGCCGACGAAATGTCAAACGAGACGTTGCCTCCCGGGCAGCCTGCGCTGGACAAGAGATTGTCGAAAATAATGGACAGGATAATGTCACTGAAAGACCCCAACACTAACCACCCGTTTGTGGTTAAGATCGCTCTGGTTGCCGATTACGACATACTGAAGGCCAGACCGGGGTCTCTGGACATGGTTATGGGCGAGGCCGCCTGCAAAAACTGCATCTTTAGCGAAATCCCTCTTTTTTCGACTAAAAACAGGGAACATTTGGGATCCGTGCAATTTGACTGCAGCGGTGAATCCTTCGATAACCTTAGGTCGGAGGTTAGATTCAGGCTCTTCATAGGGTCGCTTGCTATCGTCCTGCTTTTGATGTCGGGGTGGTGGGCGGTAGCCGGTTTAATCGGGAAAATGAGGAAATTTGCCCATCAGCTTGCCGAATCCAGACAGTACCTGGACAATATAATCTCATCCATGCACGATGCCCTGTTCGTAGTCAGCACTGAGGGGGCGATACGCTCCACGAACCAGTATGCCCACCAAATGCTGGGCTATAACGAGGATGAGATCAGCGGTGTATCTTTTGGTAACATAATAGAGGAAGAGAGCTCCGGGCCATCATGGCCATTTCTGAGACAGGAACTCCAGCGCGTTGGTAACGTCAGCAACGTGGAAAGCTACTTTAGAGGAAAAGACGGCCGGAAACTGGAAGTCCTTCTGTCCGCCTCGAAACTTTCCAGCAACTCCGGCGGCTCTTACGATTGCCTCTTCGTGGCCAGGGACGTAAGCGGCTTAAAGGAGACCGAGAGGCAATTGAGGGAAAAGCAGTCCCAGTTGATCCATGCAGGACGGCTGACCGCCCTGGGAGAGATGTCTACCGGCATCGCCCACGAGCTCAACCAGCCCCTGTCCATAATCAGGCTTGCTTCGGAATTTCTCAGGGAATATTTCATTCACGGCGACTTGAAAACTATAGAAATCGAAGCGGTTAAAAAGATCATAGCGCAGGTTGACCGGGCTTCTACTATTATAAACAACATGCGCACGTTCGCAAGGGCAAAAGAAGATGACTTAGAGCCCACGAATATCGGGCAGTCCGTCGATAGGGCACTGTCGTTTTTTCACGAACAGTTTCGTATACACGGCATTAAGACCATTGTTATTAAAGACGACGAATTGCCCATGGCTATAATTAACTCCCAAAAATTCGAGCAGGTCGTCGTGAACCTTCTGTCCAACGCCAGGTATGCAGTGGACGAGAAAGCCGTTATGGCCGTACCCGGCTATGAAAAGGAGATAATAATCCGGCTTTATCACGACCAGGTTAAAAATTGTCTGCTCTTCGAGATATGGGACAACGGCACAGGGATGAGCGATGACGTGCTCAAAAGGTGCATGGATCCCTTTTATACGACCAAAGAAGTTGGTGAGGGTACCGGCCTGGGGCTTTCCATAGTGCATTCCATAGTGAAGGAATATGATATGGGTATCAAAGCCAATAGCACCGAAATGGTTGGAACCACTTTTATAATAACGATACCATGTGCGGAGGGCCACCATTGGAAGACTCGATAAAGTTATTGATAGTTGACGACGAACCGGAACTACTCGATGTTTTGCAGTGGCACTTACAGAAATATTACGAAAAAACCTACCTGACTACGTCTCCGTACGAGGCACTGGAGATGCTAAGCTCCACAAAGATGGACATCCTCATAACCGACCTCAGGATGCCTGGAATGGACGGGCTCGCTCTTTACAAAAGGGGTTTGGAGTTCAGTAATGACCTCCAGTGTATAGTAATCACCGGCCACGGTGAAATCGACAGTGCCATTGAGGCGATGAAACTTGGGGCAATTAATTACCTTCACAAACCCATGAGCATTGCCGCCCTTCTGGCCGCCATAGACAAGGGCAAGGAAAAGATAATACTAATGCGCCGGCTTAAACTCGAGCAGGATAGGCTAAAGAGTACCAACGAGCTGTTGAAGGAGGAGATCGAAAAGAGAAAGACCGCCGAGGAGGCCATAAGGGATGCCGCCATTAAATACCAATCCCTTATGGACTATGCCAGCGACGCCATATTTATAAGCGACGAGAGCGGTTACTTGCTCGAAGTTAACAAAAAAGCCGAAGAGCTCTCCGGCTACAACAAGGGAGAACTGCTGAAGCTCCACTATAGTGTTTTCGTTCCCGTGGAAAAGCTCGAATTTAGCAGAAAACTTAATGCCCAGCTTGCAGAGACGGGCTTTATGGTGGCTAATGACTTGCCACTGTTGAGAAAAGACGGAGCCACAATTCCGGTAGACCTGACCGGCAGCCTCATAGAGCTGGGAGGAGTTAAGCTCGTCCAAACCATAATCAGGGATATCTCTTACCGAAAAAAGATGGAGGAGGAGATGAACAGGGCGCAGAAGCTGGACGGCTTAGGGCTTTTGGCCGGCGGCATAGCCCACGACTTTAATAACATAATGACCGTTATCTTAGGGCAGGTTATGATAGCCATGGAGAAGCTCGATCCAGTCGGCGGGGCCTTGAAAAACCTCTCCGAAGCCGAAAAAGCCATAAAAGTAGCCAAGGGGCTTTCCCTGAAGCTTCTCACCTTCTCGCAGGGCGGCTCACCAAAGAAGGCACCGGTACGCTTAGCCAGGCTTTTGTCCGATACGGTACAATTAACCCTGAGTGGCTCAAACGTAGAATGCAGAATGCACATAGCTCAAGACCTGTGGAGCGTGGTCGCAGACGAGGGCCAGGTAAGCCAGGCCATAAGCAATATCGCCATAAACGCGCTGCAGGCGATGAACAATGGAGGAGTCCTGGAAATAAGTGCGGACAACGCCATGATTGAGGACGATACCTACGTTACGCTGGCCGGTGGTATGTACGTAAAGCTAGTCTTCAAAGACAACGGCCCGGGGATCCCGGCAGATAACCTGCAGAGGATTTTTGACCCTTACTTTACCACTAAAGAAAGTGGCAGCGGCCTGGGACTAACCATCGCTTATTCTATCATTAAAAAACATAATGGCTACGTTGACATAGACTCGACTTACGGAGTGGGTACGAGCTTCACCATATACTTGCCGGCATCGGTAGAAGAACACGACACCTGCCAACCCTGCCAACCCACTCAATCCCACTACGATCATCCATTGACGTTTAGTAAAAAGAAAGTGCTCCTTATGGACGACAACGAAGGCGTCCTGGAGACTATAAGCGAGCTTCTCGAACTGAACGGTTACGAAGTGGGTAAATCGCGGGATAGCATAGAGGCAGTGCAGTTGTATCTGGAGGCTATGAAGTCCTCTGCGCCCTTTGACGTGGTTGTCCTTGACCTTACCGTTCCGGGAGGCTTTGGCGGCAAGAAGGCCATGGAAGAACTACTGAAAATTGACCCGAAGGTAAAAGCCATCATAGCCAGCGGTTATTCGGACGACCCAATCGTTAGCCAGTACAGGCAGTATGGCTTTCAAGGGGTGATTACCAAGCCATACGACGTAGACGAGCTTAACAGCCTCATAAATAACATGGCCTGAGTTTTGTGGCTAAATTTAGGGGTTGGGATCCGTGTATGAAGCATGGCCTGATGTCGGGGTTAAACTTGTAACGAATGGTAAGGTCGCCCCGCCGATTAGACTTAAAGGTTATAGAGTTCGAAGTTTGCTCTGTCCAGGATAATTATCTTTCCATCCGATTCCGTTATCAAGCCCTCTTTTTTGAACTTGCTGATAGTGCGTATGGAGGTTTCCACGGTTGTGCCTACCATGTCGGCTATGTCCTGCTTGGTTAATTTCATGTCTATATGGGTGCCTTTGCCCTCCTCGCCGCAGGTCTTGTCAGCCAGTTTCAGCAAAAGGGCTGCCACCCTGGATTCGACCCGTTCGAGCGCGATGTTTTTCAGCGTTTCGTATGAGTTCTTGATCCTCTCGCCAATTATGGAAGTTAAGGTAAGCATTAAGTGGGGAAACCTGTCGAGTAACTTCAGCAGGCCTTTTCTGGATATTCTGAGAACCTTTGAACGTTCCATCGCTATAGCGTTAGCGGGGTAGGGTATACCTTTGAACACCGCTACTGCTCCGAAAAGCTCTCCCGGCTGTATGAGTTCGAGAATTATTTCTTTCCCGTCGTGGGATAATTTGGTTATCTTAACTTTTCCTTCCGTTACGATGTAAAGCCAGCCCGAGTTTTCGCCCTCCGAAAATATCATCTCCTTTTTATTTAAAGAGATGTTGGCGAAATAAGGCATTACCTCATCGAAATCACTTTCGGTGAAGCCGGAAAAAAACTCCGTTTCTTTAATATTTAACGGTGCCATATCTTTATAAAACTTAAATATTCTAACTCATCGGCGATGAAAAAGTATCTATTTAAAAATAACATATTCGAAAGTAACTAATAAATGTAAAATGGATATTTTGAGGCCACCCGACAAAGAGCGAATGTTAAAGTTCAAAAAAGTGTTGCGACTCTGGTATTATTGATCATGTAATATTTAGATCGTGTAATACTTAGTATATAATCCTTAACGGAGGGGACTTTTTGGAGACGGAAGAGCTGACCAGGGCACACGTTGTAATCGACGGGCGGGTTCAGGGTGTAGGGTTCAGGTATTTCACCAGGGACGTCGCCCGCCGGCAAAAGTTACACGGTTGGGTGAAAAACCGTAGCGATGGATGCGTCGAAGCGGTATTGGAAGGGAGCAAAAGGGACGTGAGCATTGCCGTGGCCAGTTGTTACAAGGGGCCGCCCGGAAGCCTGGTTACGAACGTAAAACTCGACTGGGAACTATATACCGGGGAATTTCAAACCTTTGCCATCACCTTTTAAGGAATCATCGCGTTTAACCGGCCAAACCATTTAAGGAAGTTATTATGCAAGGCAACAACGACGTGCAGGGCGATGGCAATATTGTCGTGAATATGGCAGACGGAGATGGCCAACCCCGTTGTGGTCTCTGCGGAGGGCCGATGGAGTGCGCCTCTACACGGGGGCTTTATGTTTGCAACTCTTGCCATGTGGCGGCCACCTGGCCTCAAGTCAGCGGCGAAGAGCTGGCGGCCTTATATGGCACGTACAGGAACGACGTGTCGGGTACCCGGTTTGTAGTTCTCATAGAGTACTTTATACGGTTGTTCAGGTACGGGAGAAAGAGAAAAATCGAAAAATACGTTAAGAAGGGTAAAATTCTCGATGTAGGGTGTGGCCGGGGTCTTTTTTTACACGTCATGGAGCGGGGAGGCTGGAGTGTTTTTGGCGTGGAGTACGACGAGGAAACCGCAGTGAGAGTTTCACGGGCTTATGGCATAAGGGTGGTTGCCGGCAGTCACGGAGATTGGGGATTCGAACCGGGTTCCTTCGATTGCGTTGCACTTTTCCACGTACTTGAGCACTTGCGGGAGCCCATGGCAGTGCTCGAAACGTGCAGGAATCTTTTGAAACCGGGCGGAGTGCTTTACGTTTCCGTGCCCAATTGGGACTCTTTGCAGGCAAAAGCCGGCAAAGACAAGTGGTTTCACCTCGATCTGCCTTACCACCTCTACCACTTCACCGAAAAGGGGCTCATAAAGCTTATCGGAAATTGTGGACTCGAAATATTAGAGATAAGACGTTTCGACCTTGAATACGCTCCCTATGGGTGGCTCCAGACCCTGTTAAACCTATCCGGCACGGCCAGGAATCTCTTGTACGACGCACTCAGACGCCCCATCGAGGCACTCAAAGGCCCCCACAGGGGTGGGCTCTTTCTAAGCCTTGCGCTGTTGCCCATTTACGTGCCCCTGTCGTTGATGTTATCTCTTGTGGAATCGTACACATTAAAAATGGGTGGTATCGTCGACGTCGTTGCCGTCAAAAAGGAGTAACGCCGTGTTTATGGGTAAAAAAGTGGTAGTAGTAATGCCGGCTTACAACGCAGAAAAGACGCTCCGCCGGACTTACGAGGAGATTCCCCACGAATTCGTCGACGAGTGCATAGTCGTGGACGACTCCTCCGGGGACAAAACCATCGCAGTAGCCCGCTCTCTTGGCTTAAAGACCATCGTGCACGAAAAGAACCGGGGCTACGGAGGAAATCAGAAAACTTGCTACCACTGCGCGCTGGCAAGTGGCGCGGACGTGATAGTGATGCTCCACCCGGATTACCAGTATTCGCCACGACTGGTCACCCCTATTGCGGCGATGATACTATCCGGGCACTATGACGTAGTTTTGGGGTCGAGAATACTCGGTGGAGGTGCCCTCAGGGGCGGCATGCCCCTTTACAAGTATATCGCCAACAGGTTTCTGACTTTTTTTGAGAACATGATACTTGGCGTAAAACTATCCGAATACCATACCGGCTTCAGAGCATTCAGCTCAAAGGTGCTCAAAACCTTACCCCTGGAAAAAAATTCGGACGATTTCGTCTTCGACAACGAAATACTTGTACAGGCAGTATACTTCGGTTTTAAAATCGGGGAAATCAGTTGCCCGACTAAATATTTCGGGGAGGCCTCGTCGATTAACTTCGCAAGGAGCGTAAAGTACGGCGTTGGCGTCGTCGTTACTTCGATAAAGTACCTTCTGCAGCGTACCGGCACGGTGAAGGTATCGATTTTCGATAAGTAATGGTGAAATATCGTGAAATTTATAAGGCGTTCCTGATATTATAGTTATCCGGAGTAATGCCCGAATCATCGGGTTGGCCGTATGTTTGAGCCGGAATCGGGAATATACGGTACGAGGATGTTTACATCCGGATGTTTACGAAAATGATCACGAAATCGATGGAGAAGGCCCTGTGTGGCAAACAGATAAGCAAAGGGGAAGCCCTTATGCTTGCCGGGGTGGAAGGTACTTCCCTTTTCGACCTCTTTTGCGCAGCCAACCGCATAAGGGACTATCACAGGAAAGACCTGGTCTCGCTCTGTGCCATAATGAGCGTACGTGCCGGCAATTGTACGGAAGACTGCTCGTTCTGCGCACAATCTTCTAAGAGCAAGGCTGACATAGACCGCTTTCCCTTGAAAAAAAAGGAAGAAGTCCATGCCGGGGCCCGGACGGCCAGGCAGTTCGGAGCTAAACGTTTTTGTTTGGTTACCGGCGGTAAAAGGGTATCCGACAGAGACCTGGCCTCTTTATCGGAGATGATCCCCATTGTCAGGGACATTGGCCATTTGCCATGTGCTACCCTTGGCCTTCTTGGCAGGGGCGAGCTCGAAGTCTTAAAGGCTGCCGGGCTTCACAGGTACCACAACAACCTTGAAGCTTCGGAATCTTTTTTCCCTTCTATATGCTCGACCCACACTTTCAGGGACAAGGTCGACACTATCGTGTCGGCGAAAGAGGCCGGGCTGAGCATTTGCTCCGGGGGCATCTTTGGCCTGGGTGAATCCTGGGAAGACAGGGTGGACATGGCTATAGCTCTCAGGGAGCTGGACGTAGATTCGGTTCCAATAAATTTTTTGACCCCATTGCAGGGTACCGGCATGGAGTCGAGGGTAACGTTAAAGCCACTGGATGCACTGAAGATAATCGCTCTTTACCGGTTTCTATTGCCGGAAAAAGAGATTAGGGTCTGTGGTGGCAGGGTTCAGACTCTTGGCGATCTGAGTGCCTATATTTTTATGGCCGGGGCCGACGGCCTCCTCATCGGTAATTACCTCACCACGAAAGGATGGGAACCGGCGAGAGACCTGGCGGTGCTCGATAGCCTGGGGCTTAAATATGCTTAGGCTTGATATGCCTGGGTATGAAAATGTCCGGGCTTAAGCACACTTACAAGTGAGATATTCTTTAGTAGTATGATGTTATTCAGCATAAGAATGAGAGCATCGCAGGGATTGTCCCACGTATCGGGGGGGGAGGGCATTTATGGCCGGGACAACGTGCAGGAGGAGTGTTGCAGGTTGCTAAATCGTGCTCTTGGACATGAGCGCGGAGTGCCCGATTCGGTTAACATATCCATCGAAAAACTTTCTGCCAGGCCTTTGACGATTTCGTCGCTGCCGGTTGTCACGTGCCGTGTAAACGACCCCGTAGAGGCCGAATGTGCCGTTGGACGAATTTTAAAGCACGTTGGTATTTGCGATGAAGCTATCGCAAAAGCCGTTGAGATGGTTAAAGGTGGAACTGGGGTTGCCGGGGCATTGCTCGTCGATGCGTTTTGCGGTACTATGATTCCTGCGCTTCCCGTGGCCCGGACAGAGCTTGCAACGGAGTCCACGGATGAGGCCCTTCATGAGGCCGTAGCCGGGGACTTTAAAAGGGACTTTAACGTAAGGGTATCCCGCTTTGGCATTACCCCCGGTGGGAAGGTACGTCTGTCTCAGGCCTTGAGAGACGTGGGGTTAACCCATTTTAGAGTGATAGAGGCACTTCAGGTGGCCTCGAAGGCAGCCGGTTTCCCTTTCGTTGAAGCGGAGCTGTGCGTATCCGACGACTTGAATTACACAACGGGTTACGTGGCTTCGAGGAGACTTGGCTACGTGCGCATACCACATATTAAGGCTGAGGGGTCGCCTTCGGGCGGGCGGGTATTTTTTCTGAACCCCGCAGTGAAGCTTTCCCATTTGATGGAATATATGAAAAAGACGCCGGTCATTATAGACGAAATCGGCCGGATAAAAGGAGTGAAGCCACTTGAGGAGATCCTCTGTACTGCTGATAGCTAATCCCACTGCGGGGTCGTTTACCAGTAGAAAGATCGATAAAGCCAGGGATATTTTCCGGCAGGCAGGGATGCAACTGGATACCTATCTTACCCAAAAAGCAGGCGATGCCGAGCATAGGGCCAGGGAAGCCGTAAATGGCGGGTATGCCATGGTTATAGCCGGCGGTGGCGATGGCACCGTTAACGAAGTGGTTAACGGCCTTGCCTTTTCCAGCTTGCCCATGAGTATTCTTCCCATGGGGATTACCAACGTGTTGGCCAGAGAGGTGGGGATACCCCAGGGTGCAAAAGGCGCGGCCATGGCAATTGTAAACGGCCGGCAACACCGGGTGTCCCTTGGCAGGCTCGACCAATCCGGCACGAGCCGGTATTTTATACTCATGGCCGGTATTGGATTTGACGGCAGGGTGGTACACGAGACCGGCGATACGGCCAAGAGTCTTCTGGGTGCCGCATCTTTTGTGTTACGGGGTATAGAGTGCCTTTTGAACTTAAAAGCCCCGAAGCTTGTAGTCGATGCCGATGGCAAGAGATACACGGGGTACACGGTGATAGTGTGCAATGCTTCAAAGTATGGCGGAGACTTCAGGATCGCGCCGGAGGCGGACATCACGGTGCCAACGCTATGGGTTCGCGTATTTGGGGGGCCGGGTAGAGTGTCGATCTTAAAGAACACTCTTGCCCTGGTAACCGGATTTCATGGCTTGTTGTTTGATGGAGACTATTTTGCCTGCAAACGATTGACGATTGAGGGAAGGGCATACGTACAGGTAGACGGAGACGCCCGTGGAGAGAGTCCTGTGGAAATAACCGTACAGCCTGAGGCTTTGAGTCTCATTTATTGACGTAGAATGCCCGGGGTCCTCCGGAGCCATAATCACCGTAGTCTTTATTGTACGCAACCCGGCATTAAAGTACGTAATCGAATTCTGTTTCGAAATGTTGTAACAAAAAGTGTTACAGCAAAATGTTATAATGAATAAAGGATAAAATGGCAAAATTACTCAGACACGTTAACGTTCTAAACTTAATGCTTATTTCCCTGGTTTTTCTGCTGGGGCATTATGAATATGGAATTTACAAGCAGCCCCTGTCTGTCAGGGTGGCGTCCGACAAGACAGCGAAGGCAGGGAAGGCTGAGTTGAAAATAGATGAGGGTAAAAAACTGCTTGACAGGGGCAGCTACATGGTGGTTACGGATAAAAATCTCTTTAACACGGAACGGAAATTGATACTGCAGAAAAAGGAGGTTGAAATACCGCCCCCGGATTTAATAGTCTATGGCACAATTATAACTGACAACCTTAAACTTGCTTATGTCGAGGACAAACGCGTACCTTTCAGCACACCGGGAAGGGGACAAAGGCAGAGGACGGTGCGCGTTGGGGAAGCGCTCAGTGGTTACACGCTGAAAACAGTTACCCCTGATAAGGTGGAATTCGTAAAAGGCGATAAGGTCTTAAGCGTGAACATTCTCGACTCCAATCGCAAGTCCAGGCAGGGTACGGGCTCCACGCTCACCGCAGGCCAACCCAACGCGCCGGTAAGTAACAGCCCGGTAGCAAATTCTGCATTTACCGCTGCCTCGCCGGGCTTCCCTGGCACAAACCCGGCCATACCTTCGTCTGCACAGAATATCCCGATACCCGTGCAGAATGTCCCGCTTCCCCCAAAAGTTAGTGGTCCAAACACGTCTGTAAATCCGGGTGCCGTCGTACCGTTGCCTCCGAGAGCATCCCCTCAGTCGGGCTCACATCCATCCATAGTACCGGGGGCCTTTTTCCATTAGTCTTCTGACGAACTTACAGGTACCTGAAACTTTACCGGATTTATTATGGTATAATATTAGTTACGTATGTTTAGCATAGAGATGTCCGGCCTTGTGCCGTTCGATACACTTTTGTACTGGCAACGCCCGCGTACCGTGTTTTTGGAGGTCACCAACACCTGCAATTTAAGATGCGTCACCTGTCATCATTTCAGAGATGACTTCCGCTTCGAAAAGGGGCACATGGAGTGGGATTTCTTCGAAAGGGTAGTCTCCGGTATAGACGATGTAAGGACGCTCTGTCTTTTTGCGTCAGGGGAACCATTAATCGCGAAGCACTGGGACAGGATGATCGACTTTTGCCTGAAATCTATGGACGCTGGCCAGTCTTTAGGTTTTTCCACAAACGGGATGTTTCTGAATATGGACAAGATAATGCCTCTTATAGGTAAAAACGTTATAATTAACGTCTCGGTGGATGGGGCAACACGTAAAACGTTCGAGAACATACGACGGGGAGCGTCCTTTAACAGGCTGATTGGCAATCTTGAGTTGTTATGCAAACTGAAAGAAGAACACCACACCGATATGCCTCATTTACAGATGTCCTTTGTTGCCTGGAAGGAAAACATAATGGAACTGCCTCAAGTGGCGGAATTAGCTTCCAGGTACGGTGCCAGAGAGTTAAACGTGGTACATAGAATATTCTTAGATGAGGATGATTTTTATAAAGATTCTCTCGTGTTTCATGAAGATCTCTTTGATCGTTATCTTGAAAAGACTGTAAAAGTATGTGAGAATAATGGCGTAAGGCTCGTTCACACGGGAACGTTTTCCGATTCCATACCACCGACGGAGGGATTAAAAGAGACCTTCTTCAGGGAAACGGCAGATGGCGGGCTAACCTGCAGGATTACCTCGGAACAGGCCATCATTTGTTTTAACGGAGCCGTCAGGGCCTGCTGCTACGTGGACAGGCTTTTTATGGGGAATCTTCACTATGACGGTCTTAACGACATATGGAACGGACCTATTTACAGGCAGCTCAGGCTTGCTCTGAACGGGGGACAATACCCGGATGATTGCAAGAGCTGTTCCTTCCTCCAGGTGCTAAAGATGGAACGCAGGGCGTGCCTCAGTCCGCTAAACACCGGCAGCGTTATTCTTTCATCACCACCCATTAAGCAATCATACTCGGCCACGACACTGGATAAAGAGTTCAGGGATGCGATGAACAACTGGAAAGGCGGGCGACTGTCTTCGGATGATCTAATAACTTGTTTGTTCGGCATGTGGGAGAAGGATAATAATCTGTTCGAGATCGCTAACAATATTGGAATAATATACTTTTTGAAAGGCATCTTGCCGGATGCGATAGATTGGTTAAACAAGGCGGCCAGGCTCATGCCGTCAGATGAGAACATAAGGAAAAACCATTCAATCCTCATCGCTTCATCATAGTTACCGTTTCATCATATTTATCGTTTCATCCTAGTAATCGCTTTATCATATTTATCGCGTCATCGTTAACTTTCAAGAAAACCGTATTTCGTGCAGTGTTTGCAAATCAGGGACTTGTCCTCCGCCTCCTTACCATACAAATTCCCGTATAAACATTTATGGCTGTGGGACTGCGATTTTACCGATCCCTTTAAGAAAGAGGCTATAAGGCGTCTTGCGAGTATATATGACGAAGAGTTCCACGTCCTGTGAAATGAAAACCTTCCTGTATAGATGTATGAGCCAAAATCCCATTTTTTATCGTACACCGCACAGCAAGGCGATATGGATCCGTCCCAGTTTACGACGGATGCATTCCACAGCCATTTACAAAAACTCTGTTTTGTTTTGGTCTCCGGCAGGATCTCATAGGCATACCTGTTATAGGCGGGGTTGTGCGGCAACCAGTCTTTAGTCTCGTTGACCCTCTCATACAGGGGCATGGTAAGTTCCTTATCCATGGCCGTTCTGATAGGCATTAACCATAGTATTAATCCCAGTTGCGACGCAAGCTTTTTTGCAATCTCGACCTCGTTCTCATTATGGCGGTTTACAATATACTGCCATGCCACGTCCGGTGTGCCTTTGCTTAGTTTGTCTCTGCCCAATGTTTCTTTGCTAAACGTTTCCGTACCCGATGTTTCTTTTTTCATCGCTTTTAAGTGCTGGATTTTCTTGATATTTGCCATAACTGTCTCAAGATTGCCGCCCGTACGATATGCAGAATAGGTTTCCTGAGTTACCCCGTCTACCGACAGGACAATAAGATCGACGCCGGAATCTACCAGCTTTTCCGCCATTGCGTCCGGGAGGTAGTTTAGATTTGTGCTGAAACCGACGACGATATTATAACTTTTGGCGTACCGGATCATTTCGATAAAATCGGGATTTAAAAGCGGCTCACCCCAGTTACAAAGGTTTAACATAAACAGGAAAGGCCCGACCTCGTCGATAATCTCCTTGAACATTTTCATCGTCATCTTGCCCTTTGGCCTTCTTTTAACGTCATGCCACGTAGGACACAAAGGACATTTCAGGTTACATATATTCGAAGGATCGATTACAAGGTAATAGGGGTAACTCAGTAGACGGGCTCTTGCAGTAAGCATTTCCATCCTGTTGAGTAAAAGGTTGGCAATCTTGTGTTTTATATATCTTTTTCTTTCGAACAGATTTTTGAGATAGGGATGAATTTCAGAGGGTAGATAGTTATATACCAGTCTTTTTATAGGATTACCGAAGCTCACTAATTAAAAGATAAAATTAAACGGGATGTTTTGTCAATATGAAAATTGCCGGGGAAATTGCCGGGAGAAAGTTGCCATGAGAAAATAGCTCTTCCATTATATTTTTCAATTACATTCGTGCGTTACAAGTTGACAAATACGGGAGCCCTCTGGTAGTATTAAAGGAATATCTGCCAATAATAGTATATTTACCAAGCGGTTACGTTCGGGTAACGAGCAATCGGAACGGGCTTAAGGAGCAACCAAAGTGCGCGTACTGTTTATTTTTACCCATATACATATAGTGAGTCCGAAGTTTTCGGCGGCCGTCGCCACTCTCTCATCCGTGGCTAAGAGGGCCGGCCACACTACGTCTTTACTGTTCGTTTATGGAGCCATCGACGAGGAATACATCAGAGAGACGATAGTGAAAGAGGCACCCGACGTCATTGCAATTACCGCTACCACGTCGCAATGGAAATCGGTGGATAAGATTGGAAGCCTGGTAAAGAAGATAACCTCCGTGCCCATAATTTTCGGGGGTATTCATCCGACTCTATGTCCAGATGAAGTGATGTCGTCGGAGTGGATTGACGCACTATGTATCGGGGAAGGGGAAGAGCCCTTTGCCGAATACCTGGATGCTCTTGAAGGAAGAGGGAACGCCGAAACAATTAAAAACCTGTGGGTACGGGTTAAGAGTGGCAGCGGCGGGGAAACGATAGTAAAAAACCCGATTCGCCCGCCTGTTAAGGATATAGACGTTCTCCCGGTCTGGGATTACGACCTATTTGGCGCACATCATTTTATTGGCCGCAACGATTATAGTTTTGTAGGCAAGCCCGGCTTTTTTCCCTTTGCTACGGGCAGAGGCTGTCCCTATCGCTGTACGTACTGCGGAAATACCGGACTTTTGGACGTTTATGCATCGACTTCCGGCTCGTTTGTCAGGAAGCATTCAGTCAACTATATAATAACTTCTATGAAGGCACTCATGGGGCAGTACAGCATCGAGGGGTTTGAGCTTTGGGACGAGATGTTAAGTGCCAACGAAAAATGGCTGGAAGACTTTTGTACGCGTTACGGGGGCGAGGTGGGGCTTCCCTACGTAACGGCACTCAGAGTGGAACACGTTAACGAGAGGGTTATAAAACTCCTCAAGGATTCGGGGTGTTTTATGCTGGGAATGGGCGTCGAAAGTGGTAACGAGGAGTACAGAAAGCGATACCTGAACAGGAAAATGTCCAATCAGCAGCTTGTCGATGCCTTTGACGCGGCGAAAAGGGCCGGTATAAAGACGCTCTCATGGAACATGATAGGCATGCCATTTGAGACCGCCGCACTGATCGAGGAGACTATAGAGTTTAATCGGCGCCTTCGCCCCGACGTCATTGGAGTTGCCGTATTCGAACCCCTGCCGTTAACCCCCCTCAGAGACCTCTGCGTGAAAGAGGGCCTGTTAAGTGACCGCGAGGTGCTCATCTTTTCGGACCAGTCAACGTTAAACCAGAAGACCATAACCCAGGAAGAACTATCGAGGTGTTACCGTAAGTTCCAGGAACTCTCCAAAGAACTCACCACCGAGAAGATCGACTGGACGTAAAGGAAGGCCCGATTGTTTTTAAAAAAAATAGCCGAAAGAATAACCGGAAAAGTAAGCGAGAGAATAACCGGCAAGGCAAATGAAAACATAGCCGGTAAAGTAGCCGGTAAAATAACCGAAAACATAGCCGCCAAAGTATCCAGCAACATAACCGAAAACGTAACCGAACGTCTTTACCCGGACAGATGCCGGGACAGAGTAATCGGTTTGCCTGATGAGATCGTCCTTGAAACAACGAACAAATGTAACCTCAGATGTACGATGTGCCACGTACACAGTGAAGATTTGACGAAAAACCGTCCAGAGGGGTTCATGGCAGAGGGGTTGTGGAAAAAGATCATAGACGAGATCTCCGGGTGGGATAAGACTGTAAATCTGTATACCTTTGGAGCCGGGGAGACGCTTCTTTACCCGCGTTTCTCCGAAATAATCGGTTACGCTGCAAGATTTCCAAACATAACCACGGGGTTTCTTACCAACGGAATGCTTCTTAGCAGGGCAAGGGCAAGGGAATTAATCGATTTAAACATCGGGTGGATTGGTATAAGCCTGGACGGAACAGATGCCGCTTTTGTCGAGAAGTATCGAAAGGGTGCAAAACTCGGTGTTATAGAAGATAACATCAGGTCACTGGTTGAAGAAAGAGGGAGTGCAAAGAAGCCGTGTCTGAGAATCAATATGACGCTTATACCCGGCGGAGAGGAACAGCTCGGCGGGTTTCTCTCCAAATGGCTGCCTCTGGTTGACGAGGTTATGACGTCAAAGTACAGACCACTTGGAGAAAGGACGTTCCTCGATGTAAAAATGAGCAGAACCCCGTGCCATATCCTTAACAAGATGATGGTAGTAGGATGGGACGGACGCGTTGGCTTGTGCTGCGAAGACAATTTCATAGAGCACGAAATGGGTAACGTTGTTAACTCAGGTTTAGAAGACATTTGGTACGGCAATGGTTTTCAAAGCGTTAGAACGCTCCATCAGGAAGGACTTTTCCATAAAATAGGTCTCTGTAAAGAATGCGACGTCTGGTCGACGAATTCACAGGTCAATCAGTACGTGAGCGATGAAGGATATATCGTAAAGACCTATACCAACCAGAACGTCTACACTATCGGTGGCTAAAGATTTAATATTATCACCCGTAGGTTTATTATCACCTGCTGGCTTATTATTACTTGCCTGCTTATTATCATACCATGTTGCAAGCACAAGAGTAATACAAGTACAAGGGATGAGGAGGGGAAAGCCTTCCCCTCGCTTCGGCCGCAAACGGCGCGTCCTTTCGCTACCCCTTCTTAGTGTGTGCTCAGGATCCACTGGCGGCCCCCCGCAACGCCCCCCTGGTGACTGCCAATCGATAATCTCATATTGCTCTGATAGCCCCTTGGTACCACCTGCCTGCTTATTATCATTATCATCTACCGGTTATCTCGTCACAAGCCGGGGAAATATACGAGGAAATACACGAGGAAAAATGCCGTGAAACAACCTGATGTCTCAGTTATCATCGTAAACTACAACAGTTCCGGGTATACCATCGATTGTGTTAAATCGATCACGGACAATGACGTGGAAATAATTATCGTCGATAACTCGCCTCTGCCGGGAGAGCCGGAGCGGTTGAAATCTATCGATGACGCCCGTGTTAAAATAATCTTTAACGAAATAAACTCAGGGTTTGCAAAAAGTTCGAATCAGGGTATAATTGCATCGAAAGGCAGATACATATTTCTTTTGAATCCCGATACGATTGTCATAAAAGACTGCATTCGGAAACTCGTTACATATATGGAGACGCTTCCAAAAGCCGGTGCCGTCGGGCCCCGCATGTGGTGGGATCGGGACAAAACCCTGCAATCGCCAGAGATAATTATGCCTTCACCTCTTGAGGACATAAAACACTCCCTTGCCGGGGTTTCCGCTTTTTCCGGCCTGATTATGAGACATTACGCGAAGAAGAACCGGCACTTTTACACCGCTGCGCTTCCTTTTAAGGTGGGAATGATTCCCGGTGCGGCGCTCTTAACAACGAGGGAAGTGATTGAGAAGGTAGGCTTACTGGATGAAAGGTACCCTCTTTATTTTGAGGATGCCGACTGGTCCAGAAGAGTCCTCAGCAAGGGATTCAAGCTCTATCTCGCTCCGGATGCCGAAATATGTCATTTCATAAGCCAGAGTGCCAGACACTGCCAGGGCGAGTCGGCTAACAAGTTCAGATATTCGGAGTCTCTTTACAGATCGAGATACTATAACCGTTTCTTCCATCTCGTATCGAATGGTGTATCGGGGGCAATACATACATTCGATAAATTCGATAAATTAGGTAAAATCGGTAAATTAATCAAACCCGGTAAACCCGGAGGTGGAGTCTTAACCGGAGGGCTGACAGACCTTGGACGGATAACTACCCCGCCATCTTTCATAACGGATGGATGCCCATCGGGTGGGAATTCATCCTATGAACATTCATCGGATGGATATTCGAAAGATAAGTTCCTCTTTCAGCTTTCGACGGATTTAACCTTCATACCGTCGGTAGGAATGGTATCCGGTTATCCATCGTATACGATAAGCGATGAGATATGGAGTTACATTCATGATGGAGTTTTCTTTACCAGATTTATCGAGCTTGCTTCTTACAAGCCCATAAGCACGTGGAGGTTCGAAAAGGCTTAGCTTAACTTGTCCGTTCCGTTGTTGTCATTCCCGTGAAAGCTGGAATCCACTTTTTTCACATATCACTACACTTTTATAGAATGATTGTATTGACAAAAGTTTAGGAAGCATAAAAAGTATTTTATTATGTTTTCATGATACAATGCTTATAGATCAATATCTTATATGCGATTTCACTGAAAATCGCTGCTATTTCAATATATCGCTTGACAATTGGATACTCTTATGCGTTATAATGAATCATTGCTTATATTTAGATAAACGGGAAATCTGCGTAAATAGGACACGCGGGATGGTGTTTAAGATGGTCTTTGTAACTATTTTGAGCAAAGAGGGAAGTTATCGATTAGTATCAAATAATCGCGGCAGGAACTTTGTACAGTTCGAAAAAATTGGCAGAACTGGTAAACTGAGAAACGAATTCAAAGCATACCTGACAACACCTGATGCTTTAATCTGTGTGGAGAATCTGTATAACTTTTTACTGGCCAAGCGTCATCCCCTTTCCCCTAATTTTAGACTTGTAAAACCTGCCATTTTATCCGATAAAGCTGAAGCGGTTGACTTGTTTGATGAGATAATTGCATTAATAATTGAAGTGCACCGTTTTGAGAAGGAGCTGTTTTGAATAAGGTAGTTTACGGCAATAATCTTGCGTCATATTTCTATATTCAGCGGATTGGCAATCAGCTACTCGTAATCTCTATTGGCTCAGATAATCCATTTGAATATATCGGAGTATTATTTGATGCAATTCATAAGCATCCTGAACACATTAATAGCGCTGTTGTAGAAATTTATTTTGATTTGCTATCTTGCGTCGGAAATAATGAAAGCAGATTTTCAAAACTAACTTATGACAAGAATATCCCAAACTCCGTTATTGATAATTTTGTAAGTATTGATAGCAGCATTCTTCCAAACTCTATTTTAAAGTGCCTTAAGAAGTTTTCTTCTAAACATTTTGACGAGGCATTGCTATACTCTATTCTTAGCAACAGAGAAAAGAATAGACTTACTGCCTCCTCAATCATCTAATTAATATCCCTATGTCGATGCAGAGCCTTCAGACTATATATGATGAAATGAAGCAGAAGCTTCAAGATAGTGGGATTGGTGTTGATGCTTATACGAATATCTCATATGGCATTCAGTTCTCAGCTTCGCTTAATGATCAATCGGGACTCATCAGGATATACCAAAACAAAAAGGGGCAAGTTAAGTATGATTTTTCGCAAATTAAATACCCTCTTCTACAACAAAGCGTCCAGCATATAACTGAAAGCTCTTCGGAAAGAAATGCAGCTCCTGCCCCTCAGACGCCAATAAGCGAATTTCCAATTATTGGCACAGATGAGTCCGGTAAAGGTGATTATTTTGGTCCTTTGGTAGCCGCAGGTGTTTATGTAGACGAGAGCACGTCCAGGCTTTTAGATTTTGAGGGGGTAAGAGATAGCAAGAAGCTAAGCGACAAGAAAAACCTTGAACTTGCCCAAAAGATAATGTCTATATGCAATGGAAAATTCTCGATTATTGAAATATCTCCGGAGAAATATAATGATTTATATGAGCGGTTCATAACGGAAAAGAAAAACCTTAACACGTTGCTTGCATGGGGACATGCAAAGGCAATTGAAGAGCTGCTTTCAAAGGTTGATTGCGATACTGCAATTGCCGACCAATTTGCCGATGAAAGTTTTATTCAGAATAAACTTCAGGAAAGAGGCCGAAAATTAAATCTAATACAAATGCATAAAGCGGAACAGAACATAGCCGTAGCGGCAGCTTCGATTCTTGCAAGGGCAAGATTTCTTGAAAAACTTTCCAGGTTGACCTCAGAATACAAAATAGAGCTGCCTAAAGGCGTTTCCGACGCCGTTGTTACGAATGCTAAGAGAATTGTAAAAGAGTACGGTAAAGAGCATCTTAGAAAGGTTGCCAAGATGCACTTTAAGACGACTATGAAAGTTCTTTCTGGAGATGGGGTATGTTAGCTGGATGGTGTCAATCCGATTTATTGCCTTACTTTTCATTAATTATAGTTTGCTATCATACTATCTTACTTATTAAGCATTATATCTTTATATCTTGCTTTAGAAGAATCAACTACGGTAAGTTCCTCTCTTAAGACGTTTTCTCCTTCATGTTCCTGACGTGTAATCTCACAATTGGCTTCGATGATCATACGAACGGCTTCTTTAAGATTTTCACGGGTTTCATCGAGGGTTCTGCCTTGCGTGTTGGCTCCCGGCAGTTCTTCTACGTAGCCTATCCACCAATCTCCTTCTTTTTCGAATACGGCTGTAAATTTTTCCATCATAACTCCATTTAGAACCAATAACGTAACTAATAATATCTATACTATAATCTAACATAAATCATCAAGGTAAATCGGCAGAATTTTTGAAGTGTCCCCTATTTTTTCTCGTATCACCATATCTTTCAGTACGGCTTTAAATCTGTTTTTCCGACCTGCCGTAGAGGGTGCCGTTATAAAAGCACCCTCCGGCCTGCCGGGAAGTAAATACTGCTAATTACTGCTATAATCTGCCACTAACGATTGCTATCTATTGCTATGTCTGTATAGCTGACTATTTGTAACGCTTGTCGAAGTCTTCCTTACGTTTCATTCTTTCCGCCATAACGTCGGGGTCTTCTTTGCCTAAGGACCACTTGTGGTTAGTCGAATTCAGGACTTCGGTTAATAATGCGTCGAGCTCGCCTGCCAGTTTTTGGGCCTCCGGCTTGCCGCTCTTTTTCCCTTGCTCGATGACTTCTTTAAGTTCGGGTACGTATTCGCCATAGAAGTGTTTGGCGATCTCGTAGTTACCGTGCCACTGGGTGTAATCCGGGGCCATCATGGAGGCTCCGTGGCGGGCGCGACGACCTTCGTGATGCCAGATCTCGAACCAGGTGTAGTCTATCTTGTGGGCGAATCCGGCATATCCCTTACCTTCTATAGCCTTGAGCACTTCAGTTGCTTTACCAAAGAGTTTTTCACCGGGTATTGCCCATTTCTCATTGTAAAGCTCCATTTCCGCCTCGTACTGGATATAGAAACCGTCTACGAAGTTAACGTTGTGGCAGGCGGCACAGACCTTCTTCATGTTCGCCATGCGTACGTCGCCGGTGATTTTGGTTGATTCCAGGTTCAATTGTTTGTCCGTCTCGTTAGCCAGTGTAGGATGTGCAGGGCGATTGTTCCACTTGATGCGCAGGCCTACGTTGTGGGTAACCGGCATGTCCTTGGTGGCCGACATGTGGCAGGTTGCGCAGGTCGGAGCCGCCGAGTAATCCTCGCCAACCACCCACTTGGCGGAGTCGAGGTTCATCTTTGCCTTGTTTGCACGGAAGTTGATGCCATGCTTGGATTCGTTGTAGATTTCGATCTGCGGGTGGTCGGGCCCCATGTGGCATTTGCCGCAGTTATCGGGCTGACGGGCCTGGGCTACCGAAAATTCGTGGCGCTGGTGGCATGCAGAGCAGCTACCCTCGGAGCCGTCGAGGTTTATACGCCCAATGCCGGTATTTGGCCACGTTGCCGGGTCGAGCTTGCCGTTGGCGTCAACCTTTACTTCGGTGCCATGGCATTGCCAGCAGCCATTGACTGCGGCGGCGGATACACCCTTGGGAAAGGCCTTTGTTTTCATCCCGTTGTTACCCTCTGCTACGTCTGCAAGGACGTTGTCCAGGGAGCCGGTTATGCGGCCGGCCTTGGAGTGGTGGGAACTCATAAACTCCTCCGCCTCTTTGCCGTGGCACCTGGCACAATCAAGAGGCGATACGATAACGGATATGAAGAACCCGTTATGTTCGAAACCGCCTTTGGCGTCCTTTTTCGCCTCATGGCACTCGTAGCAGCCTACGTTTGCCCTAAAATGCTTACTGTTTCCCCATTGCTGGTAGATGTTTACAGTAGTGGAGCTGTGGCACTCCACGCATTTCTTGCTTTCGTTCGATAATTCCTTAGGAAGGCCGCTCTTTGTTTCTCCGTATGCTCCAAATGATATGAGGAGCAATAAAAACAACCCCGCGCCCGAAAACATTAAAACCCGCTTAACCATAACTGTACCTCCTTTTCTGGATTATTCGTTCGATTGAATTTGCTTCGTTTGTTCGATTGAACTTGATTCGTTTGATTCCCTGTTGAACGTAGATTCATCATAACGCTGACCCACTGGTAATCCATTGCTGACCCACATCATATCGATTGTTGTTCATACTTACCGATCGTAACGCGCTTCTTCGCCATCGGTGTTACCATCGATCAGATACTGCCGGAATCGGCCGGCTTTACCGCTCACTGTTCCAGGTATCCGTGCGTTAATGAAAAACATTAACGATGCTCCTTGTTGACGTTCTAATCGTAACACCTCCTTATCATATCGTTAGCAAGTTAATAAAATATGACGATAACACTCTCCTCGGCATTCTGTGACTTCCGTACAGTTATTTAAGCTTTTTAAAATACATAATGCTATGATGTGGATCATAGAGTTAATATATATTAACTTATTTGCCCGACATTAGTCAACATGACAATTTTGTAATGTCAAGTATTTTACATAATCATTTGAAATAGATTGATTAAATGTCGAATAGCTTAAAAATATCGATTTGTGTATAATAACCACAATGTCTGTTCACTTAAAGGCCTTTTGATGGGAAATGGTATGATAAATGCTAAGTGAAGAATCGGGCGAATTTGGCGAATGGGAAGACCTTTCCGTCTCTCTTGAAGATGGAATGGTTATGTGGCCCGGTGATCCGCCTTTTTCCATCGGGCGGATAATAGACATGGAAAAGGGTGGCTCTCTGAATCTGTCTCGTATCGAACTGACTGTACATGCCGGTACTCACGTAGATAGTCCACTCCATTATCTGCAAACAGGTAAGTCCATAGACGAAGCACCCTTATCCGCGCTGATTGGGCGGGCACGGATCGTCGAAATAAGAGATCCGGAATCGATAAAAACCGCAGAACTCCGTTCAATTGGTCTCCAAAAGGGTCAAAGGATACTATTTAAGACTGCCAATTCCACTAAGCACTTGAAGAATATGAAGCAAATGAAGAATATAAGCTATATAAATCCTGGCGCTTTTGCGGAGGATTTTATTCATTTAACCGTGGAGGCGGCCACCTATCTGGTTCAATGTGGGGTGCAAACGGTTGGTATAGATTACCTTTCGGTTGGGGGGTATAAAGATGACGGAGACGAGGTACACCGGATACTGCTTGGGGGTGGGGTGTGGATTATCGAGGGGCTCGATCTTTCGATGGTAACACCGGGAGATTACGAATTCATTTGCCTGCCATTGAAAATAACAGGTGCAGAGGGTGCGCCGGCCAGGGCAGTGGCCAGGAAGCTGATAAGTGGAGGAAGCCATAAGGCAGTTATTGCAACCATATAGCAGGCACTAAGCGAGTATTAAACCGGCACTAAAACCGGCTCTAAAATGGGGTGAAACCGGAAAACACGATTGGCCAGGAAGAAAATCCTACGAATATCGCGATGAGTATTATCGAGACCACGTACCATCTCTTTTGTGCTTTCCCTACCGGTTCCCGTAAAGATGGGACGCTGCCGAAAAGTTCGGCAACACCGCTAGCCACGGGAAAGAACGAGCCCCCAAAAAGAGACACGAATAAGGGATATCCTACGTAGTTGTATGTGCCCTGCAGTATATCGAATGGGCAGTGGTGGGTTGGCAGCTCGTAGTAATATATCGAGATAAAGGATATGGTGGAAGCTATGGCGATCGGGAAAAATAAAATGGAGGCGAAGGAAGTAAGATATTTGACGATGCTCGCCTTAACCTTCATGGACAATGCCGACAAGGCTGCCAGCGTTGCCGCAGCGCAGTAAAAAACGTACATCATTGGTTTTATGGGCAGGCCTGCCAGGCTGCCGGCGACTTTCTTGCTTTCGTCGCTGAAGAGCGATCCGCAGCAGGATGTAATAACGTCGGGCTTGAGGCCGGCAAAGTACTTGATTTCAAGGTATCCGTCCAAAAAAATCATCGGTGCTATGAATAAGAGAAACTTGTATTTTAGCTTTACCAGCGGGTAGTCCTCGGCCTGGCCGTCCAGATAATTTATGGCAATCCAGGTGGCCGATAAGAAGAAGATCGCTATCCTGGTATATAGGACGTACCAGCCGATGGGATTGGCGTTAAGCGACCCCGTCGCACACATGGCCCCTACGAAGAGCACGTGTATGGAGTCGAGGGTATAGACGTAGAGAAATAAGGAGAGTATCTCAAACCCCATTACGTAATTCATAACGGTAGAAATCAGGTAGGTTCGCCTTTCCAGGGCTAACTGTAGCTCCGAGGAGGAGGAAATGTCCCAGTGCCAGATAATTTTCAGCGCCAGTACCACGGCATAAGCGGTCATCGAAAAACACAGCACTGCGCCCGTTATGAGCGCAAGGGCACCCGGATGAAGTATCACGTTTCGACTACCTTGTAAATAATCACGTTCCGATTACCTTATAAAGTGTCACGTTAAGCGTCGCGTAAAATGTCACGTCCCGATTACCTTTCCGTCGCGCATCTCTATTATCCTGTTTACGTACGGTTTGTCGTACACCAGTGGGTCATGTGTTGCGATGACTATGGTCTTGCCTTCGCCGTTTAGCCTGGAAAGCCTGTCCATGAGGTCTTCCGAGAGTTTCGTGTCGAGGTGCGAGGTCGGCTCGTCGGCCAAAATGATTTCGGGGTTGTTAATGAGAGCCCTGGCTATGCTAACCCGTTGTTTTTCACCACCGGAGAGTTTTTCGACGTGATAGTTTCTCTTCTGGTATATGTTGAGGCTTTCGAGTATCGCGTCTGCACGCTCTTTCATCTCATGTATGGGAATAGAGGTGGGGTAGAGCGGGAGCATTATGTTTTCCTTAACGGTGATTCCTTTAATCAGGTTGAAGTGCTGGAAAATGAAGCCAAACGTCCTGCGCCGTATATCGGTAAGGAAATGCTCCGGCAGTTTCGCCACGTCTTTACCGTTTACCATGACTTTACCGGACGTGGGTCTCGTCATGCAGCCGATTATTCCCAGGATGGTAGTCTTACCGGAGCCGCTTGGACCTTTCAGGACGGCCATGCTGCCTTTGGCGACGCTCAGGGTAACCCCATCCAGAGCCCTCATCTCGTCCGCCTCGCCGGCGTTAAAGATTTTTGATACTCCTTCTACGGCTATGATTGCCGACGGTGCGGTTATTGCGGTTATTGTGGTTGGTGTCGGGTATGCCATGGATTAACTCCTCATTACGGTGTCCGGGTCGGTTACGGCAGCCTTCCAGGAAGGTATTATGGTGCTGGCAAGATATGGTATGACGGTAAGGAAAAATATGACGAATATTTGATAGAGGTCAATGTAAGGAATCGGATTGAAGGGCGGAAAGAGTACCGACCATCCCTTTAGTACGGGAGCAAAAAGGGCTGCCCCGAAGTAGAACACGTGTATGTAGGCCAGTATCGAGCCAGTCAGGAACGACGTAAGCGATATGGCCATGCCCTCCCAAAACTTCAACTTCAGCACGTCTGTCGTCTCCCATCCGATGGCTTTTAAAATACCAATCTCCTGCCGCTCCCCGGCGCTCATCCCCGTGGCTTTGTCCCATGCGAATATGGCAAAGGCCAGCAGCGGGCCGATGAACATGGTAAGGGCCATGCCGCCGCGCCAGTTAAAGACGTTCTCGTAAGTGCGTACTATCTCCGAACGCGTAATGGGTCTGGTGTCCGGGTAGTCCCGCCTGATTTTCATCGCTATAGTAGGTACCTCCGAGGCGTTGCTTACGTGTACTATAAGGTCGGTTGCCATGTCTTTGGGCAAGGCAAAGAAGTTTACCAAATCGTTTTTATCCATCACTACGAGATCATTTGTTAGTATGGCCGAATCTGCGGTGAAAATCCCCACTACCTTCAGCGATACCTTCTGCTGCGGGTTTATGGACAGAAAGAGCACGTCGTTGAGGTCGGTCAACCTTACGTCTGCTACTCCCTTACCGATGGCGCACTCGCCCGGGCCTTTTGGCAAAGTGCCTTTTACCATGTGCAGCGCGTCGATATTTCTGGCTATAAGGGTATAGTTGCCCCCGGTGAGGTTATCGTAGTAGTAGCCCCAGTATCTCGGCTCTACAGAAGAAACTCCGGGGATGGACAGAATCTTTTCCGCGTAGCCGACAGGGATGAGGTCATGTCTGCCGGCGCTCATACGCTGGACAATTAGCTCCGGAGCCTCGATAAATACGTCCATCGCTTCCTTTTTCAGCGACTGGGTTAGAAACAAAAGTGAAGTGAGCGTCGCTACGATTATACTGTAAATGAACACGAGAGAAAAATTCTTATACTTCTTCCTTAGCAGGGAAGAAAGTGTGAATTCGAGTATGCGAAAGTGATTATTCAGTTATTCCCCCTTTGAGGCCCGACGATGGAGCCGGCCGGGAAATGGTCCATGGAAGATGGAAAATCCTGAAAAGCCGAAAAAGTGTCGGCCTGGGAAGGATGTCTCGTATACCTGGCCTCGGTGAATACGGCAAAGTCCGTTAGAGAGAGCTTCCTGACCAGTTCTCTCTTCGATTGCACCTCCGCATTTCTGGCGGCGATAGTGTGATTTGCGTCTGTGTAAAGGAAGGCGATCACGATTATTTCGATGGCAATGAAGGAAAAGAATATTTTCGATTTTATCATCATTTCCTTAATTATGGCTACAATTATGGTTACTATTACTAAATTATGGCTACTATGGTTTATTCCCGGGGCCTATTCGAAACCGTTATACCCGCTTATACATCATCTTACTTCATGTGATGCATGTGGCCGTCGGGTATGTCTGCATCCGTAACTTCGGAGAATTTTAAGGCCTTAACGCCTTTATGGTCCGACGTGAAGGTCTTTACTTTGTCGTTGGTTATGGCTACGAGCTCTTTACCCATGGGGCCCATTACGTCACTGCCTGACACGAAGGTGACGCCATCGGCTTTCATGACTTTAGTCGAATAATATTCCGTAACGTAAATATCCGAAATATCGGCACTGGTCTTGCTCTTGTTATACTTAGGTATGTCCAGGTAGTACTTGAACATGTCCTTTGGACCGTCGAAAAAGGCGTAAGTACCGTCTTTAAAAATAATTTGCGCGCTCCATTGAGTATATGGGTGTACCAGCATGCCGCATACGGGGCACTTGTCCTTAGAAGTTGGTTTTAACGGATCTGCCGCTAATGCCATCGAAACTGATAAAAAAACGGCTGAAACTATACTTAAGACAATTAAAACGAATGACTTCCTTCTCACGTCCACCTCCGTTACCTGTCGTTACCCGTTTGATTTATGCTAATCTTTATAGTATGTGTTTACCTTAAGATGTATTTATGATGTAGGCACGATATTACGATATACACACATCTATAATATGTAGTTTACATAAAAGGTTCGCAGATTGTAAATAAACCCCGAAATAAATACTGTCTGCATATTTCTTCTATGATGGAGAACAAATTTACCGCGGGCAATCCCTCCGATGCCACGTAGAGAAATATTACGATATTCCTGAAAATAGAGCCTGGGGCTTCGTTAATAGTAAGGTACTAACCCTTTTTCGATGTTGGTATACCGTAAGGCTTTTGATGGGAGGGTTGCCAACCCCTGAGTACCGGAGTTAGCGACCCCTTAGTTTGGCCTACTGTCTCCCCTTTTGAGGAGAGCTCCCTTTTTGAGGAGAGACATCTATGGTTCTTAACCCGGCAGCGGCGGTTGGATAGGCCAAAGGTAATTCCGTAGGGCCTTCCACGCCTGTGAGTCCGATCATGTCACGGACCATGCTTGCTTACCGGCAAGTGCCCACAGGCCACAGGCACCGTCCGCTTCAGGGTTTATGGCTATGAACGCGTCATTATTACGTCGAGGTTGCTTGGTATAGACTGATTCTGTCTGAGCTTGAAGCCGAATACAGGCAAAGTGGGTATGAAGTGCACGGTTTCACATTTAATACATTTATACATGCTGCCGCTAAGAAAATTTCCCTTAAGTACGAGGGGCGATTCACACCTTTCACACTTTTTCATTTCATCCTCCATATTTCTATGTGTATTTGGCGTTTCTACCAAGCACTACGGCCAGGGGCCGATTGTAACTTTCATTATCGTTTTAGTTTCGTCAACAGTGTCAAATCTTTGACAGCCTATATGGCCGTTACCACTAACGTAGCCCCTTTTTTTCGCATCCTTTAGCAGTACATTGCTCATATCTATCATCGGTTCTATTACTCCCTTACTTAAGCCTTAATTAAGTCTCGTTTGCCGCTCTTAGGGGGCCATGAATGTATTATTTGCATATTCTATGCCAGGATAGCACAAAAAAAGTGGCCAAACCGCAGTACTCCATGCCAAACCGCCGTATGAACGCCCGCACGTGGCGTTAGCTAACTTCGAAGGCAACTGGAGACTCTTCGTGGGCGTTTTGGGAGGCGCTTCGGGAGGTGGCCTGGAGGCACATGGAGGCTTAAGAGTGTAGGAAATATGTTCCCGCTAGTATATTATTTGCCACATTTATTTAACAAATGTGGCATGTGTCATTATTTGTCAATTGCGGGCAACGCAGGTTATCAATCGAGTGTAAATGGACTTTCTTTGTCGCCTTCGTGGCGAATCTCGTCAACCGGTTCTTTTTTGCCCCAACCCGCGTAGAGTTTATCGGGGAAGTTTAGTACGAGTCCGTCAGAGGTGGTGTCGTTCTTATAGGCGTGCACGACTCCAGGGGGTATAATTACGGTCTTTCCCCTGGTCTCTTCCATAACCAGCATGTTGAGATAGGTGGTGGAAGATTTTCGGTTATCCCACAGATAGAGCTTAAAGTTAGATAAGAAGTAAAAGTAGTCGCTCTGGTATGAATGCTCGTGCGGCCCGCGGGCGACACCTGGAATCGTCATGGATACGTAAGACATCAGGGGAGAGAAACCTTCGGGCAGTTCGTCGGCTCTGAATATCTCGGCCAGCCATCCGCGGGCATCCCTGAAGAGCTTCACTTCGCGTATTATAACGCCGTCTATATCGCCTTTGCGAAACATAACAATCTAAATAATATCATAACCCGTATTTTCAGGTCAATTGCCTTTTTGATTCCAATTTCCGGTATAGTAAGGTTGTCATCGTCTTTTTTATCTGCTTCCCGGTCGTAGCCGGGGACAGGGTTAATCTGCGTCATCTGTGGATGATTTTCTCTGTCTTTGTTATCCGCAGATGACACGGATTAACGCAGATTACGGAGCCAAATTCATTGAAATACGTTATTACATTTGTGTCTTGGAAACAACGGTGCCGTCGAAGTTGATTATATACAAGTATGAGCTGCCCTGCTGCGGATTGGAAACAACACCCGAACCCATCATCGAACCACCGAAATCGGTTGTTGAAACGTAAATTTTATTATTAACAATCACCGGAACCGAAGCATAATTGCCGGCGAGCGAGACTGCCGTTAGCTTCGAATTCTGTGTAAGTGGCAACTGAATAACATACAATGTCGATAGCGAGGTGGTTGACGTACTGAAATTTCCCATCATGTTGTACTGGCTCATATCCGGCATGGATGTAGTTGCAAACAAAAGCCCGCCGTCGGAGGATAAAACAGGACGGGATACAATACCCGTAAGCGTAATCGACGTTTTTTGACCGGAAAGGGTTACCGCCGACAGGGTTGACTTAAACGTGCTGCTGCTGGTGCCGGATGTCGATGATAATTGGTACGTTAATAAATATGCCGTACCATCGCTGCCTACTACCGGTGAACCGGACATGCCATTCATCATGCCATAGTTATCGGTGCTGCCCATCATTGCCGTGGTCGAACCAATGCCCATCCCGGATCCTGTCCCCATCCCGGATCCCATGCCCATACCATAGACCTGTACTCCCGTTACTAACGATAATGTACACAGTATCGACAATGCACATAGTACGTAATACTTTTTCAATACAACCTCCTTAACTTTGGTACTTTAATATTTGTAATGCCAGTTCTACCCGGCGCCTAATGCTACCCTACTAATGCTACCCTAATAGTTAAACATGAAAATGTGAAGAAATTGTGAAGACATGCTTGCTATGTCAGGAATTTTTAGTGTATTGTATATTAGTATATTGTATATATATTGAAATAGGATATGCTACAATAGATTTACGTTTATATTATGCCAACACAACCATTTTTGATACCATCGCTGCTAATCCTGATAGCGTCAATCCCGCTTGCCATGGGCGTTGTTCCAAGGAATCGTGTCTACGGCATAAGAACATGTAAAACGTTGTCCGATGATAGTATTTGGTATCCTGCAAACAGATTGGGGGGCCGGGCGTTAATTATATCGTGTATTATTTATCTGTCTATATCTGTGCTGATCCCCTACGACGTACACACACAAAGCAATTCTTCTGTCTGGACAATCCATTTCATAAGCTTCTTGCTTCCCCTGGCTGCCGGGATTATTGTAACACTGCTGTACGTTAGGAAATTATAATGGAATATCCTTTATTTTCCGGTTAGAGATGATTAAAAGATGAAAACCAAAATATTTTGCTCCTTCATAACTATAATAATTATAACGATATTTTCCAATGTCATTTTCCGGCATATGATCGTAAAAGACTTCGACGATTATATACAAGGAATTCGGCAAACCAATATTTACTGGTTGATCGCATCCGTGGAAAGTAGTTACGAGCAAGGAAATTGGAATGAAAAAAGCCTGATGGAATCCCTGCACTGGGGTTTAATGCTTGGAGAGGATATCGTTGTTTTTGACGTCGATGGAAAGAAGATAATGGACTCCGCACAAGTGATTGAACATATAAGCCCGCCAATGAGGCAAAAAATGGAACATATCGTTAGTATAAACGAATATGCTAAAGAATTTAAAGACTACGATATCTTTGCCCTTGACAAGAAAATCGGACGGTTGAAATTCAAACCTCTCGTAAGAAAGGAAATTACCGCAAAGGAAGATGCCTTCAAGGAATGGGCAATGAAATTTATGATAGTATCGTTCACCATTGCCAGTGCCGGCTCGCTTTTGCTCGCATTGCTTTTTAGTACGTTGCTTTCATTACCGTTAAAAAGGCTCCGTGAGGGTGCCACAAAGATAGCTGACGGAGATTTCGATGTAAGAATCCCCTATAAAGGACATGATGAGGTAAGCAGTCTTACCGCGTCTTTTAATTACATGGCTGAGGCCTTAAAGCGGGAATCCGACATTAGAAAACACGTTATGGCTAACGTTACGCATCAATTAAGGACCCCTCTTACGATAATCAACGCAAATGCAGAGGCAATTATCGATTGTGTGGCCGAGCCCATGGGAGCAACACAAAATATTAAGGCAGAGGCGGAAAAATTAATAGGGTATATAAAGAGTATCGAAGACCTTACACGCGCGGAGGCCAGTTTTTTCGAACGTAGTGAATGCAGCGAATTTAATTTAAAGGTATATTTAAGTAAATTGGTTAGTGGATACAAACAGGTAGCTCTAAATAAATCGCTCGATATTTCTTTTTATGGCGAGGATATGGTTATCTGCACGGACGGTGAAATATTGACGACTATACTGGATAATTTAATATCTAACGCCATAAAATACACTAATGAAGGTGGAATATACATAGAAAATGGAAGAGACGCGGATGCCTTCCACATTAAGATAAAGGACACAGGAATTGGAATTCCGCTCGAAGAACTCCCTCTTGTCTTCGAACGCTTTTACAAAGGCCGGAGTAAGGGCCAACAGTCGACAGGCGTGGGTATAGGGCTTTCCATCGTAAAAGAACTGGTGAGTGTTCTCAAAGGAAAAATCAGCATTAAAAGCATTCCCGGACAAGGTACCGAGGTTACGTTAACGATACCATACTGACGGCGTCAACGAAACCATACGGAAGGCGTTAACTTCATGTCTTTAAAAGGCAATGTATATTTATAGTGGCGAGTGTCAAAGCAAAATTCCCATAGTGCTACTAATATTTTATCGTGGGGGGATGTCATCTTCATAATTAATTCATATTTCAGGTGTAGAATAAAAGCCGACTATAGAAGTTGAAAAAGGCAGGATAAAACAAAATTGCGAACAATATCAACATCTTAACTTTAAAGTTGGCTGAAGCGATAATTCCAAATAGTTAAGCTAGGGAATTATGAAAATACACAACATTTATTAAAAAGGAGGTCTTAAGATGAAGAGGGTAATTGCTTTAACACTAATTGTACTGATACTAGCTGTATTCAGTGTTTTTGCTTTTGCGGGCGAAGGCATGTGTGGCATGCACGGCCCCGGCATGAGTAAAATGAGCCATGGTAACGACATGGGCAACGGCAACGGAACCGGCATGGGCAACGGCCACGGAACCGGCATGGGCAACGGCTACGGCATGAACGCAAAATAGTAGAGATTTAAAGTAAATATTGTCCGGGAAATGTCCTTCGGGAAATGACCAATTAAAAGGACTTATTAAGTAGTGAGTATGCTTCTTTGTTTTGTTAAATGAAGCATACTCACTAAGCATTTAATATTGAAGAGAGGAAAAATGAAAATATTAAAATACAGAGATGCTAAAATTATAGTATGTTTTTCCCTTGCCTTTTTTTACATGTTATTGCTTTCATTGCCTCTTGTTGCATCTGCTGACAATACAAGATTTACAATTCTCTCCGATTTGACAGTAAAAGACAACACAACGGGTCTCATATGGACAAGAAATGCCAATCTGGCCAGAGGTTTAACATGGACTGCCGCCTCAAACTATATAAATCAGTTAAATAAGCAAAAGTATGGTGGGTATAACGATTGGAGATTTCCAACTGTACATGAATTTGTCACCTTGGTTGATTACTCGCATGCGGAACCTGCACTTCCGTCTGAACATCCCTTTATAAACGTTCAGATGAGCGATTATTGGACATCGGACATTTGTGTATATTATAAAGATAGAAGTGTGTGGGCAATAAATCTAATGCACGGTAATGTAAAAACACAGGATAATTCGATAGGACTAAGCATATGGCTGGTTCGCAAAAATTAGAATAACCGCTTTTGAAATCCTACAATAATGTAAGATCAGATTTTACATATCATAGAAATAATATTTCAATATACGCATTAGTAACCATTCACACGCATTTTTTACTTGACATAACTTTAAAGAAGTGGCACAATAAATAAATGATTATGTAACATAAAACTAGGTAGAAAAATTATAACATTAATGTAAGCCGGAACAGGAGGTTAACTATGTGATCGATAGTGAGGAAATACTTTAACAAATGGAGTAGTTGATATTACATGTCCGGCGACAATTACAATAAATCTTTAAACAGGAGGTTACAATGAAGAAAGTTGTTATTACAATTCTGGTCGTATTTTTAGTAGCATTGGGTGTTAATTTTGTCTCGGCTGAGGATAAAGCTCAACCCGAGTTTAAAATGAAGCACGCACATGAGGATATGCCAAAGATGATGCAGCAAATGGGTGAAGTTATGGAGAAAATGCATGAAGCCATGCAGAAAGAACCGGTTGATAAAGGTACTCTGAAGGATATCTCCGACTCAATTTCCGAAATGGCAACGTGTATGAAAGAAATGTCCCAGTTGATGAAAAAAACAAAGGTATCCAGGCAAGATTTAGAAAAAATGGAAGAGCGGATAATAAGGATTAACGATAAATTCACCGTCCGTGTACCCGTACAAAAAGATACTAAGTAACCGGGCATAAAGAACCTACTCATTTAGTAATTACAGGCAGTTCAGTGGCAGTGCAATACAACTGACAGATGGATTCCCACTTTCGCAGGAATGATACATACGGGGTTGTGTTTGTCGCTCTTTTTGTCATTCCCGCGAAACCTGTACACGGCTACGACCGGGGAGCGGGAATCCAGTCCTTGCCCTTGTCCATGACCTTTACTACCCATCTACTTTGCAGGGCTTGTCTTGGCTGTATGCATGGGATATGCATCATCTGCTGAAGATTAATACCAATTTGCAGTCCTAAGAGTAACAAAAGTACAAGAAATGAGGAGGGGAAGGCCTTCCCCTCGCTTCGGCCGCAAAGGACGCGTCCTTTCGCTACCCCTTCTATCGGGGGAGCGCCCCCGCAACCCCCCCCTGGAACCGCCTTCGGATAATTTATTCATATGATTGCAAGTTAGTATAAGGACTAGACTGCCGGACAAGCCGCAATGGTGCGCCTGCGAGTGTGCATAGTCGGAAGGGTGAAAGTCCCTTTCAGGTATACGCTCTCCGGCCTGTAACAGAACGTAACTGCGTCGCCGCGAGGCGGGGTGGCAAGCTTCGGGAAGTGAAGAGCCAGTCCGTAGGATGACGAACTTGATTCGGCCTAATGTAACGGCGAGCCTGCCATTCGATGGCGAAGCCCAGACCGCTCGATATACGTATGTGGGGGGATGACAGTAAGAGGTCGGGGTGACGTCAAGGGTAAGGGCAGATTCCGAGCCGTCAGCCGAATTCGCGGGATCGAAATTCATTTGCCAGTACCTTAGGGCTCGTTCAAAAATAAGTGAGCCATTTGGCTTGTCTTTTTGCCCGCCCGTTGCTGCGTAAAGGCTCGTGTACATCCAGTACACGAGCCTTTTACGCTCCTTGCGGATCGAACAAAAATCCTTCGCCATCTGATTCACTTATTTCTGAACGAGCCCTTAGTAGTTACAACTATTGTTAGCAATTACGGGTTTTCCAGTATTTTCCCCATTCAAGGTACATGTCCTCAAATGAGGATAACTCTAAATTTTAAATCATCAATATTCAGCCTATTTACAATTGGCATGATTATTGATATGTTAATAGTCTACCGGCAACGGTAAGAGGGTATCAGGAGGGTCTTTTTTTGAACAGCACGGTTAGTGTTTCTACAAGTACGTACATATCTCGTTACAAAATATGGTGTGTTACCGAATCGAAGCACCTTAGCTGCTCCGAATGCATAACCAACCAGATTTGCGGTGGAGAGGACTGTTTTTGGTGTGCCTACTATTTTAGCGATCTTTCTTCCTAAGGCTATTTCTTCTTAAGGAATGTTTTTCCCACCGGCATCGATGGAAATTTACGTAGAGAAGGTAATCACCAGGTTCGAAGCGGGCGACCGCGATGAAGTCAAAGACTTTATAGCGGTAGAGAGGCGTCTTGTCCTGTTCGTAAACAACGTGGAGACATTGAGCCTTTACTGCTCACCGGTAATGGTGCGGGAACTCGTAACGGGCTTTCTGATGACCGAAGGAATTATCAAAGGGAGCTGGTGTACGGAAAAGATGGTCATAGAGCACGGCGAGAGCATGATACGCGTGAGTCTGGACACCGAAGCGGAAGTATCGACGACCGGCAGGACTATAACTTCGGGCTGCGTGGGAGGGGTTACTTTTGCAAGACCGGTCCCTGGAAGAATGCAGATGGGGGATTTCACAGTTTCACCGGACATTCTCATGCGTCTTTTCAGGGTCTTTCAATCGCGCTCGGACTCTTACAGGAACACCGGTTGTATACACAGTGCCGCGCTTGCCGACTGCTCCAGCCTCCTCGTGTTAGCCGAGGACATAGGCAGACACAACGCCGTGGACAAGGTGATCGGCCACTGCCTGATTAACGACATACCATTCACGGACAAGATTTTGCTGCTCAGCGGACGGCTTTCGTCGGAGATAGGCACTAAGTGCTCCAGGTGGGAGATACCGGTAGTCGTAAGCCGTACCGCACCCACGCTTCTTTCGGTCTCGATAGCGCAGGAGCGGGGTATTACGATGGTTGGCTTCATGAGAGGCGAGCGGTTTAACGTCTATAGCCACCCCCACAGGATATCGTAAAGCCTCCCAAAGTTTCCCGTCTTACCGGCTCCCTTCGCTTACCGGTGTCCCTTCGCCGTATCGATTGGTGCCTTTCGAGTTGTATTCGAAAGAGTAACAAGGCGGCAAGGAGAAAGCGACACAGGCGTACTGTTACGTACGTCGGGGAGCTTTCGACGATCGGCTTCGAAGTTAATCGAATGAATGCAATTTGGTATTAGGTGGCTTGTGGTTTGCGGGTTCTCAGGTACTTTATACCGGTCCACACCAGGACAATGGCGAAGACGACTCTCAGCGTTCCGTCCTGGAGGTATCGTGCAAGGGTTGCGCCCGAATATGTGCCTATAATTATGCCGGGTATGAGGCCTGCCAGGAGGCCAATCTGAACGTTGCCGAGTTTCCAATGCGTGTAGGCTCCAACCGACCCCGCGGGAACCATGGCCAGGAGAGACACTCCCTGGGCTAAGTGCTGCCCAAAACCCAGCACCAGTACCATGGCCGGGACCATGATAGTACCACCTCCAACGCCCATCATGCCGGAGAGGAATCCGGTGAATACGCCGGTTATAATGAGTACTGCGCCCTTTAAAACTCCGGTAACGGCCGCATCGCCGTGGGTAATGTAGGGTTTCAGCAACATGATTACGGATACCAGCAAAAGAAAACCGCCGAATGAGCGCTTTAGCTTCCACTCCGGCAGAGAGTTGGCAAAACGGGCTCCCCATCTGGCTGTAAATACGGCCGAAACTGCGATTAATATTGCCGCAATCACGTCCATGCTCCCCGATCGGGCATAGGTAAAAGTTCCGGCCAGGCCGGTGAACACCAGAGCAACCAGAGAGGTGCCGTGTGCCTTGTGCTGTCCCAATCCGAGAAACTGCACCATCAGAGGGATCATGATCACGCCGCCGCCAAGACCCACGAGTCCCCCGAAAACCCCGGATGCAAGTCCTATTATCAGGCTGACCAAAGTGTAACCACCTTTAGGGTAAGCACTTTTGTATATAAAGCATGATGTAAATCATGTATATTCATGGTCTGTTAATGATATAACAAGAATATAGGAAAATGCACTAATGAAAGTGCAACAGGAAGACACACTTACGAAAATATACTAAGAGAAAAGAGGTGAGTGCCATCAAAGAGTATTTTAACAAGATGAGGGGTACGAGCAAAAGTCCCGGTGCCGTAAGTTCGGTCGAGATATTCTGGTCCTGGACGGGCGCCTTTGCCGGCATATCGGCCGTGGCGTTGATTCACTACAAGATATTGTCCGGCACCGGCTATCAAATGGTAATCGGTTCCTTCGGAGCGTCCGCGGTGCTGATATACGGCGCTATAAAGAGCCCACTGGCACAACCGAGGAACCTGATAGGCGGCCACGTAATATCGGGTATTATAGGCGTGGCCTCTTATACTTTGTTTCACAACGAAATGTGGCTTGCCTCCTCCGTGGCAGTAGCTACAGCTATAGCCGTGATGCACGCCACGAAGACCCTTCATCCTCCCGGTGGTGCTACCGCCCTTATCGCAGTAATAGGGGGGGAGAGCATCCATAAGCTGGGCTTTCTCTACGCCATAGTACCGGCCGGCACGGGTGCCTCCATAATGCTCGTCGTAGCACTCCTTGTTAACAACATTCCCAGGACGAGACGCTATCCTGAGTTCTGGCTATAAACCGGTTATTGGCTATAAGCCGGCATATTTTAATCTTTTCCCTTACCGGCATCTTGTAAAAACCCCCTCCGTAATGTTAATTTTAGTTGATTAATTAGCTGATTAATTCTAAATGACCGGAGGTTAATGTCGCTTGAATACCAGAATAGAGACTGACAGCATGGGCCGGGTAGAGGTAAGGGCGGACCGTTACTGGGGAGCCCAGACGGAGCGTTCCCTTCTGCACTTTTCAATAGGCGGCGACGTTATGCCTATAGAAGTGGTACGCGCCTTTGGAATACTAAAGAAGGCCGCCGCCCTGGCGAACCTGGAGCTTGGCATTTTGAACGAGGAAAAGGCCCGTCTCATAGTCGCCGCCGCTGAGGAAGTGGTACAGGGGAAGCTCGACGGGCACTTCCCGCTCAGGGTGTGGCAGACCGGCAGCGGTACGCAGACGAATATGAACGTTAACGAGGTCATATCCAACCGTGCCATCGAAATGGCCGGAGGGCTACTCGGATCAAAAAAACCCGTACACCCAAACGACGACGTCAACATGTCCCAGTCCTCCAACGACACGTTTCCGACCGCCATGCACATAGCCGCGGCATCGCTTATGGTAAACTCCGTGCTGCCGGCACTCGTTGATCTCAGGGATGCTCTCGACGAAAAGAGCGTGGAGTTCCGCGACATTGTAAAAATAGGCCGGACGCACCTTCAGGATGCCGTGCCCCTAACCCTGGGGCAGGAGTTCTCCGGCTACACGGCCCAGTTAAACAACTCCGTATCCCACGTAGAATCGGTACTACCACACCTATACCAATTGGCCATAGGCGGTACGGCAGTGGGTACGGGATTAAATATGCCTCATGGGTTCGACAAGCTATCAACAACCTACGTGGCCACCGAAACGGGGCTGCCCTTTACGCCTGCCGCCAATAAGTTTGCCGCCCTGGCCTCGCACGACGCGGTGGTTATGGCAAGCGGTGCTCTGAGGACACTGGCCACTTCCCTCATGAAGATAGCCAGGGACCTGTCGATGCTGGGCTCCGGCCCTCGTTGTGGCCTGGGTGAACTCATATTGCCGGCTAATGAGCCGGGCTCTTCCATAATGCCCGGCAAGGTTAACCCAACCCAGTGTGAGGCGATGGCAATGGTCTGCGTCCAGGTGCTCGGAAACGACGTAGCTATTGCAATGGCGGGCTCACAGGGAAATTTTGAGCTAAACGTGTTCAAACCGGTGATCATACACAACTTTATACATTCGGCCGTACTTCTCACCGACGCCTGCCGCTCCTTCGAAAGGTACCTTGTAAGGGGTATAAGGCCCAACGTGGAGCGTATCGGTGCACACGTGAACAACTCGCTCATGCTCGTTACCGCTCTGAACCCCGTCATAGGTTACGACAATGCTTCGAAAATAGCCGGCAAGGCCTACGCCGAAGGCATCACCCTCCGGGAAGCGTGCATGCAACTGGGATACCTGACGGGTGAGGAGTTCGACGTGTACGTCAGGCCCGGGGAGATGACGGGTCCTGCACCGGATAAAAAGCAGGTAAAAAAAATCGATTGATTTGCCGGTCCGATTGGTTGACATAGATTGGCGGCCAAATGAAATTGTCCGCCGGAAATTGTTTGTCATTAGCCGGAAATTGTTTGCGATTAGATTTCCTGCCGGAAAATATATGCCATGAAATTGTATGTCATGTTGACTATTCTGCGGCGTTTCTATATAATCTTATACCGTAGACGTATTTGGGTAATACTATAGGCGTTTTTGGGTTGTGCCGTAGTACGTGTTTAGGCGCTCCTGGGAAAACCGGTGGAAATACCTCCGGAAACAATTCACGGGAACAATTATGATTTATTTGCGCTTGCACCTTTGCGTCCTTGAGGGATTATTGTTTACACATTCGGAAACAGAGCTATGATCCGGGCTTTCGCCAGGAGTGAATTGTGCGGGTGTCCCCTTTTCAACCTCTTTATGGACATGTACTTTAGGGTAGGCATGGACGGGGTAGTTAAGGAAATCTCCAACTCCGCGGGGCGTTTAACCGGTTATTCGGGCGCCGGTGCCATGGCCCTCGATTTCTCACGCCATCTTTTCCTCTCGCCCGGGGAGTGGGACAAATTCGTCGGTAAGACAAAAGAACAAGGTGCCGTCGAGGGGTACGTTACACGGTTAATGAAAAAAGACGGAACTCTCTTCTGGGCTTCCATAAATGCCTATGTTTCGAACAATTATGGCGGGGACATAGAGGGTATGGTCAGAGACATAACCGTACAGAAGAACATGGATGAGGCTCTCGCAAGGAATGAAAAGCGCTATCTTGCCATAATAGAGGATCAGACGGATCTTATATGCCGTTTTCTACCCGACGGTACCCTTACCTTCGTCAACGAGGCCTACTGCCGGTACTTTGGCAAGCACAGGGAGGAACTCGTCGGTAAGAGCTTTACACCGATTGTCTATGCCGACGACAGGCAGATGTGCGAAAAACAGATAGCCTCGCTGGGAATCGACAACCCCGTGGTAGAAGTAGAGCACCGCGTCGTCATGGGAAACGGTGAGGTCAGGTGGCAACGGTGGACTAACCGTGCCATATTCGACGATAGCGACAAGCCCCTTGAGTTCCAGGCCGTAGGCCGGGACATCACGAAAAGGAAAAAGGCGGAACTCGCTCTCCTTCAGACTGAAAAGCTTGCAGCCATAGGCCGGCTCGCCGCCGGAGTCGCCCACGAGATTAACAACCCGCTGACCAGCGCCTCTCTTTCCATCCAGATACTGAAGATAAAGCTCAACGAAATCGCGGTGGACCCCTCACTTTTGGAAAAGTTGGAGACAACCGACAAGAGTATCGACGCAGCCTCTACGATAACTAAAAAACTGCTTACCCTTACCAGGATGGACAGGGAAGCCTTCTCGATAATAAACTTAAGCGAACTTATCGAATATGCCCTTAAAGAATGCGAAGAAGCTTTCGATAGGGTTACGCTTGAAAAAAGATTTGACGGTACGTTTTATGTAATGGGACAACAGGGCGCTCTGAACCAGGCCTTTTCCAACGTGTTAAAAAATTCCCTGCAATCGGTGCCCGACTCCGGAGGTATGGTGGCAATACACACGTCATGCATTGCCGGCTGGGTGAACGTCGAGATTTCGGATACGGGCGCCGGTATTTCCGAAAGTGACATACTGAGGGTTTTTGACCCGTTTTTTACTACGAAAGAGCTGGGAGAGGGTTTGGGACTGTCCGTGGCTTACGGTATAATAAGGCAGCATGGTGGCACTATAGAAGTTACGAGCACACCTAAACAGGGCTCAAGAGTGCTTATAACCCTGCCGGCCGTGGAGGACCATTGCACAAAATCCTGGTAGCCGACGACAACGCCGACCTTAGGAAGCAGATCGTAGAAATACTTGACGCCGCCGGCTACGCTATCGAAGAAGCGGCAAACGGCAGGGAGGCTGTAGAAAAAGTCGGCAAAGGCGATTTCGACGTTATTATCCTGGACTCTATCATGCCCATAATGAAGGGACTGGAAGTCATATCCGAGATAAGGAAGGTGAGTCCGAAGACGAAAGTCGTTATTATGACCGCATTTGCCACGATAGAAAACGCGGTGGACTTCATTAAAAAGGGTGCCGCCCACTACCTGCCTAAACCATTCAAGATCAGCGAACTACTCACAATCGTAAGGCGAGAGATAGAAGAATCGAGCTTCGACGAAGGTGCGTCGAGTGCGGACATGGATTACGTGCTCAACGCCCTGGCAAATCCCATTAGAAGGAGGATAATCAAACTTCTGCATTCGTCAAACGGAATGCGCTTCATGGAGATAAACAGAATGCTCGCCATAGAGGACCATACGAAACTCGTCTTTCATCTGAGAATACTGAAAGAAGCCCACATCGTCTCCCAGGACGACGCAAAGACCTATCTGCTCACCGGGGAAGGGCAGAGGGTGCTCACTAGTCTTTCGATACTGGAAAAGCACCTTACCACCGGCTGAGCACCACCACCAGTCGGTCAACGCCATGCGATTACCGCCGATCGATTACAACCAGAGGAGCAACGCCAGTCGGTTACCGCCGATCGATTACTACCAGCCTGTTACCACCGGCCGATTGCCTTAGATTATCCCGCACTATGTTAGATTATCCCGCATTATCTTAAAGACTCGGCAAAGGCGGACGCATTATACCAATTTGGTATTAGTATCGCTTTTTTGCCCGTGGTTAACCCGATAAGCATCTCCTTTCCTATTTATGTGAATAATTGTTCACATAATTGGTATTACTTTGAATAACATTTCTCTTGTTTCTCTGCGTCATATAGTTTATTATTAAACCATGGGACATGGAATAAGAAAGAGTGTCCGAAGGAATAAGGAGATAAAGAAAGAGAATTTAAGTGATATAGAATATTAAGGTGTCAAAAGGGAGCAGTTGTACCACAAATCCTACCCAAAGAGCGCCTATGTTACATTGTGTTTTGCTATCAGTGAAATCTCCCCTCATTGGTTGTAAAATATTCCAAAAGCTGCTCCCTTCCTCCCTCCCTTTTTTAGAAAGGGAGTAATCCTCAGTGAAAATCAAACCCTTTTAGATAAGTCTATCACGTTTTGTCTTTTTTTGGCGTCACACTCCCAGAACACCCTGTGGGGGCATTTGGCGCAGACTTTCGCGTCAAGATTATATACAATTTCCCTGACTGCCTCTTCTTCACCCTCGAATATGTTCGCCGGCCCGATCTCATTTACGGCTCCGCTTTTTTGCATCATCGTCATAACCTCAGGCTGCATCTTACAGAAAAACATGTCTATCCCGTTTTTCCTGTACTCCTTAACCATGTTAACCATGGATTCCACACCCATGAGGTCTATGATGTTTATGCTTCTGCATAGTATGAGAATCTTCTTCTGGGTTGGTACGTAAGAGTGTATAGTGGAGATATGTGTTTCCACGTGGTTCATGGCTGCAAAGTAGAGGTCGCCGTCTATGCGAATGATGCCAAACTGCGGGCATTGAGGCAGATAGGGGTCCGCAACGAACTGTCTGCTGCCGGGTTCGGGCACGTGGGGAAAAATTTTTGGCCTCGCCGTCTTGTTCAGGTAGAGTCCTATGGATAGGAGGGCTCCCACGTATATGGCAAATTCGAGTTCCAGAAACAGGGTTGCCAGAAATGTAACGGCAATAACCGCGGCATCCTGTTTGGACAGACGCACGGTATCTACTATGTGGTGAAAGTCGATAAGGTTATACGCCACCACGAGTATGACTGCGGCCATGGCTGCTATGGGCAGGTAAGCGGCGAAAGAGACTACGAAAAGAAGTATAACCATGAGCCACATGGCGGCACATATGGCCGCAAAGGGAGTTTTGGCACCCGCGGAATAATTGACGCCGCTTCTGGTGAAAGAGCCCGAAGAGGCGTAAGACGACAGGAACGCCCCAAACATGTTGGAGAGGCCCTGGCCGATGAATTCCTGGTTGCCGTCGATTTTTTGTCCGGACTTCAGCGCCACGGACCTCGCTATGGAGACCGCCTCCATTATGCCAAGCATCGATATGGCCATGGCAGGTGATGCCAGTGCGTGTATGCTGTGAAAGGATAAGTCAGGCAGCGAAAATGGGGGGATAGCCGAGGGAAGGGCGCCTATTACGCGTACTCCCTGGTTATACCAGCCCATGCCGTAGTTTAACAGGCCGCCCGAAAACATTCCTATGAGCATACCGGGCCACCTGGGCTTGAAATTGCGTATGCCTACTACGACTGCCAGTGTGACTGCGGCTATTATCATAGAGTAGAGATGGTAATGGTTAATGTTTTCGAAAAGGAGTTTTAGGTTTTCGGTAAAGTGGGGTGCATTTTTGTATCTCAGGCCAAAAATGTGCTTAAGCTGACTTGCCCCTATGAGGATGGCAGCTCCGGAGGTAAACCCGACTACAACGGAATGGGAAACGAAGTCAACGAGTCCGCCGAGGCGCACAACCCCCAGGCCGAGCTGCATGATGCCCGCCATTAGGGTCAGGAGCATTACAAGTTCTATGTAATGTGCCGAGGAAGGCTCGGCCATGACCGACACCGTACTGAATATGACTAGGGATATGGCCGTCGTAGGGCCGGATATGAGGTGCCGCGAAGAGCCGAAGAGTGCCGCTATTACGGCCGGCACCATGGCGGTATAAAGACCGTACTGCGGGGGCATGCCCGCTATCATGGCAAAGGCCACACCCTGGGGCAGCACCACCACCGCCCCGGTAAGTCCCGCGAAGAGGTCCGCTTTCCACGTATCTTTTACCTCGTGCACCCACTTAAGGAACGGAAAAACTTTGGCGGGCCACGTCTTGTTCAACTTGTTATTCAGCCTGTTACTCTGTCTGTTATTCGGCCTGTTATTTTGCCCTCCGCTATTTGCCCTCATCTTACCACCATTACGGAGTTTTCCGCGTTCAATACGATATTAAAGGAAGTGCCTCCCATAAAAAAGCGCCTTAAACCGACCTGATCATCGGCTGCCACCACTATTATGGAATATTTACGTCCGTACCCGACGATCTTTTCCACGGGGTTGCCCACAACCACCGCGCTGTCGAGACTCTCGAAGCCTGCATCCCTGAGCCTCCTCAAGCCTTCGGTGACGATCGTCTTGTGGGTATCTTCATCCTCCGGTTTGGGGGCTACGGATAGGAGGGAAACGGGACATTCGCAGTGGGACGCCAACATAAAGTCTTTAAGCATCACCTCGTAGGCCCGCTCGCTGCCATCGAGACAGACGAGGTGTCCGTGTCCTTCCTCGAGATTCCTGGCAACCAAAACGGAGCAGGGTGCGTGTACGACCACTTTTTGCACCTCCGACGATACGAAAATGCGCCCGTATGTGCGCCTAACCCTGGATGCCCCCAGGATTACAAGTCCGTAACCGCCGCACAGGGCCTCGTCCAATATTTCGGCGGCTACGTTGCGGCCGCTTTTCAGTTTCAGGTTTATTTTTCGTCCACTGGTGGACCTGTAGCTTATCTGGAAGTTGTTCAGGGGGTCGCCGTCGAAAGTTCTCACGACGTCCTCACTCCAGTTTTCGCCCACCCACTCGTGGCTTATAAGAGCTTGTCTGGCCTCCTCCAGGTACCGGAGTTCGGCTATAAACATACCCCAGTTGCCTGTGATGGCGTTTAAGCTGTCTTCGGGGACTTCACTCTTGCCGGGGCCATCGTCCGAACGCACATGGAATATGGTTATTTCGGCATCTATACCGCTGCCCAGCCTGGCACCGTAGTGCATTCCCCTCAACGAATCCCGTGAGCCGTCTATGCAGATAAGTACTTTGAATCCAGCTTTTTTTTCGGTTGCCATTACACCCCCACAATCGGCATTATAAAAGGCATACCCGATATAACTCCGTCTAATGGATTTATGCTTAACGATGATTTTCTGTAACCCTTCATGCAACAATCCCTCCTGCTGTTTTTACTAATCAGAACCGCTACTCATCAGATACCAATCAGAACCGCCTGGAATCAACATACATTACCGACAACGATGTCAATATTGTAACTATCCTATTCTAATGTAACATAATCTGACGCGATGCTCAACTCTTTTGTTGTCCTTGCCCTTGCCCGGAATGACGAAGAAGGGAAGGGACAATATTGCGGCCCGCCAATACCACCGTCACGGGGGGGGTAGGGGGAGGGCGGCAGACGGCTCTATCCGGCAGTGACGGCGGAGGGGAGAGGAGGGGAGAGGATTTTTTTTATTCTTATCCTCTTTTCCTTCATTTTGTTATATAATATAAATAAGAGGGGGTATTTAGTGATGAAGGGGCTAAAAGATTGCACCCTGAATTGTCAATTGTCCCGAAGAACTTTCCTTCAGTTTTGTTCCGTTATTGCTGCAACGTTAGCTCTTCCCTCCGGCTCGGTGTCAAAAATAGCTGAAGCCATCGTAAATAAACAAAAACCTTATGTCGTTTGGCTGGAGTTTTCCGATTGTGCAGCCGACACGGAAGCTCTTCTCAGAGCGACGAATCCCGCGGTCGAAAACGTTCTCCTCGACCTCATATCCATCGAGTACCACGAAACCATTATGTCACCGTCCGGTGCCGGTGCCGAAAAATCTCTGACGGACGTAGTAAACCAGCATCGGGGTGAGTACCTGGCCATTGTCGAGGGGGCCATACCCACTGCAAACGCAGGTGTGTACTGTTGCGTAAGCGGCAAAACGGCACTTGAGCGAGCCCGCGAGGTATGCGGTAACGCCCGGGCTGTCATTGCAGTTGGCTCTTGTGCAAGCTTTGGCGGCCTGGCTGCTGCCGTGCCGAATCCAACCGCTGCGGTGGGCGTAAAGACGGCAGTTCCCCAGGCCAACGTGATTAATCTGCCAGGTTGTCCCGTCAACCCGATAAACCTGACGGCACTTCTTGTCCATTACCTGACGTTCGGGAGTTTCCCGGCCCTTGACAACCTGAGCCGTCCCCTCTTTGCATATGGCAAACGCATTCACGACAACTGCGAACGCCGTCCCCACTTCGACGCCGGGCAGTTCGTGAAACACTGGGGAGACGAAGGACATCGTCTCGGCTGGTGTCTCTACGAGATGGGATGTAAGGGGCCCCAGTCGTACATGAACTGTCCGACGGTTCGGTTCAATCAGGGGGTAAGCTGGCCCGTTATGTCAGGCCATCCATGTTTTGCCTGCGCCATGCCGGACAGTTGGGACGCTCTTGGGCCCATTTATTCGCGCCTGCCAAACGTAAAAGGGGCGGGACTCGAGGCGGCTGCCGATACATTAGGATTAACGCTCGTGACGGGTGCCGCCGCGGGAGCAGTCACCCACGCCGCCATTCGCTTACTGAAGTCAAAACGGGAAAAGCCCCGCCACGGCGAGCCGACGGTCGAAACGGATTATTATAAATCGAGCAGCACCTCCATCGAAAAAAAAGTTCACAGAAGAATTCACAAAAAAAGAGAGATTAATCCATGACAAAATTGGTATTTGATCCCATCACACGCATAGAAGGGCACCTTCGCGTAGAGGTGCAGGTCGATGGCGGTAAAGTTACCGACGCCTGGGTCTCGGGCACTATGTGGAGAGGAATCGAAAAGATTCTTAAAGGACGCGACCCACGGGAGTGCTGGGCCATCACCTCGCGCATCTGCGGAGTATGTACGACGGTACATTCGACGAGTTCCGTAAGAGCCGTAGAAGACGCATTAGGGATAGACATTCCCGATAATGCCCGCGTGATTAGAAACATTATTACCGCCGCCCAGTTCGTTCAGGACCACGTCATCCACTTCTATCACCTCCATGCCCTGGACTGGGTGGACGTGGTAAGCTCACTGAAGGCGGACGCCGCCCAAACCGCTTCCCTGGCACAGTCGCTATCTCCCTGGCCAAACGCCACCGCAGGCTACTATAAGGGCGTGCAGGACAGGATTCGAACGCTTGTACAGAGCGGCCAGCTTGGCCTCTTTGCAAACGGCTACTGGGGACACCCGGCCTTTAAACTTCCTCCGGAGGTAAACCTCATGGCGGTAGCCCACTATCTGGAAGCCCTCAAGTGGCAGCGGGACGTTATTGCGATTCATGCCCTACTGGGAGCTAAAAACCCCCATCCCCAGACCTTTTTGGTCGGCGGTATGGCCACCCCCATAGACCCTAACAGCCAAAACGCCATCAACGCCCACACCCTCGCCACGCTGAAATCTCTTGCCGAAGAGGCCCTGGAGTTCGTAAAGCACGTGTATCTGCCGGATCTTCTGGCCATCGCCTCATTTTACAAGAACTGGGCGTCCATAGGCGCGGGCGTAGGTAATTACCTTTCCTACGGAGAGTTTCCCCGCGACTCGGTACACAATTCGACGAACACGTGGCTACCGTCAGGCTTCATACGCTTTAAAAACATTGGCGCCATAGAGCCGGTAGACCAAAAAAAGGTGGCCGAAGACGTCCTTCGGGCCTGGTACTCATATACCGGCGGCGACGGCATACCAAAACATCCCTACGATGGTGAAACCACGCCCAATTACACGGGACCGACGCCTCCCTACGAATTTTTAGAAACCGACCGGAAATACTCGTGGGTCAAAGCGATTAGTTACGACGGCGTTCCTGCGGAGGTCGGGCCCCTGGCGAGAATGCTCGTGGCTTACGCCAACGGTCATAAACGGGTTCGGGAACTGGTGGGACTGGTACTGGCCAAATTAGGTGTCGGCGTGGAATCTCTCTTTTCCACGCTAGGGAGAACCGCCGCCCGCGGCATCGAAACCCTGGCCGTTGCGGAAATGCTCCCCGTTTGGATAGACGAACTTGTGGCAAACATCAAAGGAGGAGACTACCGAATCCACAACGGTGAAAAATGGGAACCCAACACCTGGCCGGCCGAGGCACGCGGTTTTGGTTTCCACGAAGCCCCGCGCGGCGCTCTGTGCCACTGGATAGTTATTAAGGACAAAAAAGTGGCAAACTACCAATGCGTCGTACCGAGCGGTTGGAATGCCTCACCCAGAGACGTCGCGGACAGGCGGGGCCCTTACGAGGAAGCACTCGTGGGAACCCCCGTCGAAGACGCGGAAAAACCCCTGGAAATTCTCCGCACCATCCACTCGTTTGACCCGTGCATGGCCTGCGCCGTTCATCTCATAAATAAAACGGGAAAGGAACTATCCGTCATAGGTGTGCGTTAATGCCGGCTGTTCGTTAATGGATATTCGTTAAAGGACAATAACGTGGCAAAGAAAATCTACGTCTGGTCGCTTACGGTACGCCTTACCCACTGGGTAAACGTCGTTACCGTAACTATTCTGTCGCTTACCGGGTACGCCATCGGTAATCCGGCCCTTTTTGCCGGCATGAGAGAATTCCTGCCCATGGCTACGGTACGATTTATCCATATCCTTAGTGCCTATATGCTTACGGCGAGCGTCTTTCTGCGTTTCTATTACATGAGTACGGAGGACGGATACGCCAGGCCCGGAGAACTTCTACCCTTGAAAAAAGAGCGGTGGCGGAGCTTTAGGGATGCTCTGTTTTTTTACATGTTTTTGCGAAAATCCCCGCCCTCTTATCCGGGCCATAACGCGTTGGCGGGAGTCAGTTACTTTTTTATTTTCATCGCCTTTGCCACCGAAATCGTTACCGGCTTTGCCCTCCACTCCCAAAGCCACCACGGGGTGCTTTGGTGGGTACTTGGCGGGTGGATGCTTAACTTTACCGACGCCATGTCGATTCGGCTTATTCACCACCTGTTAATGTGGTTTTTGTGGGTCTTTGTGGTGATTCACCTTTACATATCCGTCCATAACGATTGCTTTGAAAAAAACGGCCTGATCAGCTCCATTGTAAACGGATATAAAATCGTCGATGAATAAGGTTGCCGATGAATAAGATCGTCGATGGATAAGACTTGCCTGATAATCGGTCTTGGTAACGTCCTTTTGGGCGACGAAGGGGCTGGTGTGTACGTTGCGGAGGCGATCAATACCCGTTACGTACTGAGCGAGGGTACAAAAACCATCGACGGCGGCACTCTGGGGCTTGATCTTCTTCCCATCATCGAAGGATATGAAGAGGCCATTGTTATCGACGCCGTAAACTTTGGACGGGAACCCGGATACGTAGAGGTTTTCGACGGCGGGGATAGCGGACTGGATTACGTACCCCGGTTTTCGTCACACCACGAGGGTGTTGGGGACATCGTTACGGCCTTAACCCTTTTGGGTGTATATTCCGAAGCAAAACCACCGCGTCTGTTTATCATCGGCATTCAACCGGGAGACATCGGAGAAGGTATCGGGCTTTCCGACGAGGCAAAGGCCGGTGTAGAGCGAGCTATCGGTATTGTCAGGCAGCGGCTGATGCTTTTCCCTACCGGCACCACTTAGCCCCCATTGCCGGGAATGTCCATTTGAGTATATTATGGTAGTATATGCTCTATAGATGAAGGGAAAAGCCGAATTAATAAATTATGAAAAATACCCGTTAGAAGACGGTATAATAGAGATTAAGATTTATATGGTAACGAAGAGTAAGGACAAACCTCATGGATTTAAATATTCTCTGGCATATATAGAAAATGGTGAACGTATAATAGGTTATGATAATTGTGAGGGTAAAGGTGATCATTTTCATTACGCAGGCCATGAGGGATATTACGAATTCATAGACCTGGATCGATTGAAACATGATTTTTTCAGCGCAATAAGGAGACGAAAAGATGAAGGATAAGAAATACAAGACCGTAAGATTAGGGGTAAAACCTTTGGAAGATGGTTTGGACGACGCCGTCGATCTAATGAAACGTATCGAGAAAGGGGAACACGTAAAAAAACGTAAACCGGGTATATACTTTGAAAACGTTACGGCTATTCCCAGGATTTTAACGCAAGATCGCCTGAAGATGCTCAACGTAATAAAGGAAAACCATCCATCGTCTATTTCCGATCTTGCTAAACTACTTGGCCGCGACGTTAACAACGTAAAGACAGACGTTCAATATTTATCGGATTTAGGACTGATTAAGCTTAAGAAATCAAAAAACGGCGACGGTGAAAATGAATTGACAACTCCAACTGTCAATTACGAGAAACTTCTTCTTGAGATAAATATTTAGTAGGATGACCGGGATGTCTTATTCGATAAAAGTATTCTACAAGGGTTAACCTCTACAATGATTTAAGGCTACGATTTTTGCTATAATTAACCTAGACGTCGCTAAAAACTCTAAATATGCGGAGCATTTCATTTCAGCACGTTTCATGTGATTGCTTTTATCGGGTAAACGCTTGTTGTACACTGTAGAGACGACATTAACCGCCGTTTTCAGGATAATACTTGCGTTTTGGAATCAACCCGATAGGAGAACTGGCAACCGGCGAAAAAGCGGGGAATGAATCCGGCACTACATCGGGAAATAAAGTTAACACCGGCGAACACTTAAAGAAAGAGGAATAAAGTTATGCAAATCAAGAATTGGTCTCTAAGTATGAAAACGTGCGTGCCTATATTGCTGATAATGGCGGTAGGCGCATTTCTTAACACCGGGATAGCCAACGTTCTGACTAAAAGAATGGTCGTGGATGAAATCAAGAATGGCGCCATAATGGGCTACAAGAACACCGTTTTGGATGCCATTACGTCCATGATGGTGGCGGGCAGTTTTAAGGAGGCAAAGGACCCGTTCTTGCAGCAACTAAGAAGTATGATAGACATCAGGGTTATCAGGAGTGAAGCGGTTGATGCAACCTTTGGGAAGGGAAAGCCAGAAGATTACAACCAGGACGACGTGGAGAGAGAGGTAATGCGTACCGGGAAGGAGCAGGTGTTCGTCGAAGGCTTATCGGTTCGGGGCGTTTATCCTTATATTGCCGGCCATAGCGTCATGGGCAGGGACTGTCTTTCATGTCACACCGTAAAGGAAGGCGAGGTTTTGGGCGTTGTCAGCATATCGGTACCTTTAGCCGGGACTATGGAGAAGCTGAAGTACCTGAAACTCGTGTTTATAATCCTGGGGCTTTTGGGCATACTCGGTATGGGGACTGCCGTTTACGTAATTGTAAAGATAACTCATAAACCACTGTCGGCCCTTACGGAGAAAGTGAAGGAAATCTCCAACGGTAACCTGATGGTAGACATCGAAATTAACGGAAAAGATGAGATCAACCAGCTTCTTTTTGCCATGAAAAACATGACCGATACCATAAAAAGTATTCTTCGTGAAACACAAGGCATGATAGATGCCGTAGCCAGTGGTGATCTCGAAAGCCGTGCAAATGCAGGGTTGTTTGTAGGCTCATGGCAGCAACTGGTTGCCGGCATAAACGATACGGTAATCAACATAGTGAACCCTTTGATGGTAACCGCCGATTACGTGGATAAGATTTCCAGGGGTGTAATCCCGCCCGTTATCAAAACGCAGTACAAGGGCCAGTATAACGTAATTAAGGAAAACCTCAACACCATGGTGACCAGGCTTACCGGTGTTGTATCGGAAATAAGAACGGCAGCCGACAACGTTGCATCGGGAAGCCAGGAACTTAGTGCCACCGCCCAGGTGATGTCCCAGGGTGCTACCGAGCAGGCGGCCTCGGCAGAGGAGGTATCTTCTTCCATGGAGCAGATGGCTTCCAACGTCAGGCAAAATGCCGATAATGCCCATGAAACACAGAAGATTGCCGACAAATCCGCAGTAAATGCCAGGGAAGGCGGCAAGGCGGTAGCCGAAACCGTAACGGCCATGAAGGAGATAGCACGCAAGATTACTATAATCGAAGAAATAGCCCGGCAAATTAACCTTTTAGCCCTTAACGCAGCAATCGAGGCAGCCCGCGCGGGTGAACACGGAAAGGGCTTTGCCGTAGTTGCCTCGGAGGTGAGGAAATTGGCCGAGCGCAGCCAATTGGCCGCCGGCGAGATAACCGGTCTTGTTACGACAAGCGTTGAGATAGCTGAAAAGGCAGGCACCATGTTTTCTGCAATGCTGCCGGACATCCTGAAGACTGCCGGGTTGATAAAGGAAATAAGTGCCGCCAGTAGCGAACAAAACTCCGGTGCACAACAGATTAACATGGCCATTCAGCAATTGGATCAGGTCATCCAGCAAAACGCCTCTGCCTCCGAGGAGATGGCGTCCACCTCGGAGGAACTCTCAAGCCAGTCTGAACAACTTCAACACACCATATCGTTTTTCAGAATCGACGATGAAGATGGGGGAGGTTTTTCCACATACGGCGTGCAGCGAAGACCTCAACCGCTTCAACAAAAGGGAAACCGTAGTTCAAGGATATAAGATGGAAGAAGATTTTTTTTATGAAGAGACTACTATAGAAGATTCTTTAATTAACCCCGGTGAAAAGTGGAAAGTAATGATCGTCGATGATGACGAAGAGGTTCATAAAGTTACTATCCTCGCCTTGAGGAATATGGTTATTAAAGACAGAGGTCTTCATTTTATTCATGCTTACACGGCAAAGGAGGCCATAGGTTTAATAACGCAACACCCCGACACGTCTTTGATTCTTCTCGACGTTGTGATGGAAACCGAATATGCCGGTTTACTTGTGGTGGATTTTATAAGAAATGAGTTGAAAAACTCCTCCGTGAGGATAGTGCTTCGCACCGGCCAGCCGGGTCAGGCCCCTGAAGTGGAGATCATAAAAAAGTATGACATCAACGATTATAAGGAAAAGAGCGAACTTACTACACAGAAGCTTTTTACCACACTGTATTCGTCCATAAGTACCTATAACGACATCGTTACTATCGAAAAGTATAAGAATCACCTGGAGTCATTAGTACAACAACGTACTCACATGCTTATCGAAAAGACGGAGGCTCTCGAAGATCTAAATAGAAATCTTGAGGTTAAGGTCAAAGAGGAAATCGAAAAAAGAATGTACAGCGAACGAATGCTTATACAGAAATCCAGACTTGCTTCCATGGGGGAGATGCTTTCCGTTATTGCCCATCAATGGAAGCAGCCTCTAAACGGAATGTATCTCCTGATTCAGGATATTGAGGATGCCTTAGATTTCGGACAAATCGATAGAAACTATATTGCCAACTACGTATCGGAGGGAAAGAATTATATACACTTTTTGGATAGAACTGTAAACGATTTCAGGGATTTCCTGAAGGTAGGAAAGAAAAGAGATCTCTTTGACGTGGCAAATGCCGTCAAAGAAGTGCTTGGCTTACTATCGGGTTTATTAAAAAACTTACAAATAGAAGTTTCTTTCGATATTCATGAGGGAGAGTCTTATATAACCGACGGTTATGAAAACGAGTTCAAACACGTGGTGCTGAACTTAATAAATAATTCCAGGGATGCTATTATTCAAAGAAATAAGAAAGAAACCGACGATAATAAAACAAAAGGGTTGATAGAAATAAGAATTATAGGCGCCGGCTCCCGTATAATGGTAACCATTACCGATAACGGTTGCGGAATACCGGAGGATATCGCCGACAAAATTTTCGAGCCCTATTTTACCACAAAGGATGACGAAACAGGTACGGGAATAGGACTATACCTGAGTAAAATCATCATCGAGAAAAACATGGGGGGACGCCTGTACGTTACCAATCCGGGCAATGGAGTTAGTTTTACTATAGAACTCGTTGCAGAGCATAGTAATACCACAGAAGGTAAAAAAAATACCGGATAGTGTCGTGTCAACTGTAAAATGCCGGATTCCGAATATAGCCGTCAGCCTGATTAGCGGACAGGAATCTGTCCTTTCGTCATTACGCTTCGTTTTCGTTATTCCTGGTATCCTCCGTTATCCACCCACTTATCGTCATCTTTCCGGCTAGAGCCGTCAGCCGCATTCGCGGGCCGGAATCGCCCTTGCCCTTGCCGTTATTCGGGGAAACCGAAATGTGACATAATACCCTTGACGCGACACTAGTTATGGTGACATTGTTTAATACAATTCAGATTCGCAAGGGTCAGTCTCTTGTCCCCGGCAACCAAACTCCGGGTTGCCATGTATGTCTAAGAAAATTATTTTATTACCTTTTATTTGAACGAAACCGTCATCGACTTTCATTACTTCGGCATACTTGCCTTTATAAATAATCTTAGCCGCGGGAGGTTTACCTGGTTCAATCATTGCGCCAAAAAGCTTAATGGTAGTATCACCGTTTTTCTTGATTTTAATTGTATAGTTTGTACTACTACCTTCATAAAAATTGAAGGATTTCTCACCAACGAATGGTAGTTTTATTTTCCGAGTACCCTTTTGACTGGAATCGGCAGTTGCAGCCATCGAGACTATTGAGAATGACAGTAAACAGATGGATAAACACGAAACAAGAAATATTTTTTTCATAGGCTCTCCTATTATCGTATTACTTTTCACAAGATAGACGGCATAGTGCCGCTGACACTACTTTGAAATTCATATGCATTAAATTCATTTACATGGGTATGCACTTGACTCCTGTTAAAACAATAACCTGCTGTTATTGCGAGCATTTTATGCGCTTGATAATTTCGTTGTTTGTATACGATAAACTCATTCTTTTTAATAAGTTACGATTATTTTACATTATTGTACGGGACTCATCGGCATACCCAGGTTCATTTATTTACTTCACATGTGAAAATCCGTGAATTGATTGTAATTAATATCCCTATGGTTTTTACCTTAAACTACACCCGGTTTGTTATTGATTAAAATAATTGGCAGTCGGGACAACCCTGTTTACTTTAACGCTGATTCCTTTACCGCTTTCCGTATTGCCGTGAACCACGAATTCGCTCAACCCGACATGGTTCCTGGAGTTGCCCCAGTCATATGTATATCCAAGCCGCGTCCACGGATATGGATACTCAGACACATAGAGATAAGTCCGCCTGTTTACAAACCACCTATAATAATCCTTAAATCCGCACTGGTTAAGGTCGCAGGCCTGATCCGCATATACCTTCAGAGTTAAGCTGAAAATCAAGAACTGGTCATCCGGATAGTCGAGCGGGCATTCCGTAGTCGTAATATCAGGATCGGCGCAGGGACGGAAAAGATCGTTCGGAGAAACCCAGAGTTCAAGTAAGTACGTCTTTCGCACGGCATCGTCGGGCGGAAGACCGAGAAGCTGCGCGATCCTCAGAGGCTCAGGGCTGACGCCCGCGAAAAACCTTTTAAGCTCAGGCACTACCGTAACCCAGGTATCATATGTATAGTTCGGGCATTCACGCCCTTCCTTGCAGGTATCGGATGCCTTGCACCCTTCAGAGGGGCAGCGATAACTATTTCCTACGGCTTCCGTAACCCAGCTTGCGACAAGTACCCTCGTTCCCGGAATGCCGTTTTCCCAGTCGAGCACTCTATTTTCAGGGATTATCGGAATCAGGTTCTTCGATATCTTATCCTGAGTCGCGCGCCCGGCGGCATCTTGTACGGCCACGAGATAAGCATCCTGAGAATTATGAATCGAGTCGCTTTGGCCGCCGCAGGATGTCAGGACTAATGCAAGATAGAAAAAAACCAAAACTACTGCTGGATGGTGCCGCTGTTTACGGGCAAGATATGCAGACATAAGGCCTCCTTAGATTGTTAGTGAAGTGCAACCTATTTTAATACACGAAGTTAGAAAATTACAACCGTCCGCAATGTCACGTTACTTGTGTCCGATCTTTTATGGTAGAAGTATAAAATATTGCATCCGTCCGGATCTGCAAGCTCTCGAAGCGCTCACATACGTCAGCGACCACTCTTTGACACCCGTTTCCCTCTCATACGTCATTCCGGCTTGACCGGAATCGCCTTTGTTCTTGATCTTTACGACATTTCATTCTTGACACGTAACCGGTGGGGTCTTACAACATAAAGCACGCTAAAACCTGTCTTTACTCGCTCTACGAGTTTTTTAGCCGTCTAACTCTTAAACTTCCGTAAAACTCCCATCTAATCCGCAGATTGCGGAGATATTGGGATGAACGTACCCACTTTAGCCGGCAACGAGGGTATTGGGGCTTCGTCATAGCCTTAACCCGGGAGTTTATAAAGAAAAAAGCATCAAGATCTGAATCGATACCGATCTAGGTCGATTCCGGGCATTCGTTGATGCTTCCAGCCAGTCATCATCAAGAGTACGGATATACATTTTTTCTTTGCCGAAAGGAAGAAGGTCTCCAAGATAAAAAAAATTGTAAAAAAAGATGCCTTTATAGTATCCTTTAATTAGATTATGAGTAAAAAGAAAAAGTTACTGGAGAAAATAAAGAACAATCCGGCAAATGTAAGATTTTGTGATATATGCAAAGTTGCAGAAAGTTATGGTTTTAAGTTTAAAAACCAAAAAGGGAGTCACGTGACGTATGGCAGAGAAGGTATCTACGAGAAATTAAACTTTCAAGATACGAATGGTAATACGCCAGGGTACCAGGTAAGGCAATTGTTAAATATATTAGAGAAATACGCCTTGGAGGATTAGCGAGATGTTTTATTCGATAAAAGTATTCTACAGCGAAGAAGACAAAGGTTTTATAGCCATTGTACCGGACTTACCCGGATGTTCGGCTTTTGGTGAAACGGAGGATGACGCGATAAGAGAGGTAAAAATTGCTCGTGAAAGCTGGTTAGAATTGGCTGAAGAGATGGGTCAATCGATTCCACAACCGTCGCCTCACGAAAGTCGATATTGCGGTAAGACGTTCGTGGATCTACCCAAGTCATTACATAAGGAGCTAAATTTGTTAGCAGAAGAAGAAGGCGTAAGCATGAATCAACTGATTATAAATATACTATCAAAAGAAATAGGTAGACGTCAACAAGCGTTATCTATGGTAACAATGGAATCGGGGCAAAAGTGCTATCAGTTCTAACGATAGATATTGATATATAGTCGCTATATATTTTTTTAAAATAAGAAAATGATTGCTTTGCTAAAAGAGGAGCTAAACAATGAACGCAACAATGGCGTGGAGTAGGTAACAGGCAATGAATGACAATGAAATAATAGAATACAAGAAAGGACTAATGAAGGCGTATTGGGTAGAGGACAGACATCATAAGTTAAAAGAACTTCCGATCGAGGATGCTAAAAAAGTTGTTGAATCAATGAATAATCTTGAGATTCATCAAAATGTGTCTGCAATCTGACCGCACGGTAAATTTGCGATGTCGCCATATACAAGCTTAACTTTTGTTGTTGTCGTTGTTGTTCTTGGCATACTTGTCGCTTTAGCATCAGCGCCCTTCTACTGACCTAAATGCTTAAGGGTTAGAAGGAATTCCTTTTTCGGTTATCTATGTCTATCCGGTCAAAGTTAGGTTGCTTTTTCTAGCCCAGAAAAAAGCCCGATGGCGTGTAAATGTCCGGAAATAGCTGCAACTTCCCGTAGTAACTCGCTTTTTTTCTGTCAGAATAAATTCACCGTGTTAGACGAATATATTGGCAGCCCTCCTATATCAATATATATGTTATAATTTGTCTAAAGAGGAGGGCGTAAGATGAGCGTATATAAGTTTTCAGTGGTAACCGAAAAGGATATCGAAAGCTATTTTGCTGTCTGTCCCGAGCTTCAAGGGTGCTACACACAGGTTGGTACTTATGAAGAGGTTCAGGAAAATATCAAAGATGCAATTCGGCTTCACATAGAAGACAGACTGGATAATGGGGAAGAGATTCTACAACCTGAATCAGTAAACCTAACCCTGATGGAAGTCGCAGTATGAGCGAAAACATCCGAGAGTGACTGCTGCTGATACAATCAAAGTATTGGAAAGGGGTTGATTTGTCTTTTTGCGACAAAGCGAAAGCCACAAGATACACAAAAATAAGGAAGGTTAGAATTGGAACTGAAGATTTAAAGGCTATAAATCGGATTGACATAGTTCAGCTAACATATCACAACCTTTTATGTATCTTGCATGTTCGCAATATTCGTGAGGATGTCATCTATTAAAATATCTTGAACAGTACCTATCATTGTATACCTTAAAGGAATCATTATTAGTTCTTCGTCGCTGATACTCATATCCGTATAATTTTTCCTCATAGAACTTATCAATTGACTAAGTTTTTCTCCCTTTATAATAAGACGTTCATTCTGGTTATTTTAAAGATTAAATCCTAATAATTTATTAGTGTACCAGTCAATGTTATTACTTTCTAAGGTTAGCTCTAATACTTTGATATATTCCTCGAAGTCATCACAGTTTACAAATTCATTTTCTATAAATGAAATGATAGGCTCATTGTAATATGTAAATGCCTTATTATCTTTTAAAATAAAACTTATATACATCCAGAAAGCTTTAAACATTTCTAAATCAGATTTAATAGAATTCCTACGACTCTGTATATAGTAGATATCTTCGTGAGACAACAATCCCATAAACTCAGGCGGCTCACCTTCTCCGTTTGCAACCTTTTGCATATTGTCATTAAACAATTTTATTTTCTTAGTGATATTATTCCAGGATGAGGATGGGTTACTAAATGAATCGATAATTATGTTTCCAAATAAACCTTTAAGCAAGTCTTGCATAGAATCTTTCTCCCGTAGTATTTTTATATTCCCATCAAAATAATCCTCATTAGGATGTTTTAACTCTTTTTGCAGTAACGTGTTTTCTTGTAACTGTATACCACCACGCACTGGCCAGACATAACAATTACCCCGCTTATTATAGCCAGCTACATGACCAAACCACATACCGACAATCAAGGCATGAGTTTTGGTAGAAGATGTAGTAGACGACCAATAATAATTTGATCTTGCTTTTATGAACCCTTGTTCGTTTAACCAGAGGTCTAAGAGCCCCTGTTCATCTTTAAAGGTTTTTGCTTCTAACGTATTTAGGAGGCTTGCAATTTCGTTTATATTTGGTAATCTCCACTCACCAACTTTAGAGCCATCCGACAAGTCGCATTTTCCACTTTTAAAGCCATTTACAGCCTCAATAGCGCCGTACCAATCTTCCCAAAGACAATTAGCTTTCTTTAACCATATAAGACCCGTGAGATTGTCTGTTATAGTACCATTGTTATTATCGATAAATCTTGGGTTCGGCCAGGGGACTCCACATCGTAAATCACCATCCTGACCTGAATTATAACAAGAAATCAAATTTCCAAACTGATCCCAACATTCTATTTGCCCTGTTTGCTGGAGATTGACAGTGTTATTCATAGATTTATTATATTGATTAAAAGAAAAGTCAAGATATTTTCACAGGAATAATTTTAATTATATTTTAGCTTCATTCCACTTAAAACATAACCCTTTCAGATAACCGTATATGTTACAATTACATATGCCTAAACTGCTTATAGAATACTTGAGGGATGAAAGACTTCATAAACTGATAATATAGTAATCTAACGACAAGAACGTAAAAGGGGGCTTTATGAAGCAAAGCGAAGCAATACCCGAAAGTGGAGTACCCAAACGCGGCATACTTCAACGACTGAAAGAGGGCATCGTACTTGGTGCCGAGGGATACCTCTTCGAGTTAGAACGGCGCGGATACTTAAAGGCAGGCCCCTACGTGCCCGAGGTGGTGCTCGATTACCCCGAAGCAGTAAAGGAGCTTCACAGGGAGTTTTTACATGCAGGTTCCGAGGTAATGGTAGCCTTTACTTACTACGCCCATAGAGACAAGATGCGCGTCATAGGCAGAGAGGCAAACCTGGAGGAGCTTAACAGGCAGGCTTTGAGGCTCGCTATAGAAGTTGCAAACGAAGCTGCTAATAATGCCGCCCCTGAGGATGCCGCCCTCGTTGCCGGCAACTTGAGTAATACGTGGAAATATGACCCCGACGATCACGAAGCCTCCGAAAAGATAGTCGCACCCATGTTTGAGGAGCAGGCCGCGTGGGCAAAGGAAGAAGGCGTGGACTTCATAATAGCCGAAACATTCAGCCACGTGGGAGAGGCCCTGATTGCACTGAAGGCCATCAAACAAACGGGCCTGCCTTCAATGGTTACATTCATTCCCATCTACGAGCGCTCCCTGGACGGCCACACCTGGGAGGACGCGTGTAAAATGCTCGAAGATAGCGGCGCAGACATCGTAGGACTGAACTGCGGCAGGGGCCCAAACACCATGAACGGGTTTCTGAGGTCATTAAGGAAAAAGGCAGGCTCCTACCTGGCCGCTCAACCGGTCGCTTACAGGACTACGGAAAAGCAGCCGTTTTTCCAGGCGCTAAAAGAACCGGGTTGCAAATGTGCCTTTCCTCTGGCTCTCGACCCATTCACACACACCAGGGATGAGATGGCGAAGTTCGCCATAGAAGCCAGGGAAATAGGCGTAAACTATATAGGCATATGTTGCGGTGCCGCTCCTCACCACGTCAGGGCCATGGCCGAAGCACTCGGAAGAATAGTACCGGCAAGCAAGTACTCCAGTGATATGTCCATGCATCCGGTGATAGGCACCGGTAAGTCTCTTTGCAAAGAAGATTGAGCACAAGTTGACCTAAACATGGCGGTTGATTCCGTTTTCACACAAAGTCTGCCATGTGGTTCTTCCATACCTGCCGGTTACATCTGCACATGCAATTGTGTCCCTGTTTCGACTCCACGAACTACCAGTAGCACTTATTGTAGCTGTAATAGAGTCTGCACTTGCAATCTCATCCCTGTCTCGTGACCAATTTATGGAAATCTTCGTATTAAGACACGGCGATAGGTTCATTCTTTATTCTCCTGTTAAGAGGCTTGCCTTCCTTACTAGCGATGCCGTGATAGAAGCGTTACAAACACGCATTTAAAGATCCGTCATTCAGCGAGTTTTTACCTGAAACAAGAGATATCATTGCTTTTTTAGATGCGACTGGAATATTTGAGGATGCGTCGCCGCTGACCCCCTCTGTCCCTCTCTCCGAGAAATTTCTTCCGACGACAGCTACTCTGTTTCTCACTAACAGATGCAATCTAAGATGCGTTTACTGCTATGCATCGGGTGGTGAACGACCACCAATTACGATGCCCCGGGAAATTACGAGAAAAGCTGTCACTTCTATCTTACGATCTACATTCCACGGTGGCGGCGAACCGACGCTTGCATGGAATATCATGAAACGAACTGTCGATTATTTCCGCGAATCAGCCATGATAAGGGGTTTGACACCTTTGGTACATACTGCAACTAACGGCGTAATCCCTCAAGATAATCTCAATTGGATAATCGAGAACCTGACTTGTGCGAACATTTCTTTAGATGGACTTCCTGAAATTCAAAACGTCCAGCGTCCGACTGCCACAGGCGGCCCCAGCTTTGATGCAGTAAAGGCGACGATGTGTGCTATGGATGCTAAAAAGTTCAGTTACGGTGTGCGTGCAACGGTAACAAAGCAAAGCGTCACAGAAATGGGTAAATTTACATCTTATCTTGCTGACAATTTTTCTTGCCTGCAAAATCGAACAGTGGCCAAAATTGACTACTGTCAAAATTGCTTCTGTAAATATCATTGTGCCGGAGATTGCCTTACGCGAGCGACAGACGGGGTGCATTTGACAAATATCCTGGATACTGCTCGCTGCAGGATTAATCAAGACCTCACCCAGGATCAGATAATACAGAATCTTACCGATGTGTCTTAGAAATGTGTAAGGGTTGCCAAATTACTGACGTAAACGAAAATGGCACAATTTGCTACACACCAATCGCTCAACCCGACAATCGGGTTATAGGGCTTTGACAACCATCGGAACGAAGTGGCTACTTTTCAGTGGTGACTATTTAGAAACTCCCTGATGGTATGAATGACGTACTTGCACTCCTCTATGCCAAGGTCCTGGTGCACACCGATATGCAGACCGTTTTTACCTATGTATTCCGCTACGGGGAAACTGCCCGGCTCATATCCCAGGAAAGCAAAACCGACACACTGGGTTGGCATCGAGGAGAAAAGGTCTCTTGTATCTATCCCGTTTTCTTCAAGGTGGCCGACAAACTCGTTGCGGGTAAACCCTGCACCCTGTTTGATGATAACAGGCAGAGCATGGGGGCCGATTTCTTCGTAGCTTTCCTTCCTGAAAGTGGTTAAATAGGAACCAAACCGTTGGAATTCCTCAAGCAGGTAGTACAGGTTAGCTCTTCTCTTTTTAAGGATGTCATGGTATATTTCAAGGGCTCCGAGACCTACGGCCGCTTCCATCTCGTTCATCTTTGACGAAAACCCTATCCGCTCGAAAATAAACCTGATGTCTCCTTTGTCCTCATACTGGAATCGTTTGCTACAATGAGCCGAGGCGGTGTTTAAGACGCAGCTCTCGCATTTACATGCCCTGCCGTGGCTTCTCAGGGAACGGAGAATCTCGGCAAAGTCGGGATTATCGGTGGTCACTATGCCGCCCTCCACGGTTGTTATTATATGGGCAACGTAAAGGCTGTATGCCGCCATATGGCCAAGTATGCCTACGTTGCGTCCCTTGTATACGGCTCCGTGGGCTTCTGCGGCATCTTCGATTACATACAAGCCGTGTTTTTTGGCGATAGCGTTTATCGTGTCCATCTCGGCCGGTTTGCCCATCAGGTGTACCGGCATGATAGCCCTGGTTTTTGGAGTGATTGCCGCTTCGATTTTCGACGGGTCTATGTTGAGCGTATCAAGCTCCACGTCAACGAACACAGGTATAAATCCGGCCTGGAGAACTGCATTGCCGGTTGCTACGAAAGACAATGCAGGCACTATTATCTCGTCGCCCCGCCCGGCACCGTAGTCGTAGAGTACGGCAAGGGCAAGTGCGTCGGCGTCCGTACCATTTGCTAAGGCGACCGCCTCTTTTGTACCCACAAGGGAGGCGAACTGTTTTTCGAAATCGCGCACGTATTTACCGCTGGAAAGACGCTTCCTATCGAGAGCGTCCATGATGAGCTGTTTGGCCTTTTCGGTAACGGCCATGGTGCCAAAGGGTATTTTAAATTTTCCTGCCAAGTATACCTCCTCGTATTTTTATCGCTTCAGGATTTCTTTTGCTTGCTCAAGTCGTTCGGGCGTGCCTATGTCAATAAAATCACCGGCGCCGAAATAACCGTAGAATTCTCTCCCTATAAGGGAAGGAAACAGGTTGTATTCAAGGGAATATTCCACTGACGGGATGATGGCGTCGAGCACGCTTCTGTTAAACAGGTATATCCCCCCATTTATCAACCCGCTCTTTCGGGCACCCTTTTCTATAAAGGACTTTATTCTGTTTTCAGCGTCCACTTCGACTGTTCCAAAGTCACTAACATCGGGTTGCGTCTTCAGAGCTATGGTTGCCTCTGCCCCATTTTGGAAGTGAAACCGGAGAAACTCATTAAAATCGATTGCGAAAAAAGAGTCTCCGTTCATAACGACAAATGGATCGTGCGTTATATATGATTCTGCGTTCTTTACGGCACCGCCGGTTCCCAGAGGGATATTTTCACCGACGCATAGAATTTCTACGGATCCATGTCCTATGGACTTCGGTTCTACGAGCTTTGATTCTACGGACTTCAGCTTGTTCGCATTGGGCCTGTTCGTATTCGGATTGTTTATATCCGGCCTGTTTGTATAATAATCCACGATTTTCTCTTTCATGTAACCGGCGCATAGGACAAATCGCCTGAAACCAAACCCCGAAACGTAGTCTATCAAGAGATCAAGGAAGGTATGTTGTCCAAAACTTGCCATAGGCTTTGGCCTGTCGCTCACAACGGATTGCAGCCGCTTTCCCATCCCGCCGCACAGGATAAGAACGTCTACGCTTCCTGCGCCTGGAATGCCTGTGCTTCCTGCGCTATTGGCAGACATCATCCACACAATAGGAAAGATTTGGCTGATATACCACTATCTGGCTGCCCGAATTATCGAACCTAAACGGCACTTGAAGGAGCTTTTTCAGGCGCTGCCTGACCTCCGGCTGGTCTTGCGGCTTTACGAACAAAATGATGAAGCCACCGCCGCCGGCTCCGATCAGTTTCCCTCCTATTGCACCTCCCCGGCGTGCCTCCTCATAGATTTCGTCCACGTAGGGAGTGGTTATCTTATCAGTCAGGTTTCTTTTTATCATCCATGACTCGTGGAGTAGTTTTCCAAACTCGACTATATCCCGCTCCGCTCTGCCGAGGATTGACAAACCCTCTGCCACCATTTGGTACATAGTATTTATCTCGGTTTTCTTCTCAGCCGTCTTCTTTATTTGCTCACCGGCTATCTCCGAGGCATACCTGGAAAAACCGGTAAAATACAACATGATATGCTTCTGAAAACTCCGGAGTTTATCCGCCGGCATAATTATGGGTGAAACCGTGATAGAACCATTCTGGTGAAATGATATCTTGTTGAAGCCTCCATAGGCGGCTGCCGTTTGGTCTTGCGATCCAACGTTTTCCTTTATCATTTCCTGCTCTACGTACAGGGCATCCTTCGTAAGCCGTTGCCTGGTAACCATTTCTCCTCTGAGTGCATAGAGGCACTTGAGAAGGCCAACCGTAAAGGAAGAACTGGAGCCGAGTCCCGTACGGGCCGGCAAATCGCCGTCATGGTGTATTTCCAGGCCCTGTGTGATTTTCATAAAGTTAAACGCTTCCCTTACTGCTGGATGTTTTATTTCACTGATGTCAATAACCTCTTCGGATTTCGAGTACACGATTCTGTGTTTGTGCTCAAAAAAAGGAGGCAGGTACCTGCAACTTATGTAACAGTATTTGTCTATGGTCGTGGAGATAACCGCGCCTCCATGCTCACGATACCAAACGGGATAGTCCGTACCCCCGCCAAAGAATGAAATGCGATATGGCGTTCTGCTAAGAATCACAACTATTACCTCCGAATAAATTTCCTATCCGTGTTCATTTTCCAAAAAGTGCTTGTTCCACTATTTCACAGATTATGTGGCCTAATAATATGTGCGCTTCCTGAATTCTTGGAGTGTCGGTGGAAGGGACTCTTAGCATGTACGTGCAGAGGTTATTCATTTTGCCGCCTGTTTTTCCGGTTAGACCTACCGTTATCAATTGGCGGCTATTGGCAAGTTCCAGAGCTTTGATAACGTTAGCGGAGTTTCCCGACGTGGATATGCCAACCAGTATATCTCCCGTTCGGCCCATTGCTCTGACGAGCCGTGCGTAGATCTCGTCATAGGAATAATCGTTTGCTACGGCCGTCACGTAGGACGTGTTGACGTGAAGCGCTTCGGCAAAGAGGGGTGCCCTGTCTATATAAAACTTGCCGGAAAGCTCTGCCGCTATGTGCTGGGCATCGGCGGCGCTGCCACCGTTGCCGCACAAAAGAACCTTTTTGTCTTCCTTTAGCGCTTTAACCATAGCGAAAGCAATCTGCCCTATTGTTTCTATCATCACCTCGTCTTCAAGAATCTTCGTCTTGACTTCTATTGACGATAAGATCGGCTTTTTTATGGCATCTGACGATAAGATAACCTTTTTTATGACATCATCGTTATACACTCTTGCCCCCTATTCAAACTGGTGTTGTTTTGACACGTATTTTTGGACAATATACTTTGCAAAGTGCATAGAGCTCGTGAAGGCCGGCGAGATAGCGTTTAAAACATGAATACTTGCTCCGTCCTCGATGACCAAAAAATCCATGACGAGCTCTTTCCGTTTCCAATCCACGAGTTGGGGTCTTATACCGACCTTGTTGGAGCTTACGACGTCGGACGGTTCAAGCTGGTTGACGAGCCTCTTTGCGTCATCGAAAAAATACTTGAATACATACTTTCTTGGTTCGGCCAGAGCCACGTCCCTGAACTTCCTGTTGGTGAAAAACAACGCTGCCTCTCTTGCCAGAATGTCGAAGGCTTCGAAATCCATGCCGGAGACTATACCATAGTTCTCTCTTCCCAGTGCGGGTATGGCCGTAGGGCCAATGTACACGTCACCGTTAACTTTTTTAGTGAAATGTATGCCAAGGAATGGATTTCTGATGTTAGGCACGGGGTAGATATTGCCCCTTACCATTTCCGCCTTTTCTTTTCTTAATTTCCTGTAAATGCCTTTAAAAGGAATTAGCTTGTACTCATGTCCCACGCCGAAGGCATGGGCAACTTTATCGCAGTATGCGCCTGCCGTGTTAATGAACTTTTCAAAGGCTATAGTCCCTTTGCTAGTCCTGGCAACGTTGCTGCCGGCGAGTCCCGCAAAAGACGTGCTCCATGAGATGGTAACACCTTTTGACGCAGTAATGGTATCGATCAGGCTATGAAGTATCTCCATCGGGTCTACTACCGCGGTGTCGTGGGAATAAAGCGCCATTCCATGGGATTTTGTGTTGGGCTCGATTTCGCGGAGCCGGTTTTCGTCTATTAAATCCACCCTGGCGCCGTTTTTTACAGCCCTGTCGTAGAGTTCCTTCAGCGTGGCGGCCTCTTCGGCGTTTTGGGCGACGATTACTTTGCCTGATTCGAATACCCGAATTCCCTTTTCCCGGCAGTATTGCTTCATCAGGAGATTACCCTGTAAACAGAATTTTGCCTTCAGGGAGTCCGGCGAATAATAAATTCCGGCATGCAATACTCCGCTGTTTCGGCCGGAGGCGTGTTGTCCAACCGTTTCTTCCTTTTCTATGATGGTTATATCCCGGTAGCCGGAGTTGACAAGCTCCATTGCTATAGTGAGGCCTACGATGCCGCCTCCGCATATCAGAATATTAGTGCGTAAATTTTTCACTTTAACATCCTATATTTCGAGGAGTTTCCTTTTTAAACGTATTTTAGTCATGTTCATCAGGTATGCTCTTACCGATGGACCAAACTTCTCTTCTATCATCGAGAGGTAACCTTCGTCTTCGAAGTACTTGTGGAAGGCGTTGTCCCTAAACTTCAGAACTTCCTTTGCGCTGACGTATTTTGTCGGCAGGGGATGAGTTTCGTATGAATGCTGAGAATAGCCATGCCAGCTTTCAGGCAATTCCCACCCTTCTTTCAGGGCAATGTCGTACAGTTTTGAACCGGGATAGGCCATCGCACAATAGAAATTCGCAAATTCGCACCGAAGTTCCACAGCCATATCCAGCGTCTCTTCCATGGTCTCTATTGTATCGTCCGGCAGCCCGAATATGAAGTTTCCGATAATCCTGATGCCTTCGTCAAAAATCGATTGTACGACACTTCTTATGTCACGTACTTTCATCTTTTTAGAGGCGCCGTCCCTGACGCCTGGATTGGCGGACTCTATACCGAGGGCAAGCCAGTTTATGCCTGCCTGTTTCATTTTCTTCAGATTTCCGGGTTTAACCGTATCCACTCTGGCGTAAGCCCAAATGTTAAGGTCGTATCCCTTGCGAATGATAAGATCCACTATAGACATGTAATGGTAGTCGTGCAGGACAAACAGCTCATCGACAAACTTAACGTTCTTTACGTTGTATTTTTCCACGAGCAGGCCTATCTCGTCTACCACCAATTGCGGACTTCTGTATCGTATGCCCGGTTTGCCAAAAGGTGTATTGATACAACAGAACAAGCAGTTGTATGGACATCCAAGGCTCGTGTATATGGCCCCATATGGCGCCCGTTGTTCGATGTTATCGAAACAATGCCAGTTATGGGCCTTGTACTTGTCCATTGGCAGCAAGTCCCAGGCGGCGATGGGCAAAGCTTCGTCAAGGTTTTCTGCCAGGGTAGCCCTTTGGTTATGCCGCAGTTGGCTATCGAACCAGTACCACAACCCGGGAACGCGCGAGAAATCGCTTCCTCCCCGTTGCAACTCCTTAACCAAAGGCAGCAGAGTAAAAGTGCCCTCACCCTCGATAAGGAAATCGACGTCCTCATGATTCATGGTTTGCCCGGGGAGAGCAGTCGGATGCAATCCACCAATCGCAACCTTAGTTGCACCATGTTGACGGAGGCTCGTGCAGATTCTTCCCGCTATGGTCATATTCTGTGTCGAAGCCGAAGGCTGGTTGCCATATACAATGACGGCAGCCACGAGGGGGGTTAACCCGTCAACCTCGGCGGCAACTTCTTCCGGAGCAAGGTTGTCTGCATTTGCGTCGATTACAGCCACCCTGACGTCGTTATTTCTTAAATAAGCCGCCAATGCCGCCAATATATAGGGCGGTTCCACTGCCGGATATTCATACCCCAGGGTCTGATATACCTGTTTCCTGTCCCCGGGGTTAATTAATACGACGTCGGCTTCTCTTTTCATGCCATCGATGCCATTTTGCCACTCATGCCGTTCATAACACTCTGCCACCCATGCCGTTCATGCCAAATCTTTCACGCACTCCAGAATATTTTTTATTATACCATCTTCATCCAATCCGTACAGTCTGTGCAGTGCATCTCTGCTTCCCATGTCAAACACGTAGGAATCTCCAAAACCCATGTGTTTGCGCTTTATGTGCGTATCCATGCCGTTTACCGCACAGGCGACGATACTGTCGAGGCCACCCTTGTTTATAAAGGCCTCCTCGATAGTTATCACACAGGCATAATTGCCGAGAACTTTCCTGAACGATTCCTCGTTGAAGGGTTTCAGAACGTAAAAATCGATAACGCCAACGTCAAGATTCTGCCGGGCTAACCGCGCTGCGGCCTCAAGCGCCCTGTGCGTCATAAAGCCGGTTGAGACAATACAGATGCCGCTGCCCTTTTTGATCTCCGTAAAGCCGTCTTTCATATTAATCCCTGAATTAATGCCTGAACCGTTGCCGTATATTCTTCGCAAAGGTTTGCCGTCGAATCTCAGGTACTTTGGCGCTTTAACCTGTAGCGAATAGTCCGCGAATTCTTGTACGAGGTACCAGTCGCTTGGGGAAAACAGCACCATGTTAGGAAGATTTCTCAAAATCGAGATGTCTTCCAGACAATGATGGGTAGGCCCGGCAACGTCGTAGCTTAACCCTGCTCCAACCCCGATGAGGTTTACGTTTAGTTCTCTTACGTGAGACATCAGAGACAGGTTGTTTCTTATCTGTTCATATGCCCGCATGGTAAGAAACGGAGCTATAGCATAGGCGTAAACGGTAAAACCTTCCAGCGCGAGTCCGGTGGAAACATTAAGTAAATTCTGCTCGGCTATTCCAACGTTTAGAAACCTGTCACTAAAATCCCGTCTCAGCCGGTCAAGCTTTGGAGAGCCAAAGTCGGCGGAAACGAAAAATATTTTATCGTTACCCTTCATCCTTTCATAAATCGCGTCAATAAAAACGTCACGCATGGATTTTTGCTCAAGGTTCATGGCGTGGTTACCATTAACGGCAGGGTTATCATTCATGGCAGGGTGACCATTATTTTATCGATTTCATCAGGAGAGAGGTTCCTGATATGGCTTATGGGATCACTTTCCAGAGCCGGTACACCCTTGCCCTTTATAGTATCCGCCACCACAACGGTTGGACAGTTTGGGCCCACATCATAGCCCACATCCCGGCCCATGTCTTGTTTCACATCCTGGCTTGAATCCTGGCCAGAATCCTGTTTCCCCTCTGCCAACCCCTTGAGTGTATCGTATAAAGTCTCCACATTGTGACCGTATATTCTTAGTGCATTCCAGCGAAACTGGGCGAATTTCTCCCCGATAGGTTCTATGTCGATGATATCCCTGCAAAAACCAAGCATGCAAGCCTTGTTATTATCGATTATGACAATCAGATTATCCAGTTTATGCTGTCCCGCAAACATGACGGCTTCCCAGACCGCACCTTCGTAGAGTTCGCCATCGCCCATGATGACAAACACCTTTCTCTCGTTGCCTTTTCTCTTTAAGGCCAGGGCAATGCCGCATCCGACTCCGATTCCATGCCCCAGAGAACCGTTTACCGTCTCATAGCCGGGAATTATAGGGTCTGGAATAGCGCCCAGAAAGGAGCCCTCACGGCACACCCTTGCCAGTTCGTCCAAGTTGAAATACCCCATGTCGGCGAGAATGGGATATAAGCAAATCGAACCATGTCCCTTGCTGACGATTAGCCTGTCTCTGCCGTCCCACTTCGTATCCTTTGGGTTATGGCGAAGTAATTTGCCGTAGTACAGGACGCTGAAAATCTCCACGCAAGAAAGGGATGACGCGATTCGGGTACCCTGGGCTATTTTGTGTACTTTCAGCGTTTCTTTTCTTACCCAACGGGCTTTTTTCGTTATGCTATCGATGAGCAGGCGTTTATCGTTTTTTTCCACTTTTATCCATACCATTGTAATGGCTTTTCATGATGCTGGTTTTTATGATACCGGCTTTTTCATGATGCCAGTTTTTTCATGATGATTTTTTTCAAGACGCCACCTTTTTCATGCCCGTGGCGCGTAAGTTCTTGGGCCTATACGTTGGAGTACTTGCTGTTGGTGATTATTTTGTAGCCCTTTACGAGCTCTTTAATCCCCATGTCAAGCGAATGGGCCGGCTTAAAGCCGGTTTTTTCTATTTTCTCGTTGGAAACGATATAATCCCTCTTGTCGGGGTCCTCGCCTACGGGCGCCTCAAGGCAGACAAAATCAGGCACGTAACGTTTTATCTTTTCGCACAGCTCCAGTTTCGAAAGATTAGCATCGGATAAACCCACGTTATACGCTTCACCCTTCATCCTGTCGAAATTCTCAATTCCGTGGAGAAATGCCCTTGCAACGTCCCGGATGTGAATGTAGTTTCTCTTGAAATGGCCTTCGAAGACCACGACAAACCTGTCCTTGACGGCCCGGTAAGTAAAGTCGTTCACTAAAAGGTCCATTCTCATTCTTGGGGCCATGCCAAAAACCGTCGCCAGTCTGAAACTTATAGAGTTGCCCCGGTCTATGACGATTTTTTCCGCCTCCACTTTCATCCTTCCATACAGGGAAATCGGGTTAAGAGGAGTCTCCTCGGTACAGTACACACCCTTTTGCCCTATGCCATAACCGCTGTTAGTGGTAGGCATAATTATCGCTTGCTCTTTGGAGGCAAGTTTCACTATCGAGCCAATGGCATCCCGATTGGTTGTAATCGTTCCAATCTGATCACGGGAGCACAGAGGCGCACCGACCAACGCGGCCAGTGGTATTATAACGTCCGCCTTTGCAACGAGAGGTTTTAGTGCCGCCTCGTCTCTGGCGTCTCCACGGACAACGTCAAAATCGTCGTTGGCGCAGCATTCAAGGAGAGAATTTTGGCCAAACATAAAATTATCCAGCACAGTAACGCTAAAACCCGACTTCAAAAACTCCGGAACCATAATGGAACCAAGATATCCGGCTCCTCCCGTTACCAATATATGTTTCATAGGTTGTACCATCCTTCGCCTGTATTCAAATTTATTCCCGGCTTACTCCCGCCTTAATTCATATGCATATCATAAATAATCATATATAAACATATATATTTATATATTGTAATAATGTTCGACGAATTTTGCAAATACTTTTACGCGAATTTTGGATATTTATAGTATCGTCTGGCTCAAAAAGGATTAAAAAAAGTAAAATACACGCATAAGTGAAATAAATCTTGCAAAAAAAAAGTAAAATATTATATAGTTAGAAATCTCTTATCGATAAGCACTATAATAAGCGGTATACGCGGTATTATTTTAAGCTAACATAAGATAATATATAATTAAAGTAGCTTATAAGCGATAATAAGACGCCATTTTATTAAGGTAGGGAATGAATATAAGATCCGTTGTGTTAAGGTTTATTAACAAGCTCTTTCCGATTCGGATGGAAGGAGACGCCCTCATCGGCAACGTTACGAAAGAATACGACATATCGTGCGTAATAAACTTTTATGGCCGGATAGACTTGTTGGAAGGCATACTATATTGTCTGGCGGACCAGGACTTGCCAAAGAACAGATATGAGGTTATACTGGTTGAGGACAGGGGAGGGTCAAAGGAGGGCTTTGCAGCTTACAACAAATTTAAAAACAAAATGAATGTTCGATATTATTTTTTAAGCGAAAGCTATGGCAGAATAGGATATGCTAAAAACTTCGGTCTGGAAAAAGTGAAGGGGAGGTATTGTCTGCTTTTGGACGACGATACCGTCTTAACAGGCTGCAGCTTCCTTACCGATCTTATTGAAGAGTTTCGCAAATCGGAATCAGAGGCGATAGTGCCTTTTGGAAGTGCCAGCTTTTGTTTGTGGAAGGAAAAATATGACTACCACGACCCTTACTTTCCCACTAACCGCTGCATGGCTTACACAACGGATGTTCTCGTCTCGTTGCATGGTTTTGTATCGGAGATAATAGGACAGGAAGACGTTGAATTCGTTATTCGTTACCTGGCTTCGGGAAGAGAGTTTTACAAATCCAATAAACTGAAATATATGCATCCGCCGTTTATCGTACATAACCTCAATAAGGCTATAGCCGTAGGGAAGTCTATTGCCGGCATGAAGCACAGGTATCATCCGTTCATTTATTTAATGCTTATCGTTAACGGGGCCAGGCATTTGCCGCTGCTTTTATTCTCATTTAACCTGAAACTACGTACGCAGGGCAGATTTGCCCTTGGCTTTGTCATTGGCGTGTTTTATTCTATCTTCGATCTTAAAATCGATTATAAATAGAACCTTTTACACCAGTAGAACCTTTTAAGCAGATGGAATCTTTTGCACAGATGGAATCTATTTACGATGGGATATGATTATTTAATAGTTGGTTGCGGTTTTGCAGGAGCCGTATCGGCCAGATGTCTTGCCGACAGAGGCAGGAAGGTTTTAATTATGGAGCGTCGCAGCCATATAGGAGGCAACTCGTACGATTTCTATAATTCATTCGATATTCTTGTTCACAAGTATGGCCCTCACTATTTTAGAACCAACGATAAAGATGTATGGCAATTTCTTTCGGGATTTACCGAATGGAGGTATTGTCAGTATGTTATAAAGTCATGCGTTGACGGGCAATTATTCGATTTTCCGGTTAACCTGAACACTATTAATCAATTTTACGGTACCCGTTTCTCTTCGATGGAGGCTAAAGAGTTTATCGAAAAGTTAAGAGTAAAGATTGACAGGCCCCGAAATAGTAAAGAACAGGTTATTTCCATTATAGGCGAAAATATTTATAATGCGTTCTTTAAGAACTATACAATCAAACAATGGGGAGTCGATCCGTCGAATCTGGATGCTTCGGTTACAGCAAGGATTCCCGTAAGGTTTAACAAAGATCCAAGATATTTCGAAAGCATTTATCAAGCTATGCCAAAAGAAGGTTATTCTAAACTTTTCGAAAATATGTTGGATCACCCTGATATAAGCCTGATGCTTAATACCGATTACCATAAAGATAAAGACGGGATTAATTATACGAAACTGATTTATACCGGTTGTATCGACGAGTATTTCGATTTTCAATTTGGTAAATTACCATATCGTTCTCTCCGTTTCGAATTCGAAAATTACGAGCAGGAGTATTATCAGGAGTATTCGCAGATAAATTATCCGAATGAATACGATTTTACGAGAGTTGTAGAGATAAAACATGTAACCGGTCAAAAGATAAGTAAGACGACCATTGTCAGAGAGTACCCGGAATCGGAGGGAGAACCTTATTATCCGATACCGATGATGAAAAATGAACAATTATACTTAAAATATAAAAATGAGGCCGATAAACTAAGAGACACGTATTTTATTGGCAGGTTAGCACAATATAAATATTTGAATATGGATCAGGTAGTCAAAGAGAGCATAGACTTGATTAATAAACTGGAATGAAGAGATATGTCGTTACCTGCAATTACCGGTGACTCTCATCTGCTACCGGTGACTCCCGGCACCGGCGACTCTCATTTGCTACCGGTGAAATTTATCTGATACCGTGGCTTACGGTGTTTTCATTTGTTTTCCCCCGGGTAGCCGATTCTATCTGTTTCTTCATCTGAGAGGCGACTAAAAAGGAGAGAGACCTTTGTGCAAATTCTCCCATGGGGTCTATTTCTATCACTGTGGTGAAGTATTCTTCGGCTTTTCTGTAGTCATTCAGCGAGAGGGAGCATATCCCCATGTTGTAATATACCTGTACCTGCCTGGGGGATAATCTCAAAGCCAATTTAAAGGTGTCTATAGCTTTCTTCAACTGTGCTTCCTTATCTTTAGGATTAATTTCGGATAGGCGCATGTGCAGGTAGCCGATGTTGTTATACGCGTATACGTTTCTGGGATCGGCTTTTATAGCCGACATAAAGTAATCTCCGGCTTTAGTATAATTCTGTTTTTTCAGTTCCACGTCTCCCAGGGAATTTAGTATACCCGAAGTCTGCATGAGGCTCTTAACGGGATTACGATAGGCGGTTAACAATTCCCTTTCAGCCTCTTCATAATTTTTTGCGTTTATCAGCGCCACTCCGTAGTTGGTATGTGCCAGGGTAGAATCGGGATTTTTCCTGACGGTGTCCGCCCAGATGGTGAAATCACTGTGCCAATCTTTCAGTCTTTCGGACGTAATAAGGGCCAGCAATATTATAATAATACACGATGCGGGTATGTAGAGCTTCTTTCCTCCGGGGATGGAAGATAAAAGCAAGGCTACAAGTACTGAAAATCCTACGGCGGGGAGGTACATATATCGCTCCGCCAAAGGATTTGCTATCTGTGAGATGGTTATCGACAACGATGGAGAAAGCGTAATAAACACCCACAGAAGGAAAAACAGCTCCCATTTCCTGCCTTTTATCAGCAGACCGGCGGCAAGAGCTAAAGGTAGAAACAAGACGAGCAGGTGGGCCGGGTTGTGGGGTATCTGTGGCATTACGCTCAGGTGTACCGGAGCGAGTAATTTTTCGAGGTAATAAGTGGTGCCGAGTGTCACGGCTTTTACTTTACTGTAAAGGTCCAATGAAGGCGCGAGAAATGCAGTCTCGCTGCCGGGCTTCCTGAAGAGCTCTCTTAACCCGGAGCCGCTTCTCAGGTAGAAGTAAAAGACCGTTGTAGCGAACAAAGAGGCTATGGAAAAAATGAACTCTTTCTTTCGCATTTTTCTTAATAAGCCAAAGACGAAGGCTATGCCGATGAAAGATATGGCGTTTTCTTTCGAAAAAAGTGAGCAGAGGAAAAAAAAGGCCATTAAGACAAGCGATGCCACCTTCTTTTCATAGTCGTACAGGATGAGGCAAAGGAAGGCCAGAAGGAAAAACATGGTGGCCAGCGGGTCGGTGCGACCGGATATCCAGACGACGGATTCGGTGTTAATAGGATGGAAGGCAAATATCAACGCTCCAATGGCCGGTACGGTTATAACACGCGAGAAACTGAAGGAGCCATCGCCCGAACTTGTAATAACGGAAAATTCTATAAGTTTGGTTAGTACGAAAAAAAGAAGAAAAACGTTTAGTCCGTGGATTAGCAAGTTCGTCAGGTGGTAGCCTATGGGGTTTAAATGCCAGAAGCCGTGGTCTATTATCGCGGAGAGACCGATAAGTGGACGATAATAAACTCCACTGGAGTCAAAGAAACTGAATGGGTGCGAATGGTTGTAGGAGGAATGGTCGTTCAGTACCCCTATGTCATCCCAGAAGAAGCCGCTCTTCAGAGACGGTATAAATATAAGAACAGCCAGTAACGCAAGGGAGAGCCCTGCCAGCAATATACGTTTATCGAATTTGTCTTTCGTAGCCATCCCTGTCATAAGTACTTAATCAATTTTACCACTCTAACATTTTACCACACAGGCAGCCGAAAAATAAAAAAAGCCTTCCGCCGGCTTTTCACCAACAACGGAAGGCTCGTGATACAGGATATCGTTATGAGCATCAGGATTCGACTGTTTCGAGCATCGCTTCTTCCCAGTATCTTCTTGGGGAAGTTTCTTTGAAGAGCACTCTGCTGAAATCTTCGAACATTTCATTAATCCAGCAATCGGAATAAGATTCATTCTCCGGGATGTGAGAAGGAATGACAAAGTGAACTGTTTCATCGGTATTTTCGAAGAATTTCATGGTTGTACCTTCAGGAAGATCTAAACCGTGCTCACGAAATACTGTAAGTGGATCCTCTAACAAGCGTTTTCTGAAATCTTCGTCTGCCAGAGCGAAAGTGAAAATATCCTTGAATTGCGTCTTTGCTTCCGCATAACCCAACATATCATATCCCCCCTTTCTGCTTTATGCGGGAATTTGCTCATATCTTATTTTGCAGGCAAAATAACTATTGCTACAAAATAACACCATCTTCCTTATTTATAATACCAGATTGCCCGCAATTAAATCTACAAATATGTTACATCGCCACATGATAGCATCCCGGGTTTTATACAATGCAGGTTAATGCAAGAGCAATCACGCTTTTCATTTCCAGCGGTTAACAGATAAATTAAATCAGGGGGAGCAGCCGGGCTCCCCCGTTATTTAAAGCAGAATATGACTGAAAAAGCAAATATGCGGCTAACCACTTAAAAGTGTTAGCAAATTGAGTTTATTTCGTCTCCACGATATGACATTTCTTACAGTCCAAAGTCTGATGCTTCATCATCGACTTAACCTTCTCCGTCATTCCCTTAGGCCCTTTTTCTCCATGACAGGTTTTGCAGTCCATCCCCTCATGTTCGAGCATCATTTTGTTGGCAAGGGGTGTTTTCGTAACGGTCTCTTTCGCTTCCTTAATCTTCTTTGTCTTAACGTCATGGCAATCCGTACACTTTTGTCCGGGATGGTTCCCCATTTTTACGTCTTTAGGCCCGTTTTCTCCATGGCATATCCGGCAATCCATTCCAACGTGTTCCGGCATCATTTTCCACATCTCAGCTTTTGGAGCTGCTTCTTTAGCTTCGGTCGATGAAATCCCTAACATAAACAATCCTAAGAATAAGGCAAGTACGATGGACATGGACTGAATCTTCTTCATAAATCCTCCTTCTTGCATAAACGGAAAGAATTTAATTCAGGGCAACTAAGTTGCCGTCCTCATCAGATATTATTTAGTTTAACATAAAGTATCTTCATTTTGGAAGCATGGTATGACAGTTTATTTTTATTACAAGGCAACTACTGCCGTATCAGGACGTAGTTTATCTTTAGTTTGCGAGTTTTCGGTTTACTCACCTGAAGCGGCCCGGTTAAAGCGAAAAATGGTGGGTTAATGGTAAGTTAGCGATTCGTATAAAAAAACCCGGCATTATGCCGGGTTCGAAGTAATGTTTCAAGGAAGGTTTCTATTAAAAAAGATTGATTACCATTTAGTGATAGGGAGGTTGTCCTTGTCTTTGAATGCGCCGAGGGAGATCATTACGAAGTCTATGAAATACCATAATCCCATTCCGCCGCCGGTGAAGAGCATTATTATACCGGTTCCTATCTTGTTTACATAAAAACGATGTCCGCCCGCCCAACCTAAAAATAAGCATATAAGAAGTGTTACCAAACGACTTTTTTCGGATACTTGTTCCTCGGCCATAATATTGACTCCTCTGTGATTCATTAATCATAGGCATCCAATGGATACCTCGTATATTCATGATGTTATCATGAGTTTATAATACACCGAAGAAACCGGATTGTCTGTATCATATGATACAAAGTATCAATATTTTTATAACTCGCCACTCATGAAGACATATCCAGGGATTTTTGTGAGTTAACGTTTTTGTGAGTTGACCGGGCTTATGGGACTGCGCTGACCTATACGACAACGTTAGGTCAGCGCCATTACACGTATTTAAAGGATTATCTATGGATTATCTAAGGATCTTTGCCGAAAGTGTTATCGTAATTGTGCCTCCTTCCTTTAACGATGGGAAGATAAGCCCTTTGAGGGCTTCAATCAGGCATTTGGAATATTGTCCCGAACTGCCGTTAACTATTCTGACGTTGGCTGCTTTTCCTCTATAATCGATTGTGAACCTTAACGTCAACTTTGTGAACTTTATTTTTTCACCCGGTTTAGCATGGCAACAGCGGTTAAAGGCCGGCAAGCCGCTTTTTATGACGTTTTCGACGGCAGTTTTATCGATGTCCTGAGTGGTTGTTATACTTACTATTTCAACGTTAGTCTTTACCTTTTTCAACTCGCTTTGTTTCAGATCTCTTTGTTCTTTGCCATTTTGGGCGACGGTATCGGTTGTTCCGTAGCTCCCGTCTTTAGTCATGCCCACCATCTCCCCCTCAACTGCGGACTCTGGTGCAACCGCCGGCGCCGCGGGAATATTAGGCATGGGTTTTCTGGCAGCTTTGTACAGTCGGGTATGACCACTTGCCTGGCCGCCCACGGCGTAGTCGCTTACACCCTCCGGAAGCGGCAAGGGTTGTACTACGGTTTCAGCCTTCCCGTCTTTTAATCTTACCAGTGAGTCTACAGCTACGAACGACGTGTAATCCGTCAGAAGTGAGTATTTTAGTCCGAGGTCGGTGACCTCCTTGACTAGTTCGCTATCGGGTCTAAGTTTGTTGTAGTCTGCCAGCAATGCTACGCGCTGCCTTGCCCATAAGTATTTTATCGCGCTGTTGGTATTGGAAGGTTTCGCTTTGCTAACTTCGATTTTTTGCACGAATTGCCTTTCACCCGTCACGCCCTTTACGGTGATAGTTCCTTCAGGAGTTCCGCTCCACTTGCCAAAGATGACCAGTGGACGCTCGGCAAATACGTCCGGTATGGCAGGGGGTTCCACGTCTGTTATCCTGAAGTGTCCAAAATCTACTTTTATATCGGTCAATACCGGTGTGGAGATGAGCTGCCTGAACTTGTCTGCGGTTACCTCGCCCGGATTGGTAACGATAAAGGGTTCTCCCATGCCAACCCTGGCCATTCCCTCGATTATAAAGCGGTTTACGTTTGTACCGACGCCAAAGGCGAAGACGTTGAATTTCCCGGCACTGTTGCGAATGAGTTCGAATACCTCTTTTTCCACCGTTACGTAGCCGTCGGTTATTACGACTATCGTACGTGAGGTTTTTTCGTCTCCGGGCATCGATAGCGCTCTTTTCATCGCCGGCAAAAGTTCGGTTCCACCTCCGCCACTCTGCCTGTCTATTAACGCTGTGGCTTGTTGAACGTTCTCCGGTGTTGCATGAACCGACCTTTCCGCCATTATGGTAGAGCCTCCCGAAAATAAGATCACGTTAAAGGTATCCTTGGTGCGAAGGCCGCTAAGAAGGTTTTTAACGAGCTTCTTTGACATCTCGAGGGGAAAACCGTACATCGAACCGGACACGTCTACGACAAATATGTATTCCCGTGGAGGTATCTGATCGGTGGTAACCCTTTCAGGTGGCTCAACCATCATCATGAAGAATTTTTCGTGCCCGTCGTCGTAAAGCAAAAGACCGGATTCGATTTTACCACCGCTTAAGCGATACTTAACGATAAAATCTTTGTTACCGGCATACTTTTCGCTGCTATCCAGTTTAACGGTAGCGACGGTTGGAGAGTCATAGGATATGTTAACCTTGTGCGAGGAAGAACTTACCTCCCTGACGGGCATTCCGGCGGAGATTTTTGTATTGATATCCAGCGTGGTTGGCGACTGTTGTCCCTCATGCAGATATGGGTTCGAAACCCATTTTTCCGTGTCCGGTGCGTTTGCCGCAGGTTGATTCGAGTAACGGGGGCCGACGACGGTTGGGTATACGAATTCGTATACACCGCTGGTTGGGAGTATATGCTCCGTGTACTTAAGCTCTACTTTGATGACGTCTTGCGGCAGTATGTTAGCCACGTTCATCTGAAATACGTTTGGGCGTTGTTGTTCGAGCAAAGAAGCGCTTTTACCCTCGCTCTTTGCCTTTTCGTACTCCTGCCGGGCCTCTTCCCTTTTACGTATGTTTGCCGTGATGGTGCGTGTTCCAATGGTCATCTTCATACCGTAGACGGCCGCCCTGGTTGAGGCTGGAAATATATATATTGCCTCGATAGGTTTGGTGCCGTTATTTTTGTACACCTGGCTTACGGTTACGTCTGCGATAGTGCCGGCGACGTTAACGTCGACGACGGTGGATTTCAAAGCAAAGTGGTCAAGGTACTGGGAATCCCCCTGTACGAAGAAAAACGGAGAGAGTGTTTTATCGCCGCCTTCTTCTTTCTGCGCGTTTGCACTACCGATCGTCATAATTACCGCGGCAATTATTAAAACTGCCAAAATGTTTGCCTTTCGTTTCATTTTCATGCCCTCCTTTTATTTTTATATACTTTTAGACAGGATAGATAGAAAAAAGTTCCGGTTATTTTATTTTTATTTTTTACCGGTTACGATGGATAATTGTCTTGAACTGTGATTAATAATGATTAAATGAAGACTATGAGTAAATAACCAATATCCGCTATCCACTTTCCAAATTATGAATCATAGTAAATCAAGAAATCATTTAAATCACAGTTCAGACATCTGAGTAGTTACCTAGTCGATAGTATTTCGATTTTAACGTTGATTGAGCCGCTATAACCGGTATCCGGCACATTGCCCTTAACAATGCCGATGAGGTTCATTTTACCGACAAAGGCATTGAGCCTTTCGGAGGGTAACTCAACGGTAACGCTTTTAGGAAACCTGCCGTCATCGGTGTATGCAATGTACGTTACTTTACCGTCCAGGGATGCAGCCACATCCCTTATCCGATTGAGAGTATCAGTATAAACTCTGAGTTTTACCCGGCTTTCGTCGTATGTGGGAACTACGGGTGAAGGGGAGGGTGGAGTTGGGGCGTTCTGCGCTGCTCCTGATGCTGCTCCCGGTGCTGCACCCATACGGTGAGCCCGGATGCCGGAATTCGAAGCCTTCCGTTTGCTTGAAAGGGAGTCGCTTTCATGGGCAGGTGCCGACTTCGCCCCGTCGACTGGTGCCTGAGCTTCCGGCATAGGGGTATCGATAGACGCCGGCTTAGCTCCTTCCTCTTCGCTGACGCTGTCCCTTGCTTCCCGGTCTTTGCTTTTTTCTTTCCCGTCTACCATGCCGATTTCATTCTTACCCGGAACTGGCTTGCCAGCCCCTCCAAAAGCGCTTCCCTTAACGTCGCTTTCGGTGACTGCTCCGTTAGGGTTTGTTCCATTAGGGGTTGATCCACTGCCATTGTTAGCTAAAGAGGATTCCTGTAACTTTACGAGTAAAGTTAAGTGAACACTCTCCTTTTGTGAAATAACCTTTGATGCAGCAACCATAGGTGCAGCCGCAGGTGTAGTAAGTGCCGGTGCAGTAACCGCAGGTGCAACGCTCGCTTCATCCTTGCCTGGAGTCTTACGAGTAGCTGCTTTTTTTGGCATGTTGGCGGCTTCACGTTGTTCATAAGGTTGTTCATAAGTTTGCTTATCAATTTGTCCATTTTGCCCATAAAGTTGTTCGTTAACATGCCTTTCTTCTGATTCCTTTTGTTTTACAATGGGGTTCGGACGCTTTTTAGCGGAATTTTCTTTAATCGCACCGACTTTTGCCGACTTTTCCTCTGGAAATGGTGATGATGGAGATGCGACTTTCGGTTCCTGGGTTGTTATGGCCTGTTCCATGGTCTTCTCCGAGGCCTTTTCCGTGGCTTTCTCCGCGTCCTTTTCTTTAGTCCTCTCTTTGGCCTTCTCTTTGGTCTTTTCCGTTGCCTTTTTCGCGGCCGTTTCCGAAACAATGACCGAAGACTGAGTGGTTAGAATCTCTTTGAAAGGTGCTACCTTAATCAATACGATAGCTATCGCTATGGATGCTACTGCACCAGCGACGCCTATGGGGATTCTGGTGTTAAATGGTAAAGCTGCCAGGGCCTTGAACCAACCCCGGGCGGTACTTTCCGGAGTGGCTTTCGTTCGGATGATAAGCCTTTCGACGAAACCACCGGGGGCATTTACTTTCCTGAGTTTTCTCAGCTTCCCGATGACTAACTTCATCGACTCGACATCTTCGGCACACTGCGCACAAGTGGCAAGATGCTCCTCTATGGCGTGAGCCTCTTCACCTTTTAACAGGCCGTCAACGTAGTCGTTTAACGATTCTTTTGCAAATTGACACTTCATGCTATATCTTACCCTTCAGCTTATCCCTGAGATGAAGCCTTGCTCTGGAAAGCTTTGACTTAACGGTTCCTAAATTAAACCCGGTTATGGCCGATATTTCTTCATACGAAAGGCCCTCGACGTCACGAAGAACTACGACGGTTCTCTGTTCGGATGGCAGCGACATGATCGCTTTATGGATAATAGATTCTAACTCCTTGTTTTCGATTGCCTTATCCGGAGCCATTTTTACGTCCGGAATCTCGTACAAAAGGGGGTTTTCGCCTGCGTCTGGCTTGTGAAACGAAAGGAGCTTTCTGAAAAAAAGGAATTCTCCCGACTTTATTTTATTATTGCAAGTGTTTACCGTGACGCGGTAAAGCCACGTCGAAAAAGATGACTGGAATCTGAAATCGCCCAACCCACCATAAACTTTCATAAATACATCCTGTGCTACATCCTCGGCTTCGTGATAATCTCCCAGGAAACGGTAACAGAGATTGAATACCCGATCCTTGTGCCTGCGAACAATTTCATCGAAGCGTTCCCTGTTACCAAGTTGAAATTCTCTTACATATTTCTCCGTTTCGTCATTGACGCCGGTTTCCTTTATGCCGTTGTTATACATTTAGACAATTATTTTTGTTAAAAGTTCCAAAATAGTTCCAACTTGTTTAAAGATAATACCATTTTATGATTGGAATTTTGTAAGGTGTGTGGATTTTCCCATGAAATACTTATTGCCCAATGAAATCTCATGAATAATACCAATAAAGACTGGAATCCAGTTTCTTTTCATTCTTTATTGCCGGGATTAATGCAAATGAGTGTAACTGCCGTTATTAGGATTATATCATTAACTTCACAACACTTAACACCATGACACTTCGTACAGTATGACTTCCTCTTTTATCCCCTTGAGGCGTTGGGGGCCTAAACAAGTTATCTTGAAGCGCGGGTCGTCTTTTACGAGTTCGTAGAGCTGTCCGGTGATAACGATATGGTCAGGGCCAGTGTGGCTCTGTACCCTCGCGGCCACGTTAACCACGTTTCCAAAGACGTCCTTGCCGTCCGGGTTACAAACGTTACCGGCGTTAATGCTTATGCGTACGTGATGTTGTTCGCCTTCTTCCACGCCGCCGTTATGCCGCGCGATTGCCTGCTGCATCTTTACCGATGCCTCCAGTGCCGAGAAATGATCTTCAAAGCTAGCCAAAAATGCGTCACCTATTTTCTTTACGACATTACCATTATGCTGCTTTATAACCGGTTCGAGGATTTTGTCATGCCTGTTTATCCATCGTACTGCCGCTACTGTTCCTTTTTCCTGAAAGTACGTACACGAATCCTTCAAATCGGTAAACATGATCGCCATGAATCTGCGGGTTGCCTCCGGTGAATTGCTTTCATCACAACTTCCTGATATCTTTTGAGCGATGTCGTCCATATTGCCGGAAGTTATCCATTCATTTTTTTCTTCGAGCACACTTTTCAAATCCATTTTATTAAACACGATTTTACCGTCCTGGAGATCCACCTCTACCGCGTCGCCCGGCTTAACGATACCGCTTATTAATTCATCGCTCAAAGGGGAGGTGATGAGGCGTTCGATGGTTCTCTTAAGGGGTCTCGCGCCGTTTGCCGGGTCATAGCCCGCTTTGCATATAAATTCCAATGCCTCTTCGGTAACATCGAAGGATATGTTCTGCTCTTCCATTCGGTGAAAAAGCGCTTCAAGCATTTTAAAGGCAATCCCGGCCATGTCTTTTATCTGCAATGGATTAAAATGTATGATTTCGTCGATGCGGTTCAGGAATTCGACTCTAAATATCTTCTTTAATTTCATCTCTACATCGTGATGGATTGAATCAGGTATATGGGGTACAGATTTACGACCTTCTGCATCATCGAAGCCTGGGAGATTCTCATAATATAATTCGGAACCGATGTTTGACGTCATGATAAACAGCGCGTTTGAGGCATCAATAGTGCGGCCGTGCGTGTCGGTCAACCTGCCTTCGTCAAATACCTGAAGAAACAGGTTATACACGTCCGGGTGGGCCTTTTCGCACTCATCGAGCAGCACCACGGAATATGGTTTCGTTCTGAGCCATTTGGTCAGTTGCCCTTCGTCTTCGTATCCGACGTACCCTTTTGGCGAACCGATTAAGTTGGACACGGTATGTTTTTCCATATACTCGGACATATCGAGGCGGATGAGTTCATCGTCCGAGCCGAACAGGAATTCCGCCGCCGCCTTAGCCAATTCCGTCTTGCCTACGCCCGTTGGTCCGAGAAACATTAAAACGCCCACGGGTTTTTTCGGATCTTTAAGCCCGACACGATGTTTTTTGACCACGCTCGCAAGTTTTTCGACCGCTTCGTCCTGTCCGATAATCCGTTCCTTTATGATATCGGCCATTTTCAGGAAATACGCCCTCTCCTCAGGGTTCAGCCTTTCGACCGGTATCTCCGTCTTTTTGGATACCACTTTCATAACCACCTCTTCGGTCACAATTACGTCCGAGGGGTTTTCATCGATTCCCTCGCGAAAACTCAAATGACTAACCTTAACCGTCGAACATGCTTCCGATAGTATATCGATAGCCTTATCCGGCAGCCTCCTGTTACTCATGTACCTTACCGACAGTTTCACAGCCGCCAATATGGCGTTGTCTTCTATCCGTACACCCTCCCATGACTTCGTAATTTCATTTAAGATTTTTATGGTGTCCTCAGGTGTCGGCTCTGTAACGTTTACAGGGGTAAATCTCCTCTCGAAAGCCGGGTCTTTCTCTATATGCTTCCGATACTCTGCCGTAGTGGTCGCGCCTATACAGGAGATATCGCCCCTGCTTAGTGCCGGTTTTAACATATCCGCCATCTCTAATGTGGTATGTATCTCGTCGAAGAATAATATAATATCGCGGTTAGATGCGGCCTCGCGGATTATTCCCGTGACTCTCTCCTCCAGTTCACCCCTATATTTTGTACCGGCCGTAAGCTCGGCTATGCTTAATTCTATGATTCGTTTATTATGTAAATATGGTGTAAGATTGCGCCTGGCGATGCGCAGAGCCAAAGCATGAACAATAGCGGTTTTGCCTACACCAGGTTCGCCTATTAATACAGGATTTCTCCTCGTCTCTTTCGTTAATATCCGGATTACCTCAAGGGTTTCTTCCCTTCTTTCGACGATTGTGTTGATTTTCCCATCTCCGGCAAGTTTTACGAGGTTCTTACCGTATTTGTTTAAAAGCGGGGTAGGTGTGTTTTCTTCGCGGGGATTGCCATTGCCGCCCACCGGGTGAATGGGTACCTTTATTTTTTCCCCGACGGCTTTCGTTAACTCGGCGATGTCTATTTTCGCGTAGTCCATAGCGCGTTTAATGGATTGCCCCGGTTCTTGCAGGATTGCGGCAAGCATATGAAACACGCAGGTCTCCGTTGAACCTGTCCGCTCTGCTAGTTCTTCCGCCAAGTCAAATACCCTCTTGCAATCCATACTCCGATGTATTACATTTTCCGTATTCCGGTGGTCACCTTTGCCAAGAACCCCTCTGAGTATGCGCCTGAGGGTTGTTATGTCGATTTTTAAACCGGCAAAAAAATCATTTAAATTTTCAGTACCGGTCTTAAAATCGACACCAATGTTGGCCTCATTAAAATCCTGCTCCGATATATCCGCAAGTTTACATATACCGATGAAGATACGCTCTTTTTCGATATATTTATACATGGCATAGGCAGCTTCATTAGCGGCTATCTGCCAGGTTAAATCAAGTGCCGGAGAGAAATTCATGCCCGCATACCTCCATAGGTTATTATTTTTTTATTACATGCCTTGATAGTTTTATGGTGTTTTGATGGATTATAGTGTTACCGCCGCCCTTTAAGTTCATTGATGTGTGCTCTTAATTTTTCTAATATCGATTCCATCCATGGAAAGGATCTGTCAGGTGTGCTTACCATCCTCGAAGTCGAAAAAACCGGACAGCCCTTCGATCACGAATACCGCATAGTTCGGCCCGACATCACCGACAAGAAAAACGTGCTGAGGGAACTGACGGAGGCAAAAGAGGCTGCCGTTGTCGCAAGCAGGGCGAAGTCCGATTTTCTTGCCAACGTGAGCCATGAACTCAGGACTCCGCTTAATTCGATAATCGGGTTTTCGGAGATTCTGGAGGACGAACTGCATAGTGTTTCCACTGTGAAGATTATTAACAATCAATTTCAACTTCGACTTTTCGCTAATCGCACTTTTCTCCTTCGTTATCCGAATATTGTCTAACAATTTATTAAAATTTGAGGTTAGATATACGAGAAGCTTAAGGATAAAAAAACACACCCGACGGAGCATCCGGTAAGTTGTTTATTCGCAACTGACGGTTCGCAATCAGACTGCGGTGGCACGGTTTGTTTCGAAAGCTCTTACAGGTAGGTAAGCCAGTGCTTGTACTTTTCCACCTTGCCGTGGACTGTGTCGAAGAAGACTTCCTGGATTTTCTTCGTGATCTCGCCGGGTTTTCCGGTGCCCACCTTGCGATTGTCGATTTCCCTGATGGGGGTTACCTCGGCGGCGGTGCCCGTGAAAAAGGCCTCGTCGGAAATATAAACCTCGTCCCGGGTAAACCTTTGTTCCACTATGGGAATGTTTTCGTCGGTGGCTATTTGTATCACGCTATCCCTGGTGATGCCTTCGAGTATGGACGTCAGCGGGGTTGTTTTAAGCTTGCCGTTTCTTGCGATAAAGACGTTTTCGCCGGAGCCCTCCGAAACGTATCCTTCGGTATCCAGTAGCAGTGCCTCCTCGAAACCCAGGCCGATGGCTTCTTTCTTTGCTAAAATGGAGTTTACGTAGTAGCCGCATACCTTGGCCCTTGACATGTTGGAATTTACGTGGTTCCTGATGTAAGAGGACGTCTTGATTCTTATGCCGTTTGTGATGCCGTCGTCCCCCAGATAAGAACCCCAGGGCCAGGTGGCAATGGAGACGTTTATGGGGTTGCCTTTAGGGTAAACGCCCATGACGCCGTATCCGATGTATACGAAAGGGCGTATATAACACTCTTCCATCTTGTTCACTTTGAGAGTTTCCACGATCGCACTCTCGATGTCATTTTGCGTGAAAGGAATCTCAATCTGGAAGATATGGGCGGATTGGAAAAGCCTTTTCACGTGTTCTTTCAGCCTGAATATGGCCGGGCCGTCGGTCGTTCTGTAACAGCGAATACCTTCGAAGAGGCCCAGGCCGTACTGAAGCGTGTGGGTGAGGATATGCACCTTGGCGTCATCCCAGTTTACGAGTTCGCCGTCCATCCATATTTTGTTCGAACTTTCAATCACAATAATTTATACCAATATATGCCTTCGCGTGTCAAGATAAAAGTTTCCGCCTATGCAAAAAAAATCATTCGAGTTGGTCTATCATCCTTTCTACGAACCTGAAGCCGCCTCTCCAGAAGTCCGGATTGGTTATGTCTATGCCGGCTTCGGACAGAATCGCGGTCGGGCTTTCCGAGCCGCCGTAAGAGAGTATTTTGAGGAATGCGTTTCTGGCCGTGGGCCCTTCCTGCTTGTATTTCTGGTATAAAGACAGGGATAGCAGCTCTCCGAAGCTATAGGAGTAGCAGTAAAAAGGAGTGTGCAGCAGGTGTGGGATGGCTACCCATTCGAGCCTGAAATCGTCGCTTACGTCTACAGAGTCGCCGAACTGGCTTTTCAGCAGAGACAGGTATAAGGTGTCCAGATCAGTCCCCCCATCTGCGATGAGCTTGTGTGCCTGCCGCTCGAACAAAACAAAGTAAGCCTGTCTCATGACTGTGGCATAGATGTCGTCGATGGCGGCACTCAGGATCTGGCGCTTCACGTCGGGGTGTTTTTCCTCTTCGAGGAGCCTGTCGGTAAGGAGCATCTCGGAAAACACGCTTGCAGTTTCGGCCAGCGGCAGTGTCGGGTGGAAGGTGAGCACGGAGTGTTCCGATGCCATCATCGAGTGTATGGCGTGGCCCAGCTCATGTGCAAGAGTGGCCACCTGTCTGGGCTCGCCAGTGTAGTTGGCCAAAACCCAGGGAGTCAGCTTCGGGGTAACGCTGTAACAGAATGCCCCGCCGCGTTTTCCCGGACGATCTTCGGCATCTATGTGTTTTTCGTCGAAGACTCGCACGGCTAAACGGGCTGCTTCGGGGGAAAACCTGTTAAAACTGTCCAACACGGTTTCCACCGCTTTGCCGTAGGGAATTTTTTCCACGGACGACTTTTCAATGGGGGCATACAGGTCGTAACGGCGAAGGCGCTCCATGCCAAGCCAACCGGCCTTCATCCTGAAATACCGGTGAAATACGCCTGCCTCCTCCACGCATACGTCTAAAAGCACATCGACGGCTTTGTCCGGTACGTCGTTGGAGAGGTTGCGTACGGCTATGGGAGAGGAAAAGCGTCGCAGCTCCACCTGTTCGCTAAACCAGTCCCTTACCCGGTAGACGTAAATTCGGTACAGCGCTTGTTGCTCGCCGGCATATACGGCAAACAGCTCCTTGTAGGCTGACTCGCGCAGCGCGGGGTCTTCGGAGCGGACGTAGACCATGAGAGCATCTCTTGTAAGCTCTAATTTTTTGCCCTCTGCTTCAAGATGGAATACGAACTTGTTTGTGAGCATGTCATATATGGTCATGAGACCGTTTATCCCGTTTAAGTCCTTGGTGTTTATGAGCTTTTCCTCCGGTTCGGAGAGGGTGTGGTCTTTGAAGTTGCGCAGATTTTCCAGATAATACTTCAAGCGGCCGCCGAAGGCCTTTAATCTGTTTGCGTTGGCGTTGTCGAGAGACTTCCACCATAGGTCGAAAAAGACGATGCGGTTGGAAAGCCTGGTGAGAGTTTCCTCCGTACGGCCTATGAAGTCCAGTGCCGCGCCGTTTTGTGTATCTTCGGAAAACCAGAGTTGTCCGAATGCACCGATGCGGGACACGGCGGCTGCGAATCTCTCTATCTCCGACAAGATGGCGGCGAAGTGGCCGCCGTCAATATCCGGGCCCAGTTGTCCACGCACTGACTCTATCGACGTGACACACGCGTCGAGCTCACGGAAAGTCTTTTCTATCTCCGGGCTCTCCGGGGATGAAAACAGGTCGGCAAGAGTCCATTTAGGCGTCAACCCGGATACACCGCCGCAGGTTTCTCCGTTGGTCCCGCCTGAAATTTCACCGGTTGCCCCGCCGCAAGTCCCGTCGGAGGTTTCGTAGTTTTTCTTGTTGCCGCTAGTGGGCGGCAGTCCTTCATGTGACATCATAAATATACCTCCAATATCGATTGTATACGATAACCATCGGGCCGGTCAAGGCCATCGGTTTAAGTGTGTCAGGGCCATCGGTTTAATCAGGGCTGAACTATTTTCCCAAAAGCAGGACCACCCGGATTGATGTTCCTTAACTATTAAAGACAACAAGCCGTAAAGGCGTGTATCCGGGTTTATGTGCCTTCTCCGGTATTTCCAGCGTTATTATCCGGATTCACGGAATTTTGACGGATTTCGACGAAAATCATTATAATAGCGATATAGTCTTTAATATTCCATGTATCACGGCATAACGTCAAATATTACCATCGATATACCGATATTCATATGTAAGAAACTTTAAAATATTTCAGTTGAAAAATGACTGATATTTGAGTTAGTATATAATGAATAGGATTAAAATTCCCGAAATAACACGGAGGTGTAACTATGAAACACAGTACAGCTTTAAGGAGGATGGTATTTTTACTGTTGGCAGCTAGCGCGTTGATGTTCGTTAGCTGTGCTGGAATGGAGTTCTATCCGAAACACTCCACATGGTACTATCACAAGGAACTTCCCGAAGCCGACAGGGCTATAGCTGCTGCCAGGGCTACCGGTAAAGACAAGGAATGCCCCGAGGAATTTGCTGCCGCGGCAAAGATGCGCGACGATGCTTACGATACCTATTGGGCGTGTTTTACCAAAGAAGGTATCGAGATGGCCAAAAAGGCCACTGCTATGGCTAATGCGTTGTGTCCGGCCAAACCGGTGGCCAAGGCAGAGACACCACCCCCACCCCCGCCACCTGCTGCCGAGCCACCTAAGGCGGAGGAGCAGTCCAGAGAGATTGCCGTCATAAAGATAGTCAATTTCGATTTCGACAAGTACAGCATCAAGATGATGTATAAGCCGGAGCTGGACATGGCTGCTAGTATCATCAAGAAATACCCCGATGCCAATATCCTGATTGAGGGACACACTGACAGCAAAGGCACCGCCGCGTACAACATGCGCCTGTCCTTAAGAAGGGCTGATGCCGTCAAGCATTACCTTGTCGTGAAGGGTGTCGGCGCGGAAAGAATTAAAGTTGAGGGTTACGGTTTCACCCGCCCGGTGGCTCCCAACAAACTACCCAATGGAAAGGATAATCCCGCTGGAAGGGCGAAAAACAGGCGTGCCGAAATCCATATTATGGGTAAATAAGCAAAAATACCAGGTAAAGATTAAAGTAAGTTAAAGAAGGCTATGCAAACTGTAAGGGCCGGGCATGAATGCCTGGCCCTTCTTTTTGATGCCTGCCCCTTGTCGGAATGACGACAAGGGCAAGGGCGATTCCGGGACTTGCCCGGAATGACGAAAAGGGGCGGTTGGCGGTACCAGAATGAATGCGTCATATTATTACTGTTGACGTGACACTAGCCGGCAGTGACGACAAACAAGTCGAACATCGCGTATTCAGATAACTATTTTGAACTCGGCTCCTTCACCCGTGTTAACGAAGGAAAGCTTGCCTTGCATATTCAATTCTATTATCTGTTTTGCTATATATAGCCCGAGGCCTGTTCCCTGGCCGACCTCTTTGGTCGTGAAGTAAGGTTCGAAGATGCGGTAAGCGACGTTTTCGGGTATTCCTCCGCCGTTGTCTCTTACCAGTATGGTGCACTTATCGTTTTCTTTGAAGCCCCGGATGTTTACAAAGGGCTCTTTGGCCTGCCCATTAACCAGGGCATCCCTGGCATTGCTTATTACGTTGAGCAGAGCTTGTCTGAACTGGCTGGGGTATCCGTGTACGGTGAGGTCTTCGTCCACCGATATTTCCAGGTTTATTTTTGCCGGGCTCAATAAGGGCTCCGCCATGGAGCAGACCTTAGCAATCTCCTCTGTCAGGCTAAAAGCCTCTTTTGCTGAGTCGCTCTTGAAGTAACTTCTCAGATCGTCTATTCTGCCGGACATCTTGGCAATAAGGTCCATGCATTTGTCTACCATTTCGGTAATGTACTCCCTGCTTAGCTCATTACTGTCGTAGGTGTCGGGCAAACCCTGGATAATAATTCCCAGGGTATTAAGTGGCTGTCTCCAATGGTGGGATAGGTTGATTATCATTTCTCCCAGGGAGGCCATGCGTGCCTGCTGTATGATTACGTAGTCTTTCTGGCGGCTGCTGCTGAGTTGTTCGGCAACGCGCTGGTAGATCGTCCTGTTTAGTTCCTTCAGGGTTTTTTCCCTGTCGAACAGCTTTATGTACAGGTTTAACTTGTTTAAGAGCTGGTTGTCGTCTATGGGTTTTGTAAGGTAGTCTATAGCTCCGGTGCGATAGCCTTTTTTTATGAATTCCTCCGATTTGAATACTGCGGTTAAGAAGATGACGGGTATATCTTTGGTTCTCCTGTTGGACTTAACCAGTTCGGCTACCTCGAATCCGTCCATCTCCGGCATCTGTATGTCCAGCAGAATGAGGTCTATTTCCACGGCAAGGAGTATTTCCAGTGCCGCCTTGCCCGAATTGGCCTTGAGTATTTTGCAGCCTTCCAGTTCGGACAGGAGAACGCCCAGGGAGAAGAGATTGTTTTCGTTGTCGTCTACGCATAAAATGTTATATATTGCGCTTTTATCCATAATCTTTCCTTCTTTAACAGAGCTTTGTCCCGATGAGCCAACCCAATAGAAAATTATCCCAATGGGCCAACCCGGAGAACTTCACCGAAAAGCCGGCCAGAGAACTACGTCAAAGAGCCTGGAAGACCTGCCGGCACTTTTCCTTGATAGAGCGTGCTGGAGTATATTAGCACATTTCGATGTAATAATGAATCGCAACTCTCACAACCCACGTTTTTTTTTCCTCTTCGCAAATTGCTAATTCGATTGCATCTTTGCAGAATTTAACGCATATAGTTTATAATTACTTAAATAACATAACGGACAGGTGGCTATCTGAATGAGAAAGAAAATATCGGTCAGAGACCTCAAAATAGGGATGTACATTGACGGCCTGGACATTTCGTGGTTTAAGACTCCTTTTTTGAAGCATCGCTTTATTATCAAAGACGAGGAACAGATAGAAAAGATACGAAATGCCTCGCTGAAACATGTTTTCATAGATACCGACAAAGGGATAGACGTGGGGCAATCGGTGCCGGTTCAGCCGATATCGGCCTCGCCGTCCAAATCCGCAGAACCAGCAAAACCCGCAGAAACCCCGGAAACCATACCGGAGGCCATAATTGTCAGGGAAAATCTCTCTAAGGCGCAAAAGCCGGCCATAAGCGCTTCAGGCCCATCAGGTGCTCCGGTTTCCCCATTTTCCGATTACGTTCGAAAAAAGGAAGACCTCCTCAACGTGGATCGTCTGAGCATATTGAAAGGCACCAGCGTTGACTTCACCATTTACGTAAAAAATGGCATGGACATAAAAACACTGGCAGAATATGACGGGAAAAAAGTTGTAATAACGGATGCCATGCTCGATAGAAAGGGAGAACTCCTGATAGAAAAGAGTAACTTCGCGAAGTACAAGAGCTACCTGAGTGACTCTCTGAAAGGAGGCCTCGGAGAGCTGAACTCCCAACAGGTCAAAAACATAATGGTGAAGGAAAACGCCAAGATGATAGTTAAGGAACTACTCGATAACCCTGACAACAGTGAAAAAATGCAGGAGTGCAGGGGTGCGGTAGAGGACATCATCACCGCCATTATGGATTCCAGGGGCATCATATCGAACCTTCTTACAATAAACAAATATGACTATTATACCTACTCCCACTGCGTTAACGTGAGCGTGTTTTCAGTGGCTACCGCCATAGCTCTCGGCGTTAACAAAGACACCGAACTTTTTTGCATAGGCATGGGAAGCCTGCTCCACGACATCGGCAAGAACACCATGCCTCCGGAGATACTGAACAAGCCCGAGGAGCGTCTCACCGACTTCGAGGCGAAAATGCTCAAGGAGCACGTTATCGAGGGATACAACATCGTGAGACTCTACAAGGGCATACCCGACGAGACCTATTACCCTATACTTCAGCACCACGAAAAGCTCTCCGGTTCCGGCTACCCCTCACAGCTTACCGGAGACAAGATGCACCCCTTCGGGAAAATCGTTGCCCTTACGAACCAGTATGACATCCTTACGACCTCCCGTCCCACTTCAAGGGCCATAACTCCTTTCGAGGCTCTCTCTTTCCTGCGTAACAACGGGCTGGATTTTGATTTGAACGTATTCAGGGAGTTTATTAAAATCCTGGGCAAGTCCCCGCAAATCACTCAGAGCGAACCGTAAAGGCATGGGCAAAAAACACCTTAATTTGGCAGGAAAGCTCAGCCTTCTTATAATACTGCCCCAGATGGTGGCCGTTATCGTGATAGCGATACTGGCAACTGGTGTACATGCGAAGATTACGATAGTTTTATTTTCCACTGCGCTATTTCTCAGTTCCATCTTTTGGCTGTTTCTGGTCAGGAGACTTGTCAAGCCCATTAGCGATCTTACCCGGGAGGCCGGGACTATCGCCCGTACGCAGTTCAACCTGAGCCTGGAGAAGGATACCGCCCTGGACGAAGTAGCCCAGCTTACGGAGGTCTTCAATCACCTGGTACATGGCTTTAACCAGTATCAGGCCACAATGGAAGAGAGTTCCGGCGAGCTTGCCGAGGTAAATCAGCAGATGCTCTCGGAGATAATAGAGCGTAAGAGGACGGAGAAAAAACTACAGTATATAGTCGAGTTCATAAAACTCATAACCACCATATCCTCGACCTTCATAACGATACCTGCCGCCGAGGTGGAAAACTGGCTCTACCATGCCCTTCAGGCCATAGGAAAGGTACTCGGTGTCGAGCGTGGCTATATAATCGTCTTTTCCAAGGGCAAGGACGGGGGGGCCAGAGCGGAGGGGGGAGCAAAGCCGGACGGGGGAGCCAGGTCTGCATACTCCGCAGGTCCACCGGACGCATTCGAATGGAAGATTGACCGTGACGATGACAGTCCATCCATGAAAGACGTTCTTTTCGAAAAGATGAAGTGGTTGTGCCAGAGGCTCGGGCGATTCGACAACGTCTACATACCAAACACGTATGGCTCCATCGACGACGCCGGCCTATCCGGGGGCGCAGATGAAGACCTGGCCTGCTTACGGGAAAGAAAGGTCAAGTCCTTTATAGCGGTACCCATGGTCTACGAAGGAAGACTGACGGGAATGCTTGGGTTTGACGCCGTCGAGTCCCCAAAGATTTGGTCCGACGACATAATAGCCCTCATCAGGATATGTGGCGAAATATTTGTCAACGCTCTCGAAAGGAAGCGTATCGACGAAGAACTTCTCAACTACCGCCAACACCTCGAAGAGCTCGTAAAGGATCGTACCCGGGAACTCACGACTACCAACGAGCAACTAGTCCAGGAGATAGCGGAGCGCAAGATGGTACAAGAGCGATTAATACGGGCCAAAGAGGCCGCCGAGGAGGCAGACCGCGCCAAGGGCGAGTTTCTCGCCAACATGAGCCACGAGTTGCGCACTCCCATGAACGGCATAATCGGCATGACGGAACTGGCCCTCAACACTAATTTAAACGAAGAGCAGAACGAATACCTCACCATGGTAAAGAACTCCTCGAACAGCCTCCTGAGTCTGCTTAACAGCATTCTGGACTTCTCGAAGATAGAATCCGGTAAAATGGAGTTCGAAGAGATAAACTTCACACTCTCTCATACGCTTGGCTCGGCCCTCGAGCCTCTGTCCTTAGAGGCAAAGTCCAGGAACGTGCGCTTATATATGGAAATAGACCCAAAAATCCCTGACGAGCTCTGTGGCGACCCTGGCAGGCTTCGCCAGGTACTGGTGAACCTCGCAGGCAACGCGGTGAAGTTCACCGAGCATGGTGAAATTAAAATCACAGTGGAAGAGGCTCCCTCTGTTATCTCTCAGGACGACTTACTGAAGGCTAACCAATGTTTCCTCCGTTTTTCCGTGAAAGACACCGGTATAGGTATCCCTCAGGACAAAATAAGCTTCATCTTCGAGAGTTTTACCCAGGTAGACGGTTCCATGACCAGAAAGTACGGCGGCACCGGGCTGGGACTGTCTATTGCCAAAAAGCTGGTCAACATGATGGGGGGTGAAATCTGGGTGGAGAGCGAGCTTGGAAAGGGCAGTATCTTTCACTTCACGATTCGCTTCAAGGGCGGTATCATTAACCGCAGCGATTCTTCCCTTTTAGAGGATACAAAACATGAAGGAGCAAGCATTATCGTCGTAGACTCCGGCGATCAGTGGGTAAAAACCTGCTCCGATATACTGACGGATAAAGGTTTCAGAGTGGAAACGGTTGGCGAGGGCTCCGTCGCTTTTATCAAGATAAAGTCAGCCATGTCGGCCGGCACTCCATTCGCTCTTGCCATAATCGACTTCCAACTGCCCGATATGGATGGTTTCGTCCTGTCCGAAAAGATTAAAGCAGACTCCAGGCTTAAGGGTTTGAAAATAATTCTCTCCGTAGCCGCAGGCCTCAAAGGAGATGCTTCACGTTGTAAGGACCTCGGCATAGACGGCTACCTTGTAAAGCCTATAACGGATACCAACCTCACAGACGCCGTCACACTGGCACTCTACAGGCAGGAAGAGCCGGTTTCGCAGGTGATAACCCGGCACTCGGTCCAGGAACTCCGAAGAACTTACAACGTTCTGGTGGCCGAGGACAACATGGTAAACCAGATGTTTACCGCAAGACTTCTCGAAAGGAAAGGGCATAACGTCGTCGTGGCCAAAAGCGGTAAAGAAGCCGTAGAGGCTCTGAAGGCGGGGCGCTTCGACGTTGTTATCATGGACGTTCAGATGCCGGACATGGACGGCCTCGAGGCCACAAGGATTATCAGAAGTTCCGCCGACGTTGGCGAGGGCAAAACCATCCCTATAATCGCCATGACGGCCCACGCCATGAAAGGAGACAAGGAAAAGTGTCTCAAGGCGGGAATGAGCGATTATATCTCCAAGCCCTTGAGTTCGGATGAGCTTTACCAGATGATGGATCGCCTCGTAACGGAAAAAAAGCCCAAGCCTGCCATGGAGGCACGTCCACAGGCAAAGATCGTAAACCTTGAAGAGCTTTACGAGAGGGTGGACGGCGACGAGGATATAATACACGAGATGTGGCAGATATTTTTGGATACGTCCTCGTCCCTGGTGGATAGCCTGAGTTCAGCCGTAGACGTAAGGGATGCCAGGGAACTCGAAAAGAATGCCCATACCCTGAAGGGGATGGCCGCAAACGCAGGGGCTGCCAGGTTGAAGGACGAGGCATTCAAGATGGAACTGGCCGCCAGGAAAAAGGATTTCAACAAGGCCTCGGCTAACCTGGAAAACTTTAAAGAGCAATACGGTCTTACCATCGCCGCCCTGAACGAGTATCTGCAAAAGGCCAGTGAAAAGGTCTGATCTAAGGCCCGGTTTTCTGATCTAAGGCCCGGTTTAAGGTTTGCCCCGACAAGCAATCGAAAGTGAGTTCATTAAAGCCGGTAACGGGACATTTGACTTTGGGCGTATCGATAAAGACGTGGCTAAGAAAATCGGAGGTAAAGAAGCGCCTATAAGATTGCAAATAGGTAAAACAGTAGGGGATAGCGGTGGTTATGGTAAATTTAATATTGAAAGAGACCATAATCGCTATTATAGAATTAAGGCCGGCCGAAGAGGGAGATTTTTACGGAATAACCTCTGCACGCTTTATGGTGCACGCTTTATGGGTCGTAAAGAATTGTCTAAATTAGAAGAATCACTCTGGGAAAGAAGGGCACTGCCTTCTTCTGGAGAGTCAGAGCAACCCAGCACCCTGCATACCCTTCACCCCCACAACGGTTCTGGGGGATGATGCTTTGCGCATGGTCCAGAGCGATTCTTCTACTTATACACTTATATTGTAGAACAACCTCCCAAAGATGTCAACGATGGTACAGAAAAAAAAGAAAGGCAGATTTGATTGACGCTCCTATTTATGCCATATGACTCAAACAAGAAATTCTTCGAAGGAGGTTGTTCGTGACTGATATTCTGATGTTCGTGACTCCCGTTCTGCTGATAGCAGTTATAGCTATTATGATTATGATCTTAAGAAAAGTATCCCATGTTGATGCCCCGGCGCTCTTTTCCCGTCTCGATGCTTTCGAAAAGGCCCAGGAACGTTCTGAGCGTATGGTAAGAGATGAAGTAGCCCTGAGCAGAAACGAACTGGGTAAGGCCGCACAAGCACAGCGGCAGGAACTCTCCGAATCTTTCAAGACGTTCGGAGATTCCGTGATGCGGACAATGGTGGAAGTTGCCAACCTGCAGAAAGTACAACTCGATGATTTTTCCGCCAAGCTTACCGCATTTGCAAAAATGAGCGGTGAACGGTTGGATGGTGTCCGTGCCGAATCCGCTACGGGAGCGAAGCAGCTTCGGGAAGAAGTGGTGGCAACTCTCGGCAGTTTGTCCGAGACGATGAACACTACTATGAGTGGGTTGGCTTCTGCGCAGGCGGCACAACTTGAGACCATGTCATCTGCTATTGGTAAGCTTTCGGATTCGAATGAAAATAAGCTTGAGGCGATCAGGGTAACGGTGGAAGCCAAACTCCAGAGTATGCAGAGCGACAACGCCAGGCAGCTTGATCAGATGCGCCAGACCGTGGACGAGAAACTCCAGGGAACGCTGGAAAAGCGTCTTGGCGAGTCTTTCAGGCAAGTCAGCGAACGCCTGGAGCAGGTGCACAAGGGGCTTGGAGAGATGCAGACGCTTGCAACCGGCGTCGGTGACCTTAAGAAGGTACTTACGAACGTCAAGACGCGGGGGACATGGGGAGAGGTGCAGCTTGGGGCACTGTTGGAGCAGGTACTTAATACCGATCAGTTTGCCACCAACAAGGCAACGAAGGATGGCGGAGAGCGTGTCGAGTTTGCTATCAAGCTGCCGGGGCAGGGCGCAAACATGGATGAGGTCGTCTGGCTGCCGATTGATGCCAAATTCCCTATCGAAGACTATCAGCGACTTGTCGAGGCTCAGGAGCGGGCCGATGCCGAAGGGGTGGAGACTGCGGGAAAGCAACTGGAGAGCCGCGTCAAAGCCTGTGCAAAAGACGTCAGCGAAAAGTACTTAAACCCGCCAAATACCACGGACTTCGGTATTTTGTTTTTGCCCATAGAGGGACTCTTTGCCGAAGTCATTCGCAGAACCGGTTTGACCGAGGTCATTCAACGGGAGTTCCGCGTGGTTATCGCCGGCCCGACTACGTTGTGGTCGATTATGAACAGCCTTCAGATGGGCTTTCGTACGCTGGCCATACAGAAGCGTTCCAGCGAGGTATGGAGCCTCCTTGCTGCCGTCAAGACCGAGTGGACAAAATATGGCGATATTTTAGATGCGGTGCAAAAAAAGCTTCAGCAGGCATCGGACACAATCGATAAGGCCAAGGTGAGGTCAAGAGCCGTCGGAAGGAAACTCAAGGACGTGCAGGAGCTTCCAACCGATGAGGCCACCGCATTACTCCCTCGAAATCTGATGGAACTGGAAGATGATACTAAGTTTGATGAGGGCGACAGAGCGGAAGACGATTAGTCCGTCAACGGCGTTTTTATGTCGAGATTCCGGATGATCATTTTTACGAAAAGGAACCGTTCCCATATTATTTTATGTCCCACCAAAATTGTTATAGACAATTCTATGGAATTATAGTATACTCTTATACGTAATGTTTACCATGGGCAGCGTAGCTCCCTGTAAAATGACTTATAGGAGGTTCGTGATATGAAAAAGATAAGCATAATTCGACATGCAGCAGGTTCCCAAAGCGACTGTTGCTTTGCAGGTCCCATCATAATTATGGGTATGGACTGTTGCCTATCAGGTGTCTTATATACTTTCTAATGCGGAGGGTTTATTAAGATGGCAAGAATAGACGGAAGGTGGGCAACGCTTTCCGTCTACTTATTCTAATTGGCATTCATATAGGTAATATGAGATTATTAGCAGTCCCTTGGGGAGCATTACACGGGGATGCCAGTGGCTCCCGATCACACACTCAGAAGGGGTAGCGGAGGACACCGAAGGTGGCCGAAGCGAGGGGAAGGCTTTCCCCTCCTCATTTCTTGTGCTTTGTTTGCTATTATGACCACAACCTGGTATTAAGCAACCGTTCACCCGTTCTTATAAGCCGTCCGGGAGCATTGGGTTACTCCATATTTTTACAGCTAAAAATAGAGCATCCATTTCTATTTAAAAGTTGAGCTAAATTCATATTGTTCCACTTAAAAAACCTGCAGCCCATCCTATAGATGTTCCGAGAACATTTAAAGCTGAATATATATTAGCTGAATCTTTTATAATAGGACCGGCTGTTTTTAATATTTCTAAAGTTTTATCAAAAGTCGTTCGAAGGTAGTTTTTGTTAATGGAAATATCGGTTGTATCGTCTTTCAGCTTGCTTATTGCATCATTAAGGGCTTCCTGAGCTTTGGCCAGTTCTTCATTTCCAAGCGCGGAGCCGTTTACGGCCTCTAAAAGATCTTCCGTAGATTTTATAAGCGCAGCTTTTAAGGCTTTTTCGCTAAGCTTGATCTTATCCTTCGGCAGGTTTTCTTCAAACCATTTTTTGAATATTGTGCCAGCTATTTTGTTGGGTTTGTTTTTGTCTGTTCTGTCTATTACGCCATGGTACCTAAGAGTGGTGAGACTATCTTGAACGTTGCTGATTAGACTAGGATGAATGGCGTCTTTTAACTCGATTCCAGTTAAAAAACTATCTTTACTTTCCGCCAATAAATGGTAAATCGTACATTCAGTCTCACTAAAACCATCTCGCCACGTGTTAAAATCTCTGTGTTCTTCCTGAAATTTAGTTTTGGCAGTATATAAAGCCATTTCATCTACTGCATTTCCATTGCGAGGCAGATTTTCGCAAATTCCTTGCATGATATAAGGATGTCTGCCTGTAATATCCACGAAGTACTCTCTCACTTCAGGTCTGAATCCATAGGGAAAACCTTTGCAGATTAGGTTATCGGCCGCTTTTTCCGAAACGATTTCCAAATATTTATATTTTAAATTATTAAGCGGAGAACCATGTGATATAAGATTAGAAAGTATCTTTACTCCAGTGGTAATGAGTCTGAAATTCCTTGCAAAATCGGAGTTCATCAAAAAATTTCTAAGGTTTTGAAAAAATAAATCATTATTTAACTTTGTTGAAAGCATATCGAGTTCGTCGATAAGAAGCACAACGAGCCAGTTGTCTCCATATTTAGATTCAAACATTGGCTTTATTTGATCCAGATGTTTTTTGAAATTATCATAATCATGTCCATTGTCGGCATAGAGCCAGCTTGCGTTGCAAAGTCCTTTCACAGTCTGGCTATAGATCTCTCTGAAAACACCGCGTACCGTAAAATCGTCTAATCCCTGCGCATCAATATAGCAAGGCTTCACATTAAACAGCTCAATTTTAGACGGTATTTTTAATACTTCCTCGATTTTACGGAGAATCGAAGTCTTTCCACATCGCCGTCCTCCAATAATGGCGTATGACTCGCCGTTCTTTAATCCGTTCATTATATCGTTTAAAATATCTTCATGGCCTACAAACATATCATTATTTACAATTGTTGAACTATACCCCATTTTACAGCCTCCCTTCGAGTATTATAATTTTTCTAAAACCGCCATTTATACCATTGTTCAAAAAACTTTGCACGAAAAAATAATCTGTTTTCCTCGCTATTAACCAGAGTGAATCTTTTCAGATTGGCCTTCGCTTCTAAAAGTTCTTTCGGAGTATTGCCCTCAGGATAGCCCTCATCTCCGGAGCTAATAATTCGTTTAACCAATTCCTGTTCATCCGGTTTCATTTGATTCCATACCGATTCTTTGTAATGGTTTCCTATATCGTTTTCACTGAAAGTTTCTAAAAGCATGGAACACGTTTCTTCGACTCTTTTAATGGTGATTTCCTTTATTTTCCCCTTGTCTGAGGCAAAGCTTGCAAAGATTCTGGATACAAGTGGGTCGCCTCCCGTATATTCGAATATTATCTGCGGCCCTCCCTCGTCCCAGTGAATATCTTTCCAAAGCCCGATTTCTTTAATCATAGTTACAGTGTCATCAAGATTGAAATATCCGAGAAACTCCTCATAAAACGAATTATACATTGGGTTTTCACCAATAGTTTCCATAAGTATGTTTTGTCTGTTTATATCCGGTCGATAAGTAGCTACCACTGTTGTAAGCGAACGTCTCGTCTGGGCCAGGCCACGCAAAACGCTGAAGAGCTTAACATACTCGACCAGTGCATTTTCACTGCCCGTCTGTCTTCTGTCTTTAAATAATTTGTCTATCTCATCAAAAAAGATGATGACCTTCTCGTTTTGTCTTACTTTTTCCCATTTGTCGACAAAGTGTAAAAAAATATTTTCAAAAGTATCCTTATTTAACTCTGTAGGAATCACGGGTAGTTTCTTAATATGATGGGCATTAAGTTTATTGTGTAGTTGTATAAGTATTTCTCTAAAGTAACTTTCTGCCATATCCGTTTTTGTCTGGCAGTCGATAAAAACAATTGGTGCTTTGACAAAATGCTGAAGGAGTTGATTTACTAAAGATGTTTTCCCGACTTTTCTAAGGCCGCAAAGACATACGTGCTGTCCCTGGGAAATCATGCGGGTGAGATTTTCTATGTTTTGTGCTCTTCCGTAAAACCATACGGGATCGCTAATCGGTGTACGTTCGATGTATGGGTCCGTTCTTATCGTGTATGGTTCTTCAAGACGCAACAGATCCTCTTTACATTTAGGGCTCTCTATCGATTTCTCCAGAATCGACGAATAAAGAGGGATTATATCCATAGCCATGCCGTATTTGTTCCTTAATTCCTTAACGCCTTCATTTACGTTATGTTTATCTTCTTTATAAATAAGATATATTTTGAGCCTTTCCTTTACTTTGTCTTTAATAGCTTCGCCGATATGTTTCATTCCTATGATTTTGCCGTCCTTCCAGAGGGATGCCATAACGGTGGATTGGATGTTTTGTTTATATAGAAGATAAAGCTCTTTGTTAATGTTGGTAATTTTTATAAAATCTGCTTTCGAAAAAAACTCTCTGGCTACGACTATCGGATCAGATCGTCTTGACAGGAGGTAAACATAGATAGATGGCAATAGGATAAACGGAAAAACAAAGATACCCCATTTCCATTTATTACGGCTTGTATCCCGCCACAGCTTAAAACGCTTAGGTTCTATTGTCGGTTGTACGGCGTTAAATGCAGAAAATATATTATTTTGTTCAGTTTTCAGTTCTTTTCTGTAATATTTTAGTGGATAAACTGGAAATGAATTATTATCGAATCTAACCGCCATATATTCGTCACCTTGTAAAGATGAATGATAAACAAGCTTTTTCTCATTAAAAGTTATCCATTCATTGCCGGGTAATAAAGCTGTTACGTAAATAGATTCGTTTTTATTGATATCCCAGATTCTGAAGGTGCTATCCCAACTTCCAGAAGCGATAAACTTTCCGTCGGGGCTAAAGCTTACGCTGTATACAGAAGACGAATGTCCTGCAAGAGTGCGAAGAAGAGCACCAGTTTGCACGTCCCATACTTTTACGGTATTATCCCCACTTCCAGAAGCGATAAACTTTCCGTCGGGGCTAAAGCTTACGCTGGTTACATAAGACGAATGTCCTGCAAGAGTGCGAAGAAGAGCACCAGTTTGCACGTCCCATACTTTTACGGTCTTATCCCCACTTCCAGAAGCGATAAACTTTCCGTCGGGGCTAAAGCTTACGCTGTATACAGAAGACGAATGTCCTGCAAGAGTGCGAAGAAGAGCACCAGTTTGCACGTCCCATACTTTTACGGTCTTATCCCCACTTCCAGAAGCGATAAACTTTCCGTCGGGGCTAAAG
>JADFXJ010000155.1 GCA_015233615.1 Nitrospirota bacterium
GACGGAGGAAACGAGGACATTTCCACGGCCTACCTGTCACGGTGGAGCGGCCCGGTAAGCGAGTCGGATGACCCCTACAATGCAAACTCAACAGTTTCGCAGTCGGGACTATCCCCCAAAAAACACGTTACCGAAGTCATCATCGTGCCCGATCGCTCAGGCTCTGCGGACAATAACAACATTAAATGGGCCGTGACGACTTACGGCGCGTTGTCGTCGTCTCTTTACTACGACGACGCATACTACAACTCCTCCACCCACTCATACTACTTCAACGGTAACAGCACCCGTTATTCATCCAATCACGACGTCACAATCGTGGGGTGGGACGATAACTACCCGGTTGCCAATTTCGGTAAAACCCAATCTCCGGGCGCCTCCTCAAGCTCGCCAACCCCGCCGTCAGCGGGCGCCTTCATCGCGAAAAACAGTTGGGGCACCAACTGGGGTGAAAACGGCTATTTTTACATCTCCTACTACGACTCTCTCATAGGCACGGATAATTTCGTCTTCGAAGGGGAGCAAAGCGTTTCGAACTATACCAACGTTTACCAGTACGACCCTCTTGGCGAAACCGCAGCCCTTGGTCTTGGCTCCGATACCGCGTGGTTTGCAAACGTATTCACCGCAAGCGCCTCGGACGCCTCCTCCACGGGACAAGAGCAGTTGAAAGCGGTAAGCTTCCACACCGACGCGATGAACTCGGCCTACCAGGTGCAGGTATACACAAACGTAAACAATAGCCCTATCGATGGCAGCTTAGCGTTAACCACCAGCGGTTCCTTTCAGATGCCGGGTTACCATACCGTTACGCTGCCCTCCCCGATAACTCTCACTGAGGGCCGGCAATTTTCCGTTGTCGTAAAGCTCACGACTCCGGGGTTTAACTATCCGATCGCGATAGAGACCCCCATAGCCGGCTACAGCTCTAAAGCAACGGCTGTCCCCGGTCAGAGCTTTATCTCCGACGACGGATCGGGTTGGGAAGACTTAACGGACCATTACGCCAATACAAACGTCAGCTTAAAGGCGTTTACCGTTTCGAGCGGCTCTGTGGCAGGGACGACCTATACGCTGACGGTAAACATAACCGGCAGCGGAGGAGCCTCCGGGTCGATTACGGCCAGTCCCGGCACGCTTTCGTGCAGTGCAGCCCGGTGTACGGGAACTTACGCCAACGGCGCACAGGTAGTACTGACGGCTACGCCGAATGCGGGCGCATCACCGGGCGGTTGGAGCGGATGCGATCTTGTCTCGGCAAATACGTGTACCGTTATGATGACGTTGAACAAAACGGTCTCGGCAGTATTTACCGCAAGCGTTGCCGCCTCTGTCGCCATAACTTCACCCCAGGACGGAGCCGCCCTGACGTACGGTACCGGGCAGGCCATTACGTGGAAATCGTCGGGGTTAACTCAAAGCGGAACCTTGTATGTCGGCTACTACGACGGCAGTACGTGGCAACAGTTGACGACCCTCTCTCCATCGGTTACGACGTACAATTGGCAGGTTCCGGGTACAACAAACCCCAATGGATATGTATTTGTCGGCAACTGGATTAATAAAACCGGGACGGGGTTTTGGGAAGCTTACGATATGAAGCGTGTTACCGTAACCGCGGCGCAAAGCGATTCCCAGAAGGCCCAAAACGCGATTAACAGTTACGCCGCAGCTTACGCGTCAACCTTTGGCCAATCCGTGGGCAGCCTGCTGCCGGGTACCGCAAGCGGCGACACTTATTATCTGCAATGGTACCAGTACGGCGGTATCCTTGCCTGGATAGATGGCTACCTGTACTACTGGACGCCGACCACTGCACTTTCATGGACTTCAACGGGCGTTAAGTGGAAATGAGAGGCGGGGGAGGGCGACGGCTTGGCTGGAATACGACATTTCATGCTTGACGGGACAATAGTCCTTTTTCGTGCTTTTGTTCGTGTGGTTCGTGTTAATCTCTTGTCCGTTAGCCGTGAGGTCATTCGGACTCGGCGGCAATTGCACCGCCGCCTGCGACACCGGCGAGACGGGCTGCCTGAGTCGCTTTCCCTGCAAGCCTGCCTGATACTTTATGGCTCCAATACCGGCTTTAGCTTTCTTCCTATTATTTTTTGGGGGAACTCCTGGAGGAAATAACCCTTGACATTTGTAAAATTGCCAATATAGAATATATTAACACTTTAATTACGGATATCATTTCTGATATCGACAAGGCGTTCATGTAGTTAAAGGGGGAACGGGGTGCTTACCCTGATAGCATCCAATCCCTGAAAACCTGACGTTGGAAACCCGTGCCTGGAAATTCTGGATATATCGACATAGAATATGTACCCGGCTGCCAAAGACTAACCAAGCGCTTACCAAATACTTAACCAAATACCTGAAACAGGCCGCCCGACAGCGGTAGTAATACCAAGCGCCTTCATAAGCCCCTCCAGCACGTGCCTCGACGACGCCATCTATACAAAAATAGACGCCGTAAAAAATCTCGCTTGACACGACGGTATCGTTATGCGTATACTGTCTATGAAAATGAATTTCAATATCTATGTAAACGTCAAGGCAATGCAGTGCAGTGCAGTGCTACCTCTGGCATACCGGAGTATCCGGGCACGCTCAGGAGGCGCTTGATACCAAATTGCATTCATTCGATTAACTTCGAAGCCAATCGTCAAAAGCTCCTCGACGTACGTAACAGTACGCCTGCGTCGCTTTCTCCTTGCCGCCTTGGTATGAGGAGGCGGATGCGGTATGTTTCAGAATAATAAAACCAAAACCATAGAAAACATTAAGGAATATTTCGAAAAGTTCTTGCGTGAAAGGCAACAGAAGATGACTTCGCAAAGAAATTTGATACTGGACGAGTTTTTAACGAGCAAGCAGCATTTATCGACCGAAGAGCTGCACCGGGTAATCACTCAAAAAGACGACACTATCAGCCATTCCACGGTCTACAGAATGCTAAAACTCATGTGCGTGGCCGGGCTGGCAAGGGAAGAAGACTTTGGCGACGGTGTAAAAAGGTATGAATACGAAGGCCAGCACCACGACCATTTAATCTGCGTCTCCTGTAACAAAACGGTAGAGGTCTTCGACACCACGATTGAATCGATACAGGAGAAACTTGCCGAGTCCAATGGGTATCTCCTTACAGGGCATAAAATGGACATTTACGGCATATGTGCCGATTGCAGAAATAAGGAGGCGCTTCTATCCCTGGATGAAAATGCGCAAACACAAAGTGCCGTAAGCTCATCGAGTGTTCCTACGGACGGTGAAAGCCGTATCGGGGCGGGGACGGTTCGCAATATTGGCGACGCCGGTGTAAGCGGCGCTATCGCAAACGATACCGGTGTAAGCGATACCGGTGTAAGCGAAACCAGGTATGTCAAATCTATGCCGCTTGGACTTTTAAAAACCGGGGGTAAAGCCGTCATCGCAAGTTTCGCCGCTCATAGAACTTCGAGGGGAAACGTTGCGCATCAACGAAAAGATAGAAGGATACAGACAATGGGCATCAGGGTTGGAAAAACCGTCGAGGTATTGAACAACGAAGGTAAGGGGCCGATACTGCTGAAAATAGACGATTTAAGAATCGCTATAGGCCGTGCCATTGCCATGGAAATAATGGTGCAGGCCTCGGATTAAACGAGCGGGCTAAAGCATCGGGCTAAAGTAGCGGGCTAAAGTATTAAGAACAAACAACCGAAAAGATATTCGAGTCAGACGATTTATCGAAAAAGCAACTAAGGAGGCTACTATGTCAGGTATTGGAAGTATTTCGTCGGGAGTTGCACAGGCGGCTGCACTTAAATCTGCAAGCGCCGGTAAAAATACAAAGGCAGAGGAAGCAAACGAATCGGCGGCAGAAAAAAGATCCGAGGGCGATACCGTTAGTATATCGAAAGAGGCTAAGGAAGCAGCAGGCCAATAAGTTGGCGGGCCAATAAATTAGCGGGGTTTTTCCCGGGCGCCCGGGATTGAACCGTTGTTGATTTTACGGCTGTTTTTACCGATGTTTTAACGTCTGTGAATTTCGAAAAAAGATGAATTGCAAGGGCCTGGTAAATACTACGTCATGAGAGTACCTCATCCAATTCAATATCAGTGAAGTAAGAGAAATCTTGCATCGACTGTCCTTCGTTAAGTTGCAGGGCGCTTCGGCCACACTCATCGCCGGCAACACGCAGAGGCCAAACCTCGATTTATCTGAGAAGGTTACCCTGTCCTGTACGCCTCCGGGGACCATGGCAACAATACCTGTAACGGAGGATTCATTAACGATGCCGCAGACTTGTTAATAAATACGGGCACTCCTGACGAATCATGTTATTTATACACTGCCACCTGGTATAACGCAAAAAGTGCCTGAAAATATATTTTCGAATGTATCCAATCTGTAACCTGCCGTCTGATATTATATTAGCATTATATTATCTTACTATATTATTAACGGAGGTAACAAAAATGCCACGAAAAATTAAGCGTTATGGATGGTCTCGGGATCTGCCAGATCATCGGGATCTTAAGTATGCAGCTCCTGAGGAGAAATTGCAGGCACTTCCAGCCGAGTACGACGTCAGAGACCATTGTCCTTCAGGCAGGCAGTACCCGCCTGTCTATGATCAGGGACAACTGGGCAGTTGCACCGCCAATGCCATTGCGGGAGCCATCGAATTCGAGCGAATCAAGCAGGGTCTACCGAATTTTGTACCTTCCCGTCTTTTCATTTATTTCAACGAGCGCGTAATGGAAAGGACAGTATGCTGCGATACCGGGGCGCAAATCAGGGAAGGCATTAAATGTGTGGTAAGCCAGGGGGTTTGTTCCGAAGACGATTGGTCGTACGATATCATGAAATTCACTGATCCCCCTACGCAGGATTGCTATCAGAAAGCACTCAAGGATAAAGTGATTCGCTATAGCAGTGTAAATCAGGATATCAAGCAGATGAAAGGCTGCATCGCCTCCGATTATCCATTTATTATAGGTATTTCCCTTTACAAAAGCTTCGATAGCCAGGAAGTAGCAAAGACTGGCGTTGTCCAGATGCCACAAAAGGACGAGGAGTACGAGGGAGGCCATGCAGTGCTGGTGGTCGGCTACAAAGACTCTGATCAGCGTTTCATAGTAAGGAACTCCTGGGGTCAGGACTGGGGGAGCAACGGGTATTTCACAATACCCTACGACTATCTGACTAATAACGACCTGGCCGATGATTTATGGACGATTCGGTTCGTCGAGTAGCCGGACGGCCGTGAAAACGGGATAGTTCACCGCCACGGCGCTCTGCGGCAACGTCTGCCATAGCAAGCGCCGTGACGGTTACCAGAGATTGTGGTTGGCTTATGTGTATCGTATGAGATAGTCCGCCGATGGCTCTTCAAGCTTGCCAAAGGGAGTGGTCGTCACACCCATGGGGTAAGGCCCTCCGCTGCGGGTTTGCCTTGTTTCCACAATTATCGCCTGCAGCGGCGTATTCAATACCGTTTTGACGTGACACCTCCGGCGGGTATTATGAGCCGGTTTATCGTTAAGACACACCAGATGATCGTAAAAACCCCGGCAAAACTGCGGGCGTTTATTGGTTTAACGGCGTCTTTCTGACAACGGCAGAGGCGGCGATGCGTTCCGAGGCATTGTGCGAATTCGACGTGGGAGCGAAAACGTTCAGTATTACCGTAAGAGCGGCTTTTCCACTGGCTTTGCAGGAAACATGCGGATGAATACCGGAACAGGTTTTAGCCGGAACTTGACCTGCATAATTAGTAAGATACTAACTTAGTAAGCGGTGGGAGCCGGTTATTGTGATGATTATAGATACCGGCATCGGTCACAATGCAGATGATGATAAACTCAAACGAGAGGTGACATGCACCAGCAATATGACATTACACTCAAGGATATAATTAAGGACGTACCGGTTAACTTTCTAAAGCTTCTTACGGGTTTTAATACCGGTAAGTTCATTGACGCTCAATTTCCGGATGTTCGGATGAGACTGCCTGACTTGATCATAGAGACGCCGGACGGCAGCCTGGAACACCTGGAGATTCAGTCGAATAACGAGAGAATGCTCGGGAGGATGTATCTCTATTCTGGCCTTATCTTTAACCAGCATAAGATAATGCCGCATCAAACATTGCTATACGTTGGCAACGCTCCGGTAAGAATGGAAACAATCATAAGAAGTGGAGACAATATCTTCTCCTACAAGTTAGCGACATACGGGACATAGAATGTTCGGAGCTTATCGATAGCGCTAAGCCGGAGGACGTTGTCCTGTCAATTCTGTGCCACTCGGATAACATAGATGTTACAATAAGAAAAATTCTTGATAAGCTATACCTTTTGCCGCCAGGAGAAAGGGCTGATTATATTCGAAAATTGCTTATACTGTCGAGTCTGAGGAAATTGTATAATAAAGTATATGAGGAGGTAAAAAAGATGCCGATAACTATCGATTTAGAAGAAAACGAAATGTATAAGGATGCCTTGCAGGAAGGCCAGCGGCGAGGCGAGCGCAAAGGGTTAATGGAAGGGGTTGAGTTAGGGCTGGAAATTAAATACGGCACCAAAGGTCTCGAAGTTATGACGCTGGTTAGAAATATATTTGGCAATGACGCTACCACGGAAAGACTGGATGAATTTAAGAAATCGATAAAGAGTACCGATTCCGCAGATGAACTGAAAGCATTTCTTACGCAGTTGGATAGGAAGTAAAGACGATGCCGATAACGACCAGTTCAGAAGAAAGCCAGATGTATCAGGACGGGGTGCTGCGTGGGCTACTGGAAAGCAAGTACGGCTTAGATGGGCTTGAACTTACGACTCCGGTTATATACTTTGTCGGGATGACACTGTGGAAAGATTGAATGAACTCAGGGAATTGATAAAGAAATCCGATTTCGTAGATGAACTGAAAGAATTCCTGGAATCGCGATAGAGCCGGTATCTTACCAGTAATGGATATGGATGTCAAATAAGGTACCCATGGGGATAGGATGAGTAGCTCGGAACTTCAACAATTAATAAAGTTATATCGTATATCTGATGATACTAAGCTTGATATTTCTGGTCATAAGCTCACCGAGTTACCGCCGGAGATTGGAACGCTTGCAAAACTGCAGGATCTTAACCTTTCGTACAACCAGCTAACAGAACTGCCACCGGAGATTGGGAAGCTCACGAACCTGTATGAGTTTGACCTTTTGCGCAACCGGCTCACTACCCTGCCGCCCCCAATTTATGCTATAATTAACTTTATAATCGCGAAAGTTTGCAGATTTCCACCTAATCACCGTACCGGAGGCATAATGAAAAAAGCTGAAACATTAGAAGATCTCCTTGGAATAATGAAGTCGGCTCCTTTAAGGGGCGCGGATTTAGATAATTTTTACGTAAAAACACAAAAAGCGCGCGGCTACGACTTCGCCGGCCAATTAAATAGCTATCGGTTTCCTCAATAAAATCAACCTTTCGGTTAAAGGTAGTGTCTTGGTTCAGCGTGAATTGGACAAACCCGATTCACGATTAAGATAGTTC
>JADFXJ010000156.1 GCA_015233615.1 Nitrospirota bacterium
AGGCTTTTGGATAACAAGGGAAGGTAAACATGTAACCATGTCGAATGGTTATAAACGTGTTACGATTCCCCGCAACAATCCTATCGATGCTCTTACTATGGGTACTATAATTACAAAAGCCGGTCTTAGTATCGATGCGTTTAAGGAACTGCTTTAAAGTGCCTTCCGGGCACTTCACTTCCGGCCGGCCATCCAGGCCGGCCGGATAAGAGGTACGAATGGACCTTTTAGATTATGCTCAAAAGATACAGTTCATCAAGGCATATTATAATGCCGGGTATTCTCTTCGGTACATAGGGAAAAAAATGGATCAGTCTTCGTTGTTAGCAAAGCCGAACAAAAAGCCATGGCATCCGCAGGAAGTGAAGCGACTCATAGACAAGTATCTCGATGTAAAGTTGATCATAGTGTGACAGGGGTTTTAAGGGGGTAATTATGATTTTTCGTAAAAATAGCTCGCCGACGGGCTTTTAAATGTTTAACACTGCTCTGTCACAAATCTTCCAGGGAAATGTCCTACGGCCATCAATGCCAGGCTTCCCAGGGGGCCGTCACAAATAGCTCCTTGGGAAGTGTCCTATGCCTGGTGGCCACTTCGAGGATATTGCCCTGGCTACTCTCCAGATGACGTCCTTGAAGGGTATATCCTAGGGGGGGTTAGGGGGGCTCGCAGAATCGCCGAGTATGTGACACTTCTGCCTAGATAGCGAAGCCCCGGCTGCATGTGTGGCCATCGTGGTAGTCGCCCTGGAGACTCTCCTGGGCGACGTCCTCGATGGCCAGTCCCAGGGGGGCGTCAAGGGGGCTCCTTTTGTTCGCAATGCGCCTTGTAATCTATCGTCCCAAACTGCGGCAAGCAACCGGTGTCTGATTCAAAGCTTCTTTGTCGTGTAGGTTAAGACAAAAAATAAAGCGGCCGTGAAACCCGGCCGCTTTGCAAAGGGAAACAAGAAGCGATCATGTGTTGCTACTGGTTAATTATATCAGATCAGTTATTCGGAATTTCCGAATAATTGGTGGCGGCCGTGCCCGTACACGGCCGCTTAGGTCTATTCCGAAATGCAAATAAATATAACATATTTTGTTATACTATACAAATTCGTGTTGGAGGGTGTTTGGCTAAAGAAGCCCCTATTTTAGATCCTAAACAATTGCGCGCGGCTCAACTAGATAGAGCGTCACGTATCGAAATTATTATCCGCCGTTATGAAAAAAATCTTGAAATAGGTAACTTTCGAGAGTATTTAGATCTCGTTCGGCTACAGGAATTTTTACTTAATCCTACTGGTACTCAAAGAGACGCACAGAAATTACCTGATGAACCTGTTACCTTTATTGTCGATTTCGGGGAAAATCCTGTACGTGAAAATCAAAATAATGACGTACACGTCGATGTACAACCTCCGGGCCTTGGTAATGAGAAAAATGTAGATCCAGTTTCAAACGGTGCTATCGTCGTTGATAAGGATGCCGTTGTTCGGTCGATTATGGCAGAAGCTGCAGAAACTCGTCGTGAGTATTGTCCTGATTTCCCGCAGGGGGTGGGGGAGTAGTGGGGGCCAGGTTAGCGCCCTGGGCACCGCGGGCGGAAGCCCGCGAATCCTCGTCCTGTCGGATTCGCGGGCTTCCGCCCGCGGGGATCCCTTCCCGCAATCCCCGGTTATGGAGGTTAGCGACCCCTGGCTAACGATCAGTTCATGGGGAAACATAGCGTTTACGGCTATATTCGCGTAAGCACGGAAGAACAAACACAGGGGCATAGCATCGAATCCCAGAAATCGAATATCGAGAAATACTGCAAAAAAAACGGGTTCAAACTCGATCAGATCTTCCGGGACGAAGGTTATACTGGAAAGGAGTTTTACAAACGCATTGGTATCCGACAACTCATCGAAACTCTTTCATTTAACGACAAGCTGATTGTTTTCTCGATAGATCGTCTTTCTCGAGACCTTTTAGCTCTCCTGGTATTCGACCGCTTCCTACTCTCAAAAAACATCGAGCTTCACGTTACGACTTCCGGACGGGTAGATACCTCAATGCCGGACGCTTTTCTGATGTTCTGCTTCCAAGCTCTCATGGCCGACTACGAAGGGAAGTCAATCTCAAAGCGGACTCGTGCATCCATGGCCGTGATGAAAGAGCACAAGGACGTCGTCGGAAGTATCCCTTTAGGTTTTCGTAAGGAGGGGGCAAAGATCGTTCTGGATGACGAAGAGCAAGCGGTTATCCGGAAGGCGTCAATGCTATACGAGAATGGGTTTACGTTGGCCATGATAGTCAGGGCCCTCGATGAAGATGGCCTGAAAAACCGTGTCGGCAAACCCTGGGACCATCGTCAACTCCCCTCGATGATCGATGGCTACGAACCGTCCAGGCGGCGTACTCTTAAAGCAAAAGGGTGGCTCGGCGTACTCAAACAACTTTAACCATTTTGCTGTCGTTAGCAAAAAGACCATTTTCGTGACACCACGAAAAAGGAGGATTTATGGGGTTATTACTTGATCCTAAATTTACAGTATCGACCTTTGCATTGATTCTTGCGAAGGTAGTTGCATCTGCCACTTTTGATTTTATTATCGATGACCATATGTTTTTATCAGATCAGTTTTTCCAGACACGCGATGATGGAGGGATATTTCTAAACTTTTCGATATCAGCTAAACGTGAAGGCAAGAAGGATATAATCAAGATTCATTTTTCATCCCAAGTACCGCTTAACGACCGCCAAGTGAATGTCGAAGTCTGAAGAGTCTATTGAAGTACGAGGTTGGAAACAGATCTGTCAATTCCTGAAAGTCAAACATAAGAAAACAGCCCGACGTATTCTGAAAGACGTCGGCCTGCTTGTTTATGACGAAAGAACCCCGGTCCTGAATAAACAACGCTACATCGATGCCTCTATTAATCGTACACCCAGGTTCCGGTTGTTGTGACACGTAACGTTTCAAGCTGCTCTGAGATCATCGGTGGCCATTATGGCCACGTCATCCAGGCGTCTATGCTCATTCATTGTGCAATCTGGTTAAACTGTGTATTTATGCCATTCTGTATACTATACGTCTGTTTCTGTTCAACAAGTTCTTAAGGTGCCCTGGGACGACATCGTTTCATGTACTCCAATTTTCCAGGATGACACTTCCAGTTATTCCCAACCCTTACGTCATTCCGGCTCGTCCGGAATCTGCCTTAACGCCCGCGGTTATAATCTGGCGTGCTCCGCACAGGTTATCCCCGTGCCGGCTCTCCGCTCGCCTGGAAGGAGCGGCTCACTACGGCCGGCACGGCTTGTAGTCTTTTCAGAAGTTCGGGTACAAAATTCCTATATAATATGTATTCAATATGTAACGTCAAATATGGTATTTTATTTACATAATGGTATATTGCTTGCACACACACACGTATACATATGTAGTTTTTTTGCTTCCTGGCTTAATAGCGAGGGAATTTAATTGAGGTGATTATTATTTTCACCAGGTTTTCTGATTAGCTGGCCAGGTGCGATAAATTATATTGTCGTAACCTGGTGATTTTTTATATCCCCGGGTGCTTTTGTAACTGTTGCCTGGGGTTTTTATTTGGTAGGTTAAGGTATTATAAAAAGTGAAGGCCCCTGTTAGCAGCAGGAGCCTTTGACCCATCTTAGATGGGTATATCTCATAAACGAGGTGATTCTATTATGCCATCATCCTCTGCACAAAATCAAGTTCACTCCAATGTCCGGCCTATTATTTCATCTTCTCAGATTCAAGCAAAGAAGCCTAAAACTCAAACGAACCCTGAAAATTTCACGATGTTCCCTAATCCACTGCTTGAAAAGCTTTATGATTGCCAGGAGTATAAGGACCTAAGCGGCTACGAATTCCGAATCTTGCTATTCATTGCCAGGGTAACTTACGGTTTCAACCGTGACTACGCCAAAATCACCTATAAGGATTTCATCAAGCAAACAAAATATGAAGACAAAGGATATATCCAGCGGTGCATAGTCGATATGATAAACAAAGGTCTGCTGCTAAAGAAGGGCAACGGAAAAGGCTGTGACGCTTATTATGCCATCAACTGTGACACGTCCGAAAACAAAACGTTCACCAAAATACCTAATACATTGCTTAAAGCCCTGTATGACGGCGATATCTCTACAGGTCTCAGTGGCTATGATATGCGCCTGATTCTTTTCATCGTCAGGGTTACGTTAGGCTTTCAAAATCGGCCGTATGCAAAGATATCCTACCCGAATTTTATAAAAGCCACGTCTATCAAATCAGATCGAACCATAAGGCGTTGTCTGTCGAGTCTCATAAATACCGGTATCGTTATCCGACGTGGTAAAGGTCAAGGAGGAAGTCTGTATTACTCGATCAACAAGGACACGTCGAAATGGGTTGATCGAGACTTCAACCAAAAAGCCCTATCGCTACTATCCTCAAGTTTATAGCCGACGTTCAAGGAAGGATACGTGGCGGTGCCATAGGCGGCTATCAAGAAGACAACCGACCGCGCCGAAGTGTAGTGCGCCGCTTCTTTCAGGCGCACGGAACGTAGGTGCGGGAATCGTCTGTGCGGAGCACACCAGTTTAAAACATCGATTTTAGCCTTAAATTCATAGCCCGAACTGCGTGCGCCTTGCCAGACGCCTTTTTATTAACAAACTACGCGCATTTTGTCCGGATTCAACTACGCGCATTTTGTCCGGACAAACTACGCGCATTTTGTCCGGAAGGTTGACGCATCAACTACGCGCATTTTGTCCGGACAAACTACGCGCATTTTGTCCGGATACTACCTTCCGGACTTTTTGTCCGGGAACTACGCGCATTTTGTCCGGATACCAGTTTCCGGACAAAATGCGCGTACTTTGCCCCCGTATTAAAGAAAGATCTTATACATAAAGAAGAAAGAAAGACGCTTTTCGCTTTTAAAGGTTTTCCAGTAAGGATCCCCCCCGGCGAGGCCTTCGGCACGCCCCCCGTTGGGGGACTCTCGCAGAGACAACGACAAAGACAAGGACAACTTTTAAAGCCTCAATGGGGGTAATACTCAAGGGAGGGCAAAAGGAAAAGGACGCTTGTAAGGGTAAGAGTGTTTTTTTCTTTCTCAACGTCAATCGTTTATCATATTTCAAACTTATCGAGGCAGGACAGGACAAAGACATGGACAAGGGCAAAAAGGAAAAGGAAAGACGATTAAGACGGATATTAAAAGTCCGAGATGATGAAATTTCCTTTACAGAGTATCTTCAGGTGTGCCACCAGACTGGCAAAATGCCGCCTAAAAACGACTTAAACGCCTTCGTGAACAGATTAACGGCTGGAACTCGGATAAAGTGTTTCCTGGGCCTTCTGGTGAGTTTTAAAGGAGGGTTGATACGGCCGAAATATCGATATTTTTTCTTTGAGCTCCAAAAAATTAAGACTGGCTATTTAAGCCGATTTAAGGAAGTTCTTTAATTTCGATTTCGTAGGATCCATTTCATGGCCATGTAAATCGAACTATTCGAAAATTCCGAAAGGTTCAATTTTTCTATCCGGACAGATTGAAACGAAAGGATTATTTTATAACGCCGAGCAACTTACCGACAAAATCCATAATCCTGGGGTTAGATAAGATCATTCCGGAAAGCAAAATAATGAAGTAGAGCTTCATCTTACCCTCGAGTTTGATTTCGAGAGCATCGATTTTCCCTTCCAGCCTCGTAATATCAGCAGTCGTAGCGTAACTTCTCGATGATTCGCTTTTGTTTATTACGTCAACGAGAGCGTCTGACGCATCATCTCCAAGCTTATCTCTTAACACCCTGGGTATCGATATCACGCTCATAATTCCATTATACCAAATTATGAAGAAACGCCGGAAAGGAGCAGTCATAGTAATATTATACCATATGCCCGACGTTCGCAGACCCAGAGGCCTCCATGGAGTACTCCGAAACCCGAACTTTCCCCCCAGGGACATTTCCCCTCGATGCGCTCCACTATCCCTTCTCAATGCCTCCAAATCCTCCGTTCGGTGTGTCTGGCCGTCGGCGGCTTCGGCCTGAGAAGCGGCCTACGCTTTCGCCGTCGACAGACACGCCGAACTAGTCCCCCCGGAGCTCGCCGATTCGACTATCATATCGAAGCTCACCTTAACCCTGCCGTTCGTTCAGTCTCAGCCGTGCCCTCCGCTCCTTGGCGCACCCTGGCCACTGGTGGGACTGCGGCCAGGGTAAACGCCGTCGCTTCGTGCCCGTCTTCGCTTCACTCACTGTTTTTATCGTTGTCGAGGCCTCAGGACATAGCGGTGTGCTTCGCATTTGTTTTCATGCGGCATCGTGCCGCAGGACTTGCGCCGCCATCCGGGTGGCGCAGGGACAAGTACTGCCGTTGTGGTTGGCAAATCGGAATGTTACATAATGCGCCTTATCATCAAAAGTGCCACGGCGAAATAACGCCGTTTTGAATGCACTTTGCTGATAAGGGCATTATGCAAAATTCTGTCTGAAGCTCGGAAGTGCTCTTCGGCTGAAAGACGCCTGTATGGTGTGCCGGTCTCGCATTGCGCCTAACGCGGCAAATACGGCCGCGGGCTCCATGCTCACCGTCAGATACACTAGTGTGCTTCGTTTCAGGGGCTTTTAGACGGTATCATCCCGCAGGACTTGCGCTGCCATCCAGGCAGCGCAGGACAAGGACAGGACAAAAGAAAAAGAACACTAAGGAAAACAGCTTTATTTCTGCCTTAAATTCTATTTTGAGTTTAACGCCTGGCTCCGGGTTTGTAAAGGGTGAAATATTTCAAAGAGCGAAATATTTCATCCTTCGGACGGCAAAGTACGCCGCCCTTGACAAACCCTACACCAGGCGCTTTTTTGCAATTATGAATTTAAGGCGAAAAATAAAGGCGAGCCTTGTCTATTTGAGGCTATATAAAAAAGCATAGTTCCACGTGAAAAGGCTATTTAAGCCAATCTAAAGGAGGTGTGTTAATGTTTGAAGAGGAGTCATCGGCTGGTTTGTTAGCCGCCTGGGGACGGTGGTTAGATGAAAATATGCTTGTTACGCCTGCAGGCCGTCGACGGTTTTTGTCTCGTGTCTCTCGTAACATCAGGGGTCAGCGGTTTATACTAAGTAAGGTGAATCCGGTACCGGTACCGTCGGCCATGGCCGAAGTGCAGCGTCGTTTGTTTTAGGTGCGCCTTGCAGGCGCTTCGAGTGGCCTGCCTTCCAGGCTGGCCGGATAAATGGAGGTAGTTATGGAATATGAAGTCAACGTAGTAAAGACAGAAGAAGGTTATTCCGTTTGGGTTCCAATGCTGGAAGGTTGTGTTTCTCAGGGTGCGACAAAAGAAGAGGCCCTTGAAAACATCAAAGATGCAATCCAGTCTTATCTGGCTTCCAAAGAAGAAGAGGAACGCAATACTGAAAAGTTCTTTGTTAAGGTTTAGTAATGCCTAAACTTCAAGGCATTAATCATCAGCGTGCAATCAGGGCCTTTCAGAAAGCAGGCTTTTGGATAACAAGGGAAGGTAAACATG
>JADFXJ010000030.1 GCA_015233615.1 Nitrospirota bacterium
ATTGTTGTCCGTTGTTTCTATACCGGAGTTTGGCTATACAGGGTACTTTTAAAATAACTGCATTTCGTGTATTCTATATAATCGACTTATTCAACTTACTTCGTAACGGGTTCTAACTTCGAATTCAGATAAAGAACAAAACCGTATGGCATCATCGCGAAAGTAAGCTTCTGCCCACCTTCGGAGACGACAATAGGTTGCACACTGGAAACGCTATCGGTGCTGCAGATTCCATCAGGCCCGAAAATGTCCCTTATCGTATTGTCGAGGGTGAGATACCAGGAGCCTTCGGTCATTTCAACGTCAACCGTAACGGTGTCTTCGTTAAAGCTATAAACGCTTATAGCCTTGTAAGCCAGAAACCATCTCATTACAATCAGTACCCGCTCTTTTTCCATCTCTATGACTTCCAGCCGATCTTTGCCGGCATACCTCAGGGCCGGATACCGTTTGCGTAAGCTTATCAGGGCCCTGTAGAAGTCGAATAGCTCTCCGTGGGTACCCTCAGCGTGGAGTGCTACGTTGAGCTTCGAATTAAAAAACGTGCTCTCCGCCTGGGGATCGGGAACCTTCTCCCTCTTCCACCTGAATGAGGCGAAATCCCTCTTGCGCCCCTTACGCACCGACTCGACGAGATCAGGGTCCAGATGGCTCACGAAATACTGAAACGGAGCCTTTTCACCGTACTCCTCCCCCATAAACAGGAGCGGTACATACGGCGACAACAAAACAAGCGCGGCCGCAAGCTTTAACTTCTCTAAGGCCAGGCTTTGGCTGAGCCGGTCTCCCCTGGCCCTGTTGCCGACTTGATCATGGTTCTGGGAAAACACCACGAACTGGTGCGCGGGGTTTTCGGCGGAGGAATTGCCATGCATCCTCTTTCTATAAGCCGAGTACTGGCCGGAGTAAACGAACCCTTCCATCATGGCCTTGCCAATGTGCCGGAGTTCGCCCAAAAAATCCTCGTAATAGCCAAACCTGTCATCCGTAAGCAGAGTATGAAGGGCGTGATGTAAGTCGTCGCTCCATTGGGAGTCACAGCCATAGCCTCCCCGTTCGACCGGGTTAATGACCCGCGAGTCGTTCAGGTCGCTCTCGGCGATTATATAAACGTCCCTACCCGCCTGCCTGCCCTGGTCATGTATGGCGGAGGCAAGCTCTTTCAGGAAGTGGTTTGCACCGAAATCGAATATGGCGTGTACGGCGTCTACCCTAAAAGCATCCACGTGGTATTCGTCGATCCAGTATCGGACGTTGTCGGTAAAATAGCGCACGACCTCGTCACTATAAGGACCGTCGAAGTTTACGGCGTCCCCCCAGGGGGTTCTGTAGCGGTTCGTAAAAAAGGGGGCGTACGCACCAAGGTAATTGCCCTCCGGCCCAAGGTGGTTATAAACTACGTCCAGTATGACGGCAATCCCGTAAGCATGGCATGAATCGATGAGCTTCTTAAGCCCCATGGGGCCGCCATACGTATTCTGGGGGGCATAGGGGTGGACTCCGTCGTAACCCCAGTTTCTGCCGCCGGGAAACTGGCTGACGGGCATAAGCTCGATGGCCGTAACGCCAAGCTCCAGCAAGTATTCTATGTACGGGATTATTGCCTCGAATGTGCCTTCTTTCGTAAACGTGCCAACGTGCAGCTCGTATATGATGTAATCCGGCAGGGGAATGTTTTTCCACTCCCCATTTGCCCGGCCACGCTCGCAGGGCCAGCCAAACTCACCGGGGTCAACCACCTGCGACGGCTTGTGTACACCGTCGGGTTGAAAGCGGGAAACAGGATCCGGGAAATCGTTCTTGCCGTCGAGGCGGTAAAGATAACGGCTTCCGCTACCGACGTCCCCGACCGTCACCTCGAAAAAACCGTCATTTTCACTCGTCGCGGAACTAATCGTCGATCTCGTCATCGACCTCACCATGGGTACAACCCTGACCCCGGAATCGGAAACTAGTACAACGTCCATCCTCTGCACCTTTTGGGCCCAAACTCTGAAGCGAACGGTATCCTTCCTTATAAGGGAAGCACCGGTTTCCAGTCTCCACTTGTCATTCGCTTCATGTTTCAGTTTCATTATCAGTTCTCCTCAATCTTTCGGGATGCTCACAGAAACATTTCAATATACTTATTATACATTTAATATAAACGGAAACGAAATATTCAATCATGCTATAATTACAAATAATGGCACAAGGAAAGTCAGGGAGCTTATTCAGGAACTTTTAGATGCCGGGTTTTATGAATTTTCAGGCGGTGGTAAAGGGGCACATCGCAAATATGCGCATATCAGATATGCAGGAGCGGTAACGATAAGTGGAAAGTCCGGTGACGACGCTAAACCTTATCAGGAGAAGCAAGTTAAGCAAGCGATAGAGGTCACAAAACAATGAAAAAGAGCGATCGCTACCATAAATGGGTTGAATGGAGTGATGAGGATCAGGTCTACCTCGGAAAATGTCCTGATTTGATTACCGGAATACATGGAGACGATCCGATAAAACTTTACTCTGAGTTATGCGAGGTCATCGATGACGTTATCAGCCAGTTCGAAGCCGAGGGACGAAAACTTCCTATTCCTCGAATCCGGCCAATGCAAGAAGTTGTGTAATACCACATCCCCTCCTCCCCATTGACGATAATTTCGATTTTTCCTCCATGTTCGGCATGGGCGACCGCTTTAAAAATTATTTCAAGAGAGCTATGAATCCCGCTTGCTCAAAATGGCGATCATTGGTAAAAGCTTCAGCAATGCCATTCGTACTCATCACTATGAAACTTGTGCAATCCGTTAACCCCCATTCTTTGTCCTGTCTGTGTTTATAAATTTCCAGGGCCTGATTGTAAATTTCCTTATTCACCTCGATAACTTCAATGTCATCGGAATTATAAATAAAATTAATTAGACTGATAGCTCTATTTCTCCATACTTTTCTGCTTAAAGAATTTGCTATCTCTACAATGATGTAATTAGTAACGAAAAAATGACAGCCATCTTTTAGTAATTCATCACGGATAGAGCAAGCTTTATTAAAAAAATCATCTGATTTGTTGATCAGAGCTAACCATGCCGTTGTATCTATAAAAATAGAACGACTCATTTCTTGGGTATACCGTAAATATAGTGATCGTGTTGGTAGGATAGATCGTGTATTCCGGTTTCGATCGCCAATTCATCTATTTCGGAAAGAGCACTTCTGAGGTCTTGTTTTACTTCATTACCTTTAGGAACTTCTTCTTTCATAAGATGGATCACGCGTAATATCTTTTCCTGAGTTTCCGGAGACAACTCATCCAATTCCCTGATAATTTGCTCTTTGACCGTAAATATCATGTTCCTTATTCCTCACAAATTATGGCCAATAAACCTGCCATACAATCCTTACGAGTAGATAATCTTAAACCTTAAATGGTGCCGGTGCTCCCCGAAGAATGCCTTCAGTACTCAAATCCTCGTCTAAATCTTCCCAATGAATACCATAACCTCCACCACATATTGTCCAATTATCGCGTTGTTGCGCCGTGGCATTTAATAATCGTGGATACCATACTAATGGTACGGTTATGGATCTACCATCCATAAGATCGACACATAACGCGTCATCGGACAGATGTACGTCCTTTACACGTTCATCAGCGGCCAGTGCCAAGATGCCCATACCATGCCTCCAATAACTTATTTTGATTTTCCTTAATAACTACTTGTATACTTCTTAATTCAAAAGCTCCAAAACCATAATTCCTTGACAGGCTAATTGGTTGAAGCCAGAATTTCGCCGAATAACGTTCCCTGTCAACGTGAAGATGCGGCGGTTCCGAGATATCATGGCATAGAAGTAAAATCTATAAGGCCCGCTCTTCAAAGCCGTTGGTATCATTAATTATAGCATAAATCTTAATTGAGGAATGCCGTTTTATGAAGATGCAAGATTTCTTAGCAGTGCTTTGCCGTCAAACGGCGCATTTCGCTTGATGGTTGCCTGTCACTGCTTAATCGATAGAGCCGGGGTCCTCGATTCGGTACGAGGCGTCAAGCTCATCGTCAGCTTTTGTGCGTTTATGGGGTGGATGGCTTTGTTCATTTTTTATAGGCACGCCGATGTTCCTGTTCTTTGTAGCGGACTTGCAAGGCAGGATCTGTGACTTTACCCAGAATTTTGTGCGTGTCCAGGACGTCCTTATATGAAAGACAGGTGATGCCGGAAAGATGCCCGAATGCCTCATCAACACCCTCCACGAAGGAACTGTGTTCAAGATGAGTGATAATTTTTGGGTCTTTTTCTCCGAATAAATTGCGAAGGTAACCGCGCGTCTCAAAATCGCAAAACGGGTCAAACGTCATAGCCCAACTTCCCGCAGATAGTCTGCCTGAAGCTTCAGGGCTTCAGGACGGCTAAGGCAACCCGCGCGTTGTAACGCGATCAAAAGCAGTTCTATTTCATCAAAATCAACATCGTCGCTGGCAAGCCGTGTTACGGCATGAGTCCAGGAATCGGTTTCCGTTTCCGTATAAGAAACCTGATGATGCCTGGCCAAGGCACGAATCGCGGCGGCGGTGTCTCTCTGCTGTTTGTTGTTCACTTATCCCTCATAAGGATTCATTTTGGGCATTACTTTCATAAGGGTATTTTAACTTAAAACAAAGAGTTAGCGAAACGGGCAAGGAGTTTATTTACAGGTTTTCCCCAATATTAATTAATTCTAACAGTATTGCTTTTCAAAGCAATATTATTCTATCCGAATTCTTCATCAGTTAAAGCGTATTGTTCTGCCATCAAACTGCGGATTTCTCTTGCCTGCTACCCGTCACTGCATACTCGATGGAGTCGGGGTTTTCGATTCGGTGCGAGGCGTCAAGTATCTCAATGCCAACGATGTTGCCTTTTTTGTCGAAATCGAAGATTATTCCAGGCTTTTCTTCGTCACTCTCCTCTACAGGCGTATTGCTAAAAACAATTTGAAGAACATCGACCTCAGAGTTATAAGTTATTTTCATATTTGTCTCCAATACTTGCAGATTTTACTTGTCTTATACACAGTCACCACTAATTTGGGGTTAACTGACTCGTTAACTATTACTCGCAATAAATATATTTTACCTTTACCGAAATCGATTTGTGATTGGTATGCTTTTTTACCTCCGTACTCATCAACAATTTGTTGAGGAGCATCAAGGACAATGTCCACAAAATGCCTTGAAATTTGTCTGCGTTTCATTTCATGTTCTGCGTGCAGGGATATTTTATAATTCATCTTCTATCTTCTTTACACTCATCCAAAAAACTTCGGTTAACCAGGCTATTCGTTTTCCTCACGCAACGACCAGCTCGAACGGTATGGGTTTGCCTGTTATACCGTAATGTGATATCAATCTCGTTCATATAGTCATTATATTTCCATAGTTTGTGGTAATGTGTTCCTATATTAATACCGTTTCTGCAATCTCGTTACGACTTACCCGTTTGGTAAAAGACGTAATCTCAACTGCAACGATATTATTATCCTTATCATAATCTACTACCATACCAGTCTCTCCCACGCATTCGGAGTTATGTACGCTACTTTCCGAAAACATTATCTCGAGAATATCGACATCTTTATCATATTCTATTTTTATCATCACATGTCCCTCTTAGGTTTTAAACGTCTATCGTAAAATGCACTTACAATTAATAATGTCTCCGCTGCACTGACTTTTTTAATTATCCGTAAATATTTGTCATCTATTTTTCCTATAAAATGTGTTAGGGCGTCTCCTGCTGTAAGCGCGTTTCGATACGTAGGCTGCCGTCACTGGTCTGGTATATCAGAAGCTCTGTTTTTAGGGGCAGGTTGTTGTTCCCCACATGTCAGGCTACCTCCGCGTCCGACATATATTTGCCGTCCCATTCTACGTTAATGCGGTATTTGATACCATAATCGATGATGAAGTTAAGCTCTTCGTCGGTAAAACCACAATTTTTCGCTAATAAAATATCCTAAAAAAGGTAGCATACACTTTACTCATCATGACATATCAGAGAATAATAACTATTATGCTCTGCTCTCCAGTAACTTGCTCACGTATTCATTCAAATCGTCATAAAAATCATAAATGTAGTCCTTTCCTAAAAGCTCTTTAAGAAGTTCTTCCAACGCACAGACTGTTGATTCGATAAAAGAACCATATTTAGTCCCAGCACAACCTTCTATACCACTTTTCCTTTTTGTATCTTTTTTGTAAAGATCTTCAATGGTATTTTCACTTACTCCCTGTATTTTGTGAAGGAGCCCGTTTCTTTTATCATAATAAGGAGTGAAATTGTCAACTTTGGAGTAAATATTCAAATATTTTTGGATATCCGCGTCATTTCCAGGATTACTTAGGTGATCATTCAGTATTTTGCAAAAACCAGACCTGTCACATCTGGTTTTTTTCCCTTTTGGATAGAAAAATTGGCTGTTAGTAGCCTCTAAACTCTTTATTCCCGTTACTTTCCAAGTAATGTAACGTAACACGTTCTCATAAAAAGAGCCCATGTTGACAACAAAAAAGTAAAACCATTTGTTTTTCGCGTTAATCTTGATGACTGAGAGAAGATGCTTTAAAAGCTCTTTAACACTTGACTCGCCAGCTTCCTTTATTTCATTTTTCCAACGTTCGACTTTGACTTCCAACTGTTTACGCTCATCAGATTTGAACTTGCTCCTATCTAACTTGTCAAGTTTTTCAAGAGCTTGATTAGCTTCATCAAAGTTGAAGTTTTTACACATTTCGGCATAATAGAGAATTTCTTTAGCAAAATCAGATAGGGGTAACCTTTCAATCCTTTCGATCACGTCTATGGCACCACTATAGTCGCAGCGTTTAATATGTGTTTTTATTACTTCAATTGCCATATCTCTCATAAAAGGCTCAATATCAACATCGTTTATCTCACAACTTTCATCGCCATCACACATCAGAATCGGGTCAGTTTGCTTTTGCTTTACTTGCTTCGGTTGGCATTTGCCCGGATATAAATTCAAAGAGACATGATGGAGCTCGTTATTTAGGTGCGGGATACCAGCGGATATAACTGGGTAAATAAACGTAACTTTCTCAGGTGGGACTTTTTTAGGAAGTTCGGTTTTAAAAAACTCATATGCTAAGTCAGCTCTTTGTGGGTCGGCATGTGTTACCTCCAGCAATTCGATTGCTTTGATCTTACTGACATCAATATGACTATCTTTAGACTTTTTTTGAAACACTTTTTTTATGAGTAGACCGGAGTGGATAGTGTCGGTGTGACAGAATGAAGGATTTTCCTGATCCGTCACAACAAGAATAAGCTTTTCTATACTCTTGTGCTTGTCAACTACATTCTTGATGACTGACATCAATAGAGGAAATTTCAACTTACTCTCTATATCTTCATTTTCTTTAAATTTCTCCAGTAGATGTGATGCGATTATTCTTGCCCCGAATTTTTCTTTTGTGTTGATTCCGAGTGCCTCTGCCACCTCAGAAGCCCCTCCTTTATACTCAAAAGAGCAGAACTTAGGTTTGGCAGTACCGGTGCTAATGTTATATCTGATATCTTGTAATCCGATATTGGCTACAACAAAGACCTTCTCCTCATTTTCCATCATCATTCCTCCGTACCTGACATATTGTTTAGAAATATTATAGCACAAAAGAATGAAAATAAAAAGTACATTTATCCCATATGGCAGAAGACAGAGGCATTAAGACATACTTCGTAACCCTTCCAATCGGAAGCCATTCTCTCCTTATCGTTCATAGGAACGTAGAAAATCATCAGATTGTCGTAACCCTTCCTAATCGGAAGCCATTTTCCCCGTTTGGCAGCGGCGATCGTCATCGTCGTTACATTATTGTCGTAACCCTTCCTAATCGGAAGCCATTTTCCCCTCCGAACATGGAAAGGATGGAGAACGGCAACTGTCGTAACCCTTCCTAATCGGAAGCCATTTTCCCCATTAAAAGATGAGGAGAAAATATGCCAGCACTTTGTCGTAACCCTTCCTAATCGGAAGCCATTTTCCCCAGGCATGTAATGAGACAACAAAAGCCAAGCTTCTTAAAGTCGTAACCCTTCCTAATCGGAAGCCATTTTCCCCTTTTCACCCAATACGGTAAAGTTCGAATGCCACACGTGTCGTAACCCTTCCTAATCGGAAGCCATTTTCCCCGTTAGCAGTTAATACTATTGGAAGGTAAAATAAGTCGTAACCCTTCCTAATCGGAAGCCATTTTCCCCGTTGCTAGAGAAACTTAGTAAGAACAAATGATTTGTCGTAACCCTTCCTAATCGGAAGCCATTTTCCCCCAGCAACCCTTGCAAACCCTTGCTCAATAAGGACTTGCAAGGGCGTTTCCGAGAACCTTGCGCTCTATCTCTCATCAAGGGCATCTTTTACCCCTAAAGACACGTTCAACGTGTACACAAATCCTTGTTTTATAAGCCTTCCGAGAACCTACGGCGTTTTCAAAGAGCAACGGAGCGTTTTTAGCCTCCATTCCTTCACGTATGCCTGTTCCCATATCCGGCAAAGGAAAGCGCAAGGTCCGTGCAGGAGTAACTTTACAATAGCAGTTTTTTGGGAAAACAATCAACCCCTAAAATATTCCTGAAAACACCCCTAAAAAACATGAAAAGGTTTCTCCTCTCCATTCATATTAATGGCGTTATCCCTGCACCCGATGCAAAGTCTGAATACCGCTACCTTACCGGTTTTACCCGTTATCTTTTCCACCTGCCTCAGCAGCCCTTTAAACGCGTGTCGCTCTATCTCTACGGCAAAGACGGACTTTTGAATCCGTACCCCTTTGCTTTCGAGGAAGCGTGCCAACTTAGTCCGCACCCTGTTATTTTCTATGTCATAAGTAATAATGCAGGTCATGCGATTAACGCGTCCAAAATCCAAATATCAATATGATGTTTTAAGCTCCAAATCCATAATCATTCCAATATCATTTCGATTCTTTACCGCATCCCGCCTGGTATCGAAAGAAGAGCTTCTAATCTATCCTCAGCGCTTTGTATGGAATCTTCATCTTCAAAGACCGTTTCAGGTTGGCTGCCATTTCGTCGAGATATGCGTTGTAGCTCATTTTCTCGCTCCCGTGATAAGAGGCTTTTGTCGCCATAGTCGCCTCGAACCGATGAATGTATTTCCTGAAACCGTCACCTCCGAGTCTGCAAAGTTGAACTCCTTTTCTCTGCACCGTGCTAAAATCCTGCTGCCGAATCTCACCACGATGGATTAGCGAAAGCACGATTCTTTCGGGAATATGCCTAAGCTCTTCCATCAGGTCGGACGCGAGGGCCGCGTGCGTACCACGCCCTTTATGGAAAAAACCAAGTCTGGGGTTGTAACCCTTGTCTCTGACAACAGCCGCAAGCCGGTTATAAAGCAACGTATAACCCAGGGAAAGCATAACGTTCACCGGACCGTCGGGCGGCCTGTACGTCCTGCCGTTGAACTCGAAGGGAGCGGCTAGTTTTGCGAATTCTCCGAAATATATCTTTGCCGCGGCCCCTTCATAGCCCCGCAAAGTATCGGCGTCTTCGGCATTTTCCGCCTTCCTGGAGAGATTTTTCAACTCCTTCGAATCGATGGAGTTTCTCCGTAAAATCACATATGAGTTATTTATCTTTGCCGATATGATTACGCGTGCAAAAGACAGACAATATTGTTCATCTTTCGAATAGTCAGACTGTAAGGATACAATTTCGGGCATTTCATAAGACTCCGATAATACATGCCCTTTCGAACGCCCCATTATATCGATAAAAGTAACGGGAATCTCCTCTCTGATGGCTCTGTACACCACGCCCCCGCTAAAAGGCGAGCGGCCTACAACGACTATTCTGCCGATGCGGCTCCAGGGAATCTCCTCCTTTTGGTCGTCCGCCAACTGGACTATGAGCGAAGGGCCGTTAGAATACGCTCCTCTGCATATGGAGGAAAGATACACGGGAATCCCTGCCAGCCACTCCTCCTTAAAGACCGGCGCCCATTCGTAATCCTCGCCATCTTTTTCTTTTGGCGCCTCCACGATGTCGTCCGACGTTATCAGGTAACCGAGGAATTTCAACGAAATCCCTTTTTTTATTTCCACGGTTTTTTCAGCCTTAAGCTGAAGCCCCAGCCTTGCCAGGGAAGCTTTCACTTTTTCTATACCCTCACTTTGCTGCCCGCCGCCCCTGAAGAAAACGGCAAAGTCATCGCCGTACCTGATCAACCTGAAGCCCTCGCGCTCCATCTCCCTGTCAAACGCAGTAAGATAAAGATTGCTGAGCGCCGGCGAGAGAGGGTTGCCCTGAGGTAAGCCCTTAATTCCTGCTTGCCCGGCTTCTTTAAGACTCTTCATAACCAGGCGAATCAAAGGCTCGGCAGGAAATAATCCATCGAGTATACAACCGAGTGTATCGATATTCACGGAATCGAAAAATGCCGATATGTCAGCCTTGATGCCGACAGTATCTTCCTTTTTCAGTTCCTCCTGCAAAGCGATTGCGGCACCCTTCCTGTTGAACCCCCTGCGATAAGCATAAGATGAATCCGACATGAGAGTGTCTACTGCCGGCGCAAGATGATCGGCTGCGGCCTTGTACACAAGCCTGTCTGTAACGTTTTGAACGTATATCTCCCTGTAAGTGCCGTCATCTTTCGGAAGCCTGTATTTCATCGAAGCGCCCTGCCGGTACGTTTCGTTTGAGAGACTTTCGCCGAGTGCCTTAAGGTAAATATCCCCGGCCTTTTTTGCGTCTTCGACGGTGAGCATGTCAGGGCCCGGGGACGAGTTGGGCAGCCTGTCAAGCGTATTCCTTAACGATTCAACGGAAAATGCCCTGCTAAACAAAGAAGTGCCTCGTGAAAGAGGAGCTATTTTCCCAACGCCATCGAGTTCGGGAATAGCATAGAACCCAAAGCCGAAAACCGCGTTTTTCCCTGCACCCGTATATTGGCCGACTACAAGCCGCCGGGCGACTTCCATCGTGGGAGGCCCCATAACGGTTATTTTCCCAACTACGCCGCCAATTGTCTTTGCCATATCAACACCGTAAGAAACATCGAGCCATGTTAGAGCGCCTCCCGTTATTTTCAGCGCATCACATTCAACAGTGACTTCTTCAGCAGTAACTTCCTCGTTAGCGACTTCTTCGGCAGGGATCTCTTCGGTATTAACCTCTCTATTCGTAACATCTTCGGTAACAACTTCTTCGATAATCCTGAGCTTTTGTATGAAATGGGCTACAGGCAATGAACCGCTGCCGCCTTTGTTATTTCCGGCAAGTTTGTTATCTCCGGTGAAAAAGAAATCTTCGTCGCAGTAGTGGTGCCCTTCTGTTTTCCAGCCTTTCGGACGGGGCATCCTGAGGGGAGAGTAAAAAAGAATGCTGAACCTGTCAAGCGAAGAGAGCCGGTTTATTTCCGGCATCAATAACTCTTCCGACAAACACGTGGAAGATTCCGGTTTCCATACCTCTCCGGTAATCCTGCAATTGACTGATTCGAGCGCTACAGTTCTGCCGGGTTGGAAATGTCCGCCTTGTGTCGTAAGGCTGTTGAAATCCGCGACCATAGCGGCAACCGCTTCCATACTCCGTGCGGGAAGGGTCAACCCTACGTGAATCGTCTCTCCCTGTTCGTAATGGAGGATTCCACTGTTCACGGTCTGTACCCATATGCCTGCTCCGGCCATACTGAGACTTGAGGGAAGAAACGGCCTGAGCGTATCCCTGAAGAGTGCGCTCCAGTGGGCCCCATGGTAATGAGGCAGTTTGTTAATTACTAATTGAGTTCTGAAACGTAACTCAAGAACAATGAGAGGCGCAACGCAAATAGACATACATCATTCACGCATATTGCTTAAAAATTCTTCCAATAATCACGAAGCTCTCCGGGATCGGATTGATAGAAAAGCTCCCGATTATTCATTTCTTCGATACTGTTAAGCTGTTTTGATTGCGATTTTTTAAGCGCTTTAATACATTTACTCAACTCCGACTCCGGCTTACACTGCTCTGATAAGCACATGTCGAGTTCCTTTATAAAATCATCGAATTCCTTATTTTCATCTCTGTGAAGCGGCTCATTCCATTGATAAGACTTATCCGGTTCTGCCGAACTCTTTTTCCTAATCCACACCTTCTTAATAGAAGATTCAACACTTCCAAGCCCAAAAGCCTTGCCTTGCCCAATCTTAAAACCATGATTCGAACAACTCGACTCAAGCAGCATAATGAACGCAGCAATCTCTTCGATATTACAGTTTTCGGCTCCCACTGTGCCGGAGAAGGTCATCTCATCCTTGCAGACCTGCACGAAATTGCGGAGATTATGGGCATATTCTTCACGTTTCTTGTTTGTTTCGTTCACAAGTTTCATAATATCCACAGTACAGTGAAGGTACCGCTTGGCACCTTTAATCTGCCCACTCTTCTCATTATAGTAGCCCTGAATATCCCTTTTGTTTGGCTTGGGAGGTCCTTGTATGGGAAGAAGCACCTGACAGGAATAAGAAATTCCTTGATCGTCTTTCCATACCGCGACTGGAACATCTTTCTCCGCAGGGGTATTACCATCTTCGTTGACAATCGGTACATTGCATGTACTGGCAGCAGGGTTCGTTTCATACTTTTCAGTATCTTTGGAATCTTTATTGACTACCGGAATAACTGCCGGGGTTTCGATAAGTTTCTCGTTACATATTAACGCCGACGACTTAAAGCGTCCCCGAAAGGCGGTAACCTTTTTATTGTTATCTTTTTTGTTTGGGTTCCCTGTTTCTTTTGTTCCCTCTGTTTCTTCTTTTTCCCCTTTTTCTTCGGTCATACCGAACATACTGCAACGTGGGCAAAGAAGGTTTTTATCGTTACACTCTCTGTTGCCGGGAGGAACGGTGTCTTCATGTAAAAAAAACGCCTTGAAGAGAAAGTTCTTTCCAATGTTTGTAATACGTCTATCAAATTCCTCATAATACACCCAGTGACCCTTTTTCAGAGTTTGCAAGTTTTCATACCAAATGTTATCTTCCCAATTAACAGATTCTTCACGAGGATCATAATCATACCTGGCTTTTTTGAATAGTTCAAATATTCGTTTCCTTTCTTCTTCCTTATAATTACCCTTTAATTTATATAGACTACCTTCCAGTTTATATAACAATTTAATTTCATCTTCTTCTGAAACAGACAGGCCGGAGTTTAATATTTTATTTTCAAAAATATACTTTTTTATCTTATCCTGCGGCAGTCGCTTAAAAGAACCCATGTAAACTAATTCTTTTAGCTCCTTCCGGCTGCCGAAATGTGAAGCCGGAATACGGGCTGTTTTCACACATTGCTTATTCTGATTGTCAGTTTTGCAGGAATAAAAACGGTAATAATGGTTCTTGCCGAGTTGCCCTCCTTCAAGAGAGCGATTCATACCAAAGCAATACTGTCCATAATAATAAACCTCTTCTGTGCATTCCGATGTTGGCTCAGCGCTAATTTTTTTAACATAGTTCTTATGTCCGATTATTGGTTCACTCCGTGCAAAGACAGTGTCGCCAGGGTGTGGTGTAAACGGAAGCGATGATTCATCAAAAGATAATTCATCACAATAGTATTCCGTGACGGGATAAATCCTGACTTGGAAAGAATCTCCATCCCTCTTAGGATCTTCAGCGAGAATGCCGGGCATAGACTTACCGCTCATTGAAACGCGATATCGCTTATATCTTCCACCGTATGGATACTGCCCCGGTTCAAAACGACTGTGACCCTCTTTTTTAGTGTTTACCCTGTAACAGCTTCCCATGAGATTAGCAAAACCATTGGCAATAGCCGATTTCACCGTAAATGGACTAATTGCAAGCTGCTGCTTTATCTGCTCACTGCCGTCTTCACAGTCGAACATCAGCCATCGCTTGTTATAACCCTTGTACCCGTCGGGAATACTCTCGACGGCATTCTCGGGTACGTCTGCCTGACAGGGATTCACCGCCGTAGGAGTAAGCGTTTTCCATTCGATCTCAAAGGCAATGTCGTAATAGCCATCTTTTAACTCGTCGTGAAGTTGATCGGGTTTCTGTTTTAGCTGCCCGTTGTCCGTGCGTTTATCTTTTCTTTCGCAGAATTGGCGTTTATCCGCCCTTTTGCAGAAATTGTAAGGAGAAACTGGTTTCCGAGTTTGCTGGTTTTGCGGCTCCTCCGACGACGATTGAACGCAAGAACCAGGCCGGGACTGAGCGGAGTGTTCATTTCCCTGTTGTGCAACGTCTTCTCCCATTTTTACCACAACGACGTTAATTGCCTTTGGACCCTTGTCACCCTGCACAATATCAAAAGTAACTATCTGCCCTTCGACAAGTGTCCTGCCCCCCCCTGCTATTCCTGTACGATGAACAAATATGCGTTCACCATTACTCGAATCGATCTTTCCCCAACCTTTAGCCTCATCGAAGAACTTTACTTTACCCTCCGGCATTCTTCCGATCCTCCTTCCCCGCTATTATAAAAAAGTGCAACCACTTCTCCGGCAACACTACTTCATATGACCTGATGGACTTCTCATCTCCACTGGACAGGATAGTATTTTCTCTTGGCAGAGGTTTTTCTCTTGGCAAAGTCTCCACACTGCGGTAATAGCAGAGAACACAGCCACCTTCGCCGGAACCTTTCTTAACTTCCTTATATAGTATCCAATTCTGAAAGTGAAATCCAGAGTCCTCTCGCTCGATACATATCTCCTCAACCGTACCGTTTTTTTCCCGCCAGAGCCCGATCTCCATAAGATACCCGGTGGTGTCTCTTTTGGCAAGCAGATCTTTGAGCGATAAGCCAGGGGAGTTGTTTAAAAAATCGTTGAGCCTGCATTCCCTATTGGAAAACGCGATATAACCATCGCCATTGGACCATTCGGAAAGCTCACCAGTGTGTTTAGCCACTTCGTCGATTTCCATGCCGGACAGGATTTTGTACTTTATCGTACCCTCTGAAAACTTATCATTCCCCATACCCATTATACCTCGGATTGAACCATGCTGTCTCCATAGTTATCTGTTGCCACCCCCCTTATTTCGATCTGGCCGGTGCATGTAGAGGTTGCACCGATACGATGCCAGCCGGGCGGCCCGTTATCGCCTTTTGCCTCGTTAAGGATACATTCGACTTCCTTCAGCAAGTCATTGCCGGACTTGATACTTGTTGCCATATCGTTACCCATTGCCATATCGATAAAGATCTCGAACTTGAATGTCCCCTGTTTGAGGTATTCACCCGAGAAGAGCTGGATGTTCTGCATGGAGTGCTCACAAAGCTGAATGCGGTTAATGATTACACATTCAGGCTTTCCGGTTTTGGTCTTATCGTTGAAAACGCCATCGGTAACCGCTATAATTCCGCCATTCTTCGTCGAACCAAACCATGCGCACCGCAGACAGGTACATTTGGGAGAATTTCCTTTTTGTCCGCTTTCCCTGTAGACTTTACACTTTGGGCATGTGCAGTATTCCGCAGGTGTTTCACATATGTCATTTCCCTGGGTACGCAACTTTCGTTCTATTGGAACCGATAACAGTGCCTGCCGTATTGACTTACCTGTAATAGCATATTGCGTTTTAAGCTCTCCGTCATCGTCGAACCAATACCGTCTGAACATGAAAGTATCGGGCAAATTACTCATGCCTTCATATTCACTAGCAAGAGAAAGGGGGTAAGAGGAATGGATGCCAAGCAGTTGTCCTCTTGCAACTGCCGCCTTGACGGTTAGTTTATTCCAGGGCTTGCGAATATCCGCGTCTTTTGGCTTCACAAGATCAAACACGGAAAAACCTTCGTCGCCTGCCGCCCATAGTAGCTTTCTGTCGTCAGGTTTCGTTAAATCAAGAGTTTTCATCCTGGCACAGAAAACATCAAGCCTTCCGTGTCCGTAGACCCATCCACCTCCTATGTTCTCTATGCCGTCATTAACCACCCAGAGCGTTGAAGAGATCGCTTTCTTAATATGTTCGATATTGTCTTCAACGCATTCGATTTTATCTTCAACGCGTTTAATTTCGCGCAACTTACAAAAGCATGTAAAACGCATTTGCATCTTCAGGCCTGGAGGAACAATTTCATCGTTAAACAAAGCTCCGGTGGTAGTTGAGCCATATTGCCTGTCGACTTTAATCCCCGGTCGCGTATCTGTTCCGCTAAGGGGGACAATAGATGGCTCAAACCAAAAAAGAGAGACACCCTGTTCCTCGGGTCTGTCGTATTTTCCGATCATGCCGGAAATGTCTTCATATTCTCTAAGCCTGCCCATTGCACGCATCAGTAGACTGCTCCAGACATATCCGTTAATGTGCAGGTGTGAGCCGTCCGGCGTTTTTTCGATGGTTGAATCGGTAAATTCCCCTGCCTCACCTGTCCGCAAAAGAAGGTTTGTCCTGAGCTTAAGATCAACTATGAATTTGAGCGCATGGGTGCAATCAATCATCGGTGTATCCTTTTTTACTTGCAGCAGTCTCGAATTTTTCCCTTGTTTCTTTACAGGAAGCTTTCCATTCGGACAGCTTGTATTCATCCAATACGGATTTAATGAATTCCTTAGCATCCTTTAAATTGTTTGATTTTAGTTTTTCGGATTCCGCACTGCCTATTTCGTTCAATTTATTTTTATCCGATATATCTCTGCTCAATCTAACCAATATGGCTTCAAGTATATTTGGGGGTATTAAGCTTTTTTCGATGTTCGTCTTGTTTTTATACTTTTCCAACCTCTTGCTAATAAACTTTTCAAGAAAAACATATGTTACCGCCGGAGAGAGCAGTTCCATCAATTGCCCTGCCTGAGAACGGCTCATGGAAGTATCCTTTTTCTGTTCTTCGATAACCTCATGTTTCTGCTCTTCGGGTGTTCGTTTCCCACACTGTTCCTCTGGTTGCCCCTCAGTAAGTGGGAGGCCAAAACCCGGCCATTGAATTGTCTTACCGTCTCTCCTCTTAGAAATCACCGAGCCTGGCATGATTACAATCCTGTTTCTCCTGGGCCGCCTTAGCGTAACATTGTAGCGATGAAATGAAGCGATGGTAATCTGATCACCATTGGAACTCCGCACAGATTCGTCATAATCAATCGGTGAAACAACAAGAAATGGCTTAGGCGGCTTAGTCGTGTCAGCCTGATTATTCGTTTCGCTGCTTTCGATATGCTTTATATGCTTGAGGAAAACACATCCATTAATAACGGGCCAAAGAGCATCGTTGGATAGTATAAAAAGAGCCTTTTCTCCGAAAGCGCTTTCAGGATTCGAAATCCTGACTTTTCCACCAAATAAGCTCCCTCGTTTCACGAATTCCTGCGCAAAAAGACCTCCTTTATCCTTTGTGGAAAAATTCGAGTTCGTGGAGTTCCTCATCCGATTTTCCGTTTCAAGTTCGATAATGCGAGACGGGGTTTCGTCGGTAACGAATTCACTCGGAGAGAGAGATTTAGACTTGTCCCTGCTATTGTTATCACTTTTATCTTCACCTTTACCCCACAAATCGATAGTTGCTCCGTCTTTGTCATACCTTACGGTTGACACAGGAGCCGGATAACCGAGCGTATAAGTGTCATCGCTCAATATGGAGTAATAAAAGTCCGGGATTGTAATTGTCTTCATGTCTTCAACGGTGGGCCAACCGTCAAACAGGCGATTGTATGTCTTTACAAACCATCCTCTGAATTGAGACGAAGATACAGACTTTCGGGAATCGAGCAATTGTCCCGTGCCGGGCTCAATCTCTTTGCTTCTAAAATTGACTAGCGGCTCAAGGAAAAGGACGCACTCTTTTTCGTTCCCTTTTCCTTCGCATTCGCTTTTATCGTGGGTATCGTCGGGTTTTTTACATACATCTGTATTGTTTCCACCCTCATCATACTTTATACATACCTCTTTATTCCATTCAATTGACACACTCCCTCTGCCGTATCCCCTCGAGCGGAAAGCACCAAAGCCACTGAGCATGGATGCCGATTCACAAACGAGTCTCTTTGCTTTCTCCAGTGTCTCTATATCATCAAAATATCCCAGGTAAATGTCGGCGCAAAGCCTTGAGCCCTCAAGGTATGCAAGCTCAAAGTTGACGAGCATATTTTTCTCAGTGATTCTGCACTCATTAATTTTCGTTCTTGGCTTAACCTGAAACACCGGAGAGAAGCCATCATCAGGTTTCAGATCGGAGATGAAGAGCCTGGACGAATAAGAAGCTCCACTTTCCCCAAATACCCGATTAATCATTCGAATCATTTCTACGGACGTTGAGGAATCAAGCTTACTCAGCCATAAAGCAGCCATGTGGAGGTCGCCGTGAATTTGTGTGTCGGGATAAACAGGCCTGCAGTGCTCATCTTTCAGGTGCGGGTAAAAGCCAAAGGCACCTTTCTCCCCGCCGGAGGTGAACCAATACCCCTTGGCATGAACCGTAACCTTGCCTTTTGCAAAATACATCTCGCCCATGGCTATATTGCATCTCCCTTTCTTGATATGCTTAAAAGCTCGAAGAGTGTGGCAAGCCTTTCGCACATGAATTTCCCGTCCTTCTTTCTAAAGTTCTTGTCGACGAGAACATAGGCAAAGCTCTTTTCCAGCTCTGTGGATGCCATTTTTTTCATCCATTCCTCTACCTTTGTGGAGTCATTCTCGAATTTGATCATCTTTAAAGCAATCTGCTGAATATGAGAGCCCGATAATATTCCAGAATAAAAATCCCGAATACTAGTGTATTTTCTGAAAGACAACATATGATCGCCGTTGTTGTCCTTGTTCTCCTCTTCAATAAGGAGGGGCTTTTCGAATTTCATTATGTCTTTAACATTAGGGGCATCCTCAACGGATAGAACGGTCCAATACACGCTGTTGTCTTTCCTTTCAGTACCCTCTTTTGCTTTGCCCATCATATCTTCGCAAGCTTCATGAATCTTTTTAAAAGGGGTATGTATCGACGTGACGACAAAGGAACCGCCAAAACTATACGGCTTGATGTCCGATTCTTTGATTTCCTGTTCATTCACATCGTTATCTCCTTCAGCCCTTTCCTCTTCAGCCTTTTTCTTAGCCGCTTTCTGAAGCCATGTTACACTAAGAGGATTGCTTTGGTCTCCTTCGATTTTCCGTACTTTTTCATGGACTGCAGAAGAAAGGTTCAGGATGAAGTCGAAAATATACTCTTCCGCCATAACAATGCGGAGGTCGTCACCACCAGCTACAATAAGCCTGAAAGGCAGCAAATATTCGTTGTCTGTCTTATTTAATGTTAACGAACTCTTATCGAATGTATTAATAAGAGCTTTTGAGACGATCTCGACATTCACTTTTGTTACCATTGAAAATATGTCCCGTATATCATTATCATCAGGCTGGGATTGCCAGATGCGAACTTTTGGACCCATATTATTGAGGTCGGAAAACCAGACAGCCATCCTCACTCTTTCCCTCTGTTTATCTTTTGGAAACAGGTCTTCGAAGTCAAGAGGTATTTTTAGTCTGGCGACGATGTCTTTGTCGTCCTTAAAAAGCGATGATGTATAATATTGGTAGATACGCTCAAGCGTAGTATGCCCATTTCCGCTCATGCCAGGATTTAGCAGATTCTCATCAATTCTGGCTTTCCGGTATGAATCGAAGCAAACAGAACAAAAGTTTTTCCGGGGATCTTCAGGATTTCTGAGATCAGGCCAGTCTATCGATGGATATTCGCCGCATTCGGGACATATGCGAAGGTGAGGATTATACGATACGCCATAGCCGCGGAAGTACCTCTTTTGTTTGTTAAGACTCTCGAAAACGCCATCTTTCTTTGCTATTTTTTTTATATTTGCAGCTACTATAACCTTAGAAACCTGGAATTCGAGCATCGGCAAGGTTGTCGGAATGAGCTTTATTATCTCTTTCCTCGCGTCCTCGGCATCTTTCGGATTCCCGAATCTTGCAGTAAACTTGCCACCACCGGCCACAATGACGGTTCCGGAGTGTCGCCCTACGATAGAAGGCATTTCGATCTCGTTCATACAAGCCATAATCTGGCTAATACCTGACATCGACCACAGGCGGTCGTGCCTGAGTAATGTCTTTTGTATTGCGGAATATTGTAATGCAAAATAATACATAAATGAATTCTAATATAATCCTACCCAAAAGTCAATACTATTTTTATCATCCAAAGGGAGTATTTACAAATTTAACCCTATTTCATAAAATGTTTTCATAGTACCGCTTCATTTCGATTGTTTTAAAATTCAGTAATGTACCTAGGGAATATATTTATGGTCTACAAGCAGGAGGGTTGCAATCGGTGGTAATAAGTCAAAAAATGCTTTATTTGACAGTTTTTAATGGCTAAAGACTCCCTGGTAGGCTTCGATTGTATGGATTACATGGAAAATAACCCGATTAGGTATAAATACACAATAATATACCAATTGTACATAAAGACATCCTATGGCACTATCGGAGACGAAATCTGATATTTAAATGAGCCTATCGAAAAATTGGATTGTCTGGAAAACATTGCACTTACCACTATATGGCTTTTACCATTTTGCCATTCACTGTTAAAAGACGATGCTTACGATATATACGATATCTCCGATTACTTTAACGTTTTTCACAACTACTGGACTTTGATCTGGCTCTTAACTTCAGATCAGAATTTTGCCTTCCTTATAAATCAATTTACCCGTCGCAACAATGTCCCTTATAAAGTCGGTTTTGTTATGCGTAAAAAAATCCTTTTTCTTAAAAGGCAACGGCTCAATATCCGGGTCAATCCTACGCCTCAACTGAAAAAGCTTTTTCATATCCTCAAAAATGTCTTCACCGAAATCATCGGAAAATACGGCAACGTCTATATCGCTATACTCGCCGGCATTTCCTTGCGCATAGGAACCGAACAGAACGACGGCGTAAACATTATAGGAGCGGCTTACCGCTTCGATAAAATCCCGCAGCTCTTTGTTTACGGTAAATGATAGTATATCACCGGACTTACGGTTTTGTCGATACCGGAAAAACATCTAAAGCAAGACATCCCTCAACCCTTGCCGCCGTTTTTGTCCGTAGCCTTAATAACCTTCGGCTTAACCTTTACCTGACGGCTATACGGGTTATACGTTACCACGAAGGCCTCGTCTCCTTTTGCGAACGTGGCTTTCATTATCTCGGCAAGTCCGGTCTTGTCGAAAAATATTTTCAACTCGCCGTCTTTCACGCCACCGAGCGAACTCGTGTAAACCTCCGTGAGGGTATCGAGTTTAACCTGCTTTTTGCCCTCCGGGCTTTCGTATGCGATTTGCCCGGCCTTAAAATCGATTGACATCTCGTAAATGGTCTTCCTGTTTATCGCAGAATCGTTCAGGTATCTCACCAGGGAGGCGAATCGATCAGCCTCGGGGCCGGCATTTCGGTCGAGAAGGCGCAAAGAAGGATACGCAATAGCGAGAAAAGCCGAGATGATGAAAATAGTCACCACCAGCTCAAGAAAAGTAAACCCTCCACTAAGCCCTCCATTCAGCCCTCCGCTAAGCCCCCTACCCGGCCTTCCGCTAAACCCTCCAGCCCCTCTACCTTTCAATATCCCAGCTTTCGATGTCTTTGTTCTTACCTTCGCCGCCCGGCTCACCGTCGGCGCCGTAGGATATGATGTCGTAGTCGCCATGAATGCCAGGGCTTATGTAAACATAAGCTTTGTTCCACGGGTCGAGTGGTATTTTCTTCTGCTCCAGGTAACCGCCATCCCTGTATTTGGACGGAACTTTACCGGATTTCGGAAGTTCCGCGAGGGCTTCGAGGCCCTGTTCGGTGGTAGGGTAAAAGCCGTTGTCCAGCTTGAAGAGTTTCAGGGCCGTTTCGAAGTTACGAATCTGCACCTTGGCCTCGGCTATCCTGGCGTCGTCCGTCCTGCCCATTATTCTCGGAGCAACGATAGCCGCAAGCAGGCTCAATATGAAGACCACCACTATTATTTCGAGGAGAGTGAATCCATCCTCATGTCCTGGGGTAGCATCTTCATCGTGCATCAGGTAACCACCGTCATCGTGCTTTAGGGCAACGCTTTCATCTTGTCTTATCGAACGCATCGATACACCTCCTTATCTTCTTAATCTTCTGCTTATTTTATGATTTGATTCAGTTCGAATATGGGTAAAAGTACCGAAAACACTATAAAGCCCACGATTAATCCCATGATCAGCACCATCATGGGCTCAAGCATGGTAAGGCCTTTTTTGACGCCCCTCTGGAAATCGTTTTCGAAGGCGGTGGCCGCCTTCAGGAGCATCTTGGGAAGCGTCCCGGTCTTCTCACCCGTGGCCACTATTTGCATGACCACCGGCGGAAGCACACTTAGTGCGGTAGAAAGCGGCATGCCCTCGGCGACGTTAGCCTCGGCCGCGACGATGTGCTCTTCCAGGTACCTGTTGCCTATCGTCTTGGAGGCCAGACGCATCGTCTTTAATACCGGCACTCCGCTGCTTAACAAAAACCCGGCCATTCTCAAGAATCTCGACAGGTAGAGGGCGTTTAAAAGAGGCACCCGGTTCAGAAGCAAGCCGACGTAAACAGGGTGCCGCATGATGAGGTTTTTCAATAGCGAATACGCGGCTATCGCGGCTATGCCAAGGGCCCACCAGTAATGCTGAAAGAGTTTGCTTATCCATATCAGGACGACGGTTACAAAGGGTAATGCCCTGGAAGATTCTTCGAATATCCTGGTTATCTTCGGAACTACGAACACGAATACAAACACGAGCACCAGAGCCGCTACCGATAGCATTATGGCGGGATAAACGGTAGCCGCCCGTACGGAGGACTTCAGTTCCTCCTGCGTCTCCAAAAAATCGGCCAGGTTTTCGAGTACCACGTCAAGACTGCCGCCAGCCTCTCCGGCTCCAACCATGTTGACGTAGAACTCCGGAAATATATCCGGGAAATCTTCCATCGCGCGGGACAGGCTCGCTCCCGCGGCCAGTCTCTCCCTGAGCCTCACGAGCACGCCGCGCAAACGGCCCTTCTGCTGGCTGGTAAGCGTCTTGACGGCATCCACAAGCGGCACTCCCGCAGACATAAGTATGGAAAGCTGCCGGGTCATTACGCTGACCCCCTGTTGCCCGGAGTTGCTAAACCCCCTTCGCAGGGAGGCCCCGTTCCCCTTGCGCGTAGCGGTATCGGCACCGTTGCGGGTAGCGGCACCGATCCCGGTGCTCATGGGGTCGTCTGAAGCCTCACCCTCACGGCGGACTTCCTTTGGATATATCTTTTTGAGTTTGAGTATCCTGATGCAGTCGTTGACGCTGTCCGCCTCGAGTGTTCCAGAGTCCCTGGAGCCGTCCGGAGTGTATCCGCTATACTGGAACGTAGGCATTGTCTTTCTGCGTCACCCTGAGCACTTCCCCAAGAGTGGTAATACCGGCGGCGGCCTTGAGGAGGCCGGCGGCCCTGATGCTCGTCATGCCTTTTGTCGCGGCAAGTTGCTTTATTTGGCCGGAGTCGGTATTTCTGTTGATAAGCGCGGCTATCTCCGGGTCTATAACAAGAAGCTCAAAAATTCCGCTTCTGCCCGTATATCCCGTATGGTTGCAGTTGGCGCACCCGACGCCCCGGAACAGCCACTCCGGAGGCGCTTCGAAGTAATCCGCCTCGACGGCACCGGGACGGTAGCGCTCCTTGCAGTGGTTACATATATTTCTGACGAGCCTCTGGGCCAGCACCCCGGCCATGGAAGAGGCGAGCAGGAAAGGCTCCACTCCCATGTCGATAAGCCGGGCTATGGCCGAAGCCGAGTCGTTCGTATGCAGTGTGCTCAACACGAGATGCCCGGTAAGCGAAGCCTGGACGGCTATCTCGGCGGTCTCGAAGTCGCGTATCTCGCCGACCATTATTACGTCCGGGTCGTGCCTTAAAATGGAGCGCAGTCCCGTAGCAAAGGTGAGACCTATCCTTGGGTTTACGTTGATCTGCCCTATTCCCTTTACCTGGTACTCCACGGGGTCCTCGATGGTAACGATGTTTTTTTCCTCCGAGTAAATACCGTTGAGAGCCGCGTAAAGAGTGGTCGTCTTGCCGCTGCCCGTGGGGCCGGTAACGAGTATTATCCCGTGCGGGGACTTCAGAAGCGACGAAAGAGCCGCCTCGCAAGTGCCGGACATGCCAAGGCGGTCGAGGCCGATAAGCCCCTGGCGCCTGTCCAGAAGCCTCAGCACGGCGCGCTCGCCAAAAATTGAAGGTATTATCGACACCCTGACGTCGATGTCCTTGCCGCCTACGAGAAGGCGTATCCTGCCATCCTGGGGCAGGCGCTTTTCGGCTATGTCGAGGTTGGCCATTATCTTTATCCTGCTTATCAGCGCTTCCTGGATAATTTTAGGCGGAGAGAGCACTTTTCGCAGCATCCCGTCCACCCGGAGCCTGACGACGAGTTCCTTTTCGTAGGGCTCGACGTGAACGTCGGAGGCGCCTTCCTTGGCGGCCTGCTGCAACAGTGCGTTGAGGAGCCTGATTATCGGTGCATCCTCGGTAAGCTCCAGTATGTCCTTCGGGGATTCGAATTCGGTGGCCACGGAGTCGAAGTCGCCTCCGGAGATGTCGCTCATAACCTCTTCGGCGGAGCCCATCATACCGTAGACCTCGTTTATCATATCCAGGAGGGCCTCAGGCTCGACCCGCAAAGGCTCCGGCATGAGCCCCATCGCTTTGGAAAGCTCGTGCAAGGCGAAAACCCCCTGCGTACCGCTTACGTATCCCTGAAGGACACCGCCCAAGCGCCTGAAAGGTAATACCATATTACCTTTCGCGTACGTAAGAGACACTTCCTTTAACAGGGACAGATCCAACGCGTCCACTTTTATTAATGAAGTCGGGTGAGCCATTTTGCTATTTTAACCTCATCTACTATTTTATACCAAGTGCATAGTCCTTTTTCGTGTTTTTCGTGCCCTTGTTTGTGCTTTTCGTGGTAATCTTTTGTCCGTCCCTGTCTTCTTGTCTTAACCCAAATCCCGGCTCCTATTTAAATTCTCTTATGACACTTTCCGACTCGGCATACCTCACCTCCGGTACCGACTCGAACTTGTGTATCACATCGGGGGTCTTCAGGCCCTCTTTAGGCTTGATCAGGTACATACCGCTTTCTTCGTATTCCCTGATGACGGTGCAGCCGTTTTGTTCGATTAGAGTTTTAGCCCGCGCGTCCTCTACGCCATCTTTAAACCTTACGATTACGTTGCTATCGTTTACGCCGGCATCCCGGCCGTGGGACAGGAGAATGTCCCTGGTATGGCTCCTCTTGTCTTTGGTGATACCCTTGAGATCGTAGTCGTCGTTAATTATATGGGGGGTTAAAAAAACCATCAGGTTGATCTTCGATTTATTCGTCGAACTCTGCTTGAAGAAATAACCGAGTAGGGGAATGTCGCCGAGTATGGGAACCTTGGTCTCGCTTTCGTCTGACTTATCCTGAATCAATCCGCCAATGACGACGGTCTCCCCGGCTTTTGCGTAGATAGTGGTCTTTGTGGACCTCTTGGTGGTGGTGGGGCCCATGGTGATTAATATCTGGGTATTCGACGTATTTTCCAGTGACGAGATCTCCAAAAATGTTTCTAACTTCAGGTAATCGCCCTCGGTGATGTGCGGAGTTATCTTGAGTGTTATACCGACGTCTTTCCTGTCGATAGAGCTCAAAAGAGAAGCTGACCCGGTCACGGTGGAAACGGTGGAACCCGTCTCACGCTTGGATATGAACGGGACGTTTTCGCCGACTATGATTTCGGCTTCCTTGTTATCGGACGTGAGTATCTGCGGCGCCGAAAGAACGTTCACCACTTCTTTAAATACGTCCATGTTAAAAAGCGCGGCATATCCCGGTACCGACAGGCTTGACGTTGTAGTAGTACCGTCGGAGTTAACCGTGGTAACGGGTACGTTTAAAAAGTTGCCCATGCCTCCCACGCCTAAACCGCTCACGCCGCTGAGTATATTCTGCACCGCGGTCGAATCTATGGTACCGACGCCTCCTATAAAGACCGGTTCTCCGTTTCTCTGCGCAATGGCTCTCCAGTTGGCACCTAAGTTGAGAGCGCCGTTGATGGAGACCTCTACTATCATAGCCTCGACGTAGACCTGTTTCCTCTTTCTGTCGAGCTTCTTTATAACTTCGACGATGTTCCTGTAATCGGATGGCGGTGCCACGATTACCAGCGAGTTCGTGGCCTCGTCGGGAGTGATGAGAATGTCTCCGGTGGCGCTGAAGGGCATGGCCTGGGCGCGCTCGCCGGCGGCATTGGCAGCGGTGGCTGCGGGCTGGGCCTTCTTGAGAAGTAAATCAAGTACCCTTGCCAGTTCCACGGCAGAGGCGTTTTCTAAAAAATAGACGTTTATGCTGCCCTGCGCCTCCGGAGAGCGCACGTCGAGCGTGTCTATCAGTTTTTTGACGACTTCCCTGTCGCTATGTGCACCGAAAATAATTATGGCGTTCAACCTCTTGTCGGCAACCACCTGGACTTCGTTCGACGTGGCAGGTTGGGCGTTAGGCTGCTTCTGACCTTTTTTCATACCTTCGTTTAGTATCTTAGCAAGTGTTTCGGCGTTTGCGTGTTTCAGCACCACCATGTCGGGCTGATCCACCGAAGATGGCAAATCGATTCTCTTGACAATTGACAGTATTTTTTCGATATTAGAGCCTGTGTCTACAACCAGTATTACGTTACGCGGGTTGAACTCGCCAATGTAGCCGTCCTTCGATACGATAGGACGAAGGAACTTAACTGCGTCATCGGCCGAGAGGTACTCTAAATGGATTAGCCTCGCCACGAAAGTGTCGCTGACACCTTTAATGGCACCTGTGGAGAGCTCGACGTTCTTTTGCTTTGCCTCCGAGCTAGGTATTATCTTGTACGTACTGTCGTTGACGGACATTACCGTGTATCCCTTGAGTTCGAGCACCGACGTAAAAAGTCTGAAGGCATCGGCTTTGCTTATGGGAGACGGTGCGACAATCGTTATCTTCCCTTTCAATTGTTCGTCGAATATGACGTTTTTTCCGGTCAGTTCACTTACGAACTTAGCTATGGCGGGCAGCTCTACGGCGACGAAATTAAAGACGACCTTCTCTTCCTTAACTCCGCTCACGGCGGAGGGCTTTTCACAATAGGCTATACCATTCGAGCATAGCAGCACCAGGCACAAAACGGCCACCCACGTGACGTTCCTTATAATACAATTCATAGTACACCTCTGCAATTCATGATACACCTCATCTAATCTGATAATTAAGAGTAACCCTGGTGCCCGTCCTGATTATATCCAACTGGATATCCGTGGCCCCGCGCAGGGCGGTAAATGCCTGTAATCCGGTTTCGGGGTCCGTGATATTATACTTGTTTACGCTCAGGAGAACGTCTCCGTTTCTAAGTCCGAGTTGATCGTATAAACCGCCCGTCCTCACTTCCTGCATTAAAAACCCCTCCTGCCTGCCATTGGCATACCTGGGTTGAAGTCTTGCGTCCGTCATTAATTGCTTGGGGTTGTCGATAGCCTCATGTAACTTCCTCGAGTCTATCATGTAGTTATTAGCAGAGGTGGGCCTTATGAAAGAGCCTTCGGATGCACCCTGGGATTGACGTGCGGGGTTTTCGGCATTAGCATCTATATCGGCGAGATCGATTCTGATGCCCCCGGATATAACTACATATTTGGGTGTAATCGTCTTTAATTTGCCGCAGTGGAACACGTCGTCACCCACCTTAAAGATTTCCTGCCTGCCCTCTTCGCTTTCCAGCACTGCGTAACCGGTGCCCCTGTTGCCGGCTATGGTGCCGAGAAGCTTGATTTTTTCTACGGAAACATTCGCCTTTTCGAGATCCACCAGCGGGGTAAAAACCTGGCCCTTTAACCCAAATGGATTGCCGGTAACTATTGCGGCGTAGTCGGTGAGCTTACGCTTTTGCGTGATTACGGGTTCCTCCGGGTCTGCTGCACTCACTTTATTATCCTTAGACAGCGTGGATATGATATCTCTGGCCATGAAGAGCGCCATCAGCCCAAGCGATAAGCCTAATAAAAAGTTTATGAAGAGAATCGTTCTTTTATTTAAAAGTACGTGCATTGTAGTTAAATCGCTATCCGGGACAGTTTCCCGATTTCCGGTTAATAAAATTATAATTTAAAGACGTTGACATTCTATCATAAAATCGATTAATTTAAACAGTGTCCTGCGATGGAAAGTATGAAAAATAGTTCGGGGCGTAGCGCAGCCTGGATAGCGCACCTGCCTTGGGAGCAGGGGGCCGGAGGTTCAAATCCTCTCGCCCCGACCATTTTGTCGCCACACCATTTTGTCGCCACAGCGTTTGGCAATAGTGCGTGCTTGTAGCATATACAAGCATATATAGTGCTCATTTTGTACGGTTATTGATTATAAATTTATTGCGCCTGTAGCTCAGTCGGATAGAGCAACTGCCTTCTAAGCAGTAGGCCGTGGGTTCGAATCCCTCCAGGCGTACCTTATTTTATGCGGTTCTACCGAGGTTTGGAATGTGACGAATCAAACGCATGTCGCAAAACGGATTGTCCATACACCAGATGGTGGTTGCCAACCATCATTTTAAAAACCAATCCCCGCTGTCCATCATGGGAACTATCGGATTCCTCCTGTCTACGCCGCGATCCACTACCCGGATACGCCATATGCCAGGTAAAGTGCAGCGCCAACGGCACGGTAAAAGTCCTTTATGGCACAGTTCAGGATGTAACTGAAATTAAGGAAACGCGGGAAGTTCTGCAAGACAGCAGACAGAGGCTCAACGCGGTTCTTTCAGCTTGCCGAAAAAAACCATTCTTTAGTGAACCCTCTAAAAAAATATGCAATTTTATCCATTACGGCGAAAACAGGAATTGGTGTTTATATTTAAACCTTGAACTGATTTATAATCCGCTGTAAGTCAACCGAAAGCTGTGCCAGGTCTGAGGCGGACCGGGCAATCTGATTGGAACCTGCCGAGGCCTCATTTGAGATATTTGCCACGGTATCGATGTCCTTTTGGATGGTGTTTGAGACAGAGGACATTTCTTCGGTAGCTGTGGCTATATTTTGAACAAGACCTTGTAGATTCTCCACGTTCTGCACGATGTCTCTCAAAGAGTCCCCCGCCTTAGTAACATGTGCGACTCCCGTATCTACTTTTTGCGTGATCTCGCTCATGGAATTCACAGTTGCCTTGACCTCGTGCTGTATGCTTCCGATCATTTCGCTTATCTCCGAGGTGGCTTTAGACGTACGTTCGGCAAGTTTTCTTACCTCATCGGCTACAACCGCAAACCCTCTACCCTGTTCCCCGGCCCTTGCCGCCTCTATGGCAGCGTTTAGGGCAAGCAGATTTGTCTGATCGGCTATATCCTTAATAACGTTTATGATGTCGCCTATCTTCATCGAACGATTGCCAAGGGATGTTACAAGCAAAGAAGACTCTTCCACGGTGCCGGCGATTGCCCTAACCATGTCAACAGATTGGTTCACTGTGGAGGCGCCATCAACCGCAACCTTTGCCGTGGTTGCAACCGACGTTGATATAAAGGATGTGTTCTGGGCAATATCGGATGCCGTCTGCGACATCTGAGTTGATGCCGTTGCAATCTGAGATGCCATATTTGCCTGCTCGTTAATCCCCAAAGACATCCGTTTTGAGCTTGTACTTAGCTCCTCGCTTGCTGTTGCAATGCCCTCGGCTGAGGTCTTGATCGTCGTTATCATCTCCCTGAGTCTCCCAACCATCTCTTAAATTAATTACTGTTACGTACGCCGAGGAGCTTTCGACGATTGGCTTCGAAGTTAATCGAATGAATGTAATTTGATATAAATCACAGTCCAACACCATACTTTTATAATAACATATCTGAACTTAATAAGAGCGTCACGGAATCTGGTGTCGTGTCAAGGGTAATATGTCGTATTTATTATGAACCGAGCCGTCAGCGGGATTCGCAGGCCGGAAACTGTTCTTGTCCTTTCCTTGTCGTCATTCTCACCCTTGCTGATATTCCAGCCTCTTACCGTCACCCGAATTCGCAGGCCGGAATGCGACATTTCACTGTTGACACGGACTACGGTGGAAATGTCAACAGTGATTTGACGCATTCAAGCTAGGCCGGGCTGGCGATGGAGGATTTAAGGGCCAGTTCCGTCCTGATTATTTTCCTTTCATGCCGGGGTCTTTCATGCCGCAGTTTATGCGTCTAATGCAAATTGATACGCACTTTAACGCCTGTTACATGCCGATGATACCTTTTATGCCAGTGCCTGTAGTGCCCGTGTCTGTAATGCATGTGTTTGTAGTGCCTATGCCCATACATGCCGGGGCCATTCATGCCGCGGACTTCGCCCCGGACTTCCATACCACGGCCTCCGTCCGCAAAAGCAAAACCGCTGAATACAGCTAGTATCAGTAAAGTTAATGCTAAAGCAATTACCTTTTTCATCTTAAGACCTCCTTTTAAAGGTTGATAAGATTGATATTGTAGTATTTTCCTAGCTCCACGACATTACTTATTTTACCATTTAGCAGTCTTTTTGTCGAGATTCAAGTTTATCCCAAATTCCGACATAGAAGTCTGTCATTGCGAGCGAAGCGAAGCAATCTCGTCTTTTCTATGAGATTGCCGCGCCCCGCCAATACGGCTGACGGCTCTTTCAGACGTGCTCGCAATGACAGTAAAATGTTATGTCTCCTGTTTCTATGTCGGAATTTGGGACTTACTAAGGAGTATTTTAATACGCAAACAAATATTTCGGTAGAGTCATTGAAAATGCTTTAAAGTATCGCTGTCATGTCCGCCTGATAAATAACCCTGTCAGCCGATCAACTGCTTCCTGAACGTAATGATAAACTCCGTTCCTTTTCCGTAAGGGAAGTTGGTTATGGAGACGCTTTCAGCCGGGGGTTGCGGCAATCTTTTCAGTTCGATAGTCCCTTCGAGCTGTTTCACCAGCGTTAAGACTATATGCATGCCCAGTGTCCTGGTTTTCCTGAAATCCAGTTCTTCCGGAAAACCTACGCCATTATCCCTGACAATCAATTCCACCATTGCACCGGAGGGTACCGGCCTCCCTGGCTTATTGGCCACCGATAACTTTTTCCCGAAAACCTCAGGCGCGATATTGCCGTCCATGGAGGCGCTTATTGAGGCGCTTATCGAGGCGCTTAGGGAGCGGATTACAATGCCTATCTCACATTTACCGTTGTTAAGGCAGACACTGCCGCGGGGGAAAGCGTGCTTCAAAACGTTTGTAAAAAGCT
>JADFXJ010000157.1 GCA_015233615.1 Nitrospirota bacterium
AGATACTCTCCATACCCTGGCTGCCCATAAGCGCAAAAGGGGGTATTTTTCTTGTAGAAGACGACCCGGGGGTACTGGTTCTTAAAACGCAAAGGAATTTGCATCCTGCGTTGCTGGATATATGCTCAAAAGTGCCTTTTGGACGGTGCCTGTGCGGACGTGCCGCTTTAGAGAAAAAAGTCATGTTTGCCGGCCATGTCGACGCTCGTCACGATAACGTATACGATAGCATGCTCCCACATGGCCACTACTGTGTTCCCATCTTGTATGAGGGAAAGCTGCTTGGAGTGCTGGTACTCTACGTGCAGGATTCCCACGGGAGATCGGGGGAGGAAGAAAGATATCTGACCGCGATAGCAAATACTTTAGCTATGATTATCGTTCGCAAGCAAACCGAAGAGAAAATAAAAAAAAGCCATCAAATCCAGGATGTATTAAATGAAATTCTTAAGATTTCCTTACGCCCGATATCATTAAAAGAGCAACTCGAACGTATTCTGAACTTAATTCTAGATATCCCATGGCTCGCTCTTCAGTCCAAGGGAGCATTGTTTCTTGTAGAGGACGCCCCGGAAGTTCTGGTCATGAAGGCCCAGAAGGGGTTGTCAAACGAACTGCTTACCGATTGCATAAACATACCTTTTGGGAAGTGTCTCTGCGGTCTTGCGGCATCAAAAAAAGAGATGGTCTTTGCCGCCCGTATAGACGAACGCCACGATGTTACCTTCGAGGGTATGCTTCCGCATGGCCATTACTGCGTACCCATCCTCTCCGGCAGCGATATTCTCGGCGTGCTCAACATGTACGTTAAAGAAGGCTACAAGCGAAGCACACGTGAAGAGGATTTCCTGCATTCGGTGGCCAATGCCCTTGCCGGTATTATAAAACGCAAGCAAGTAGAGGAGTCTCTCAAGTACCTGGCCACTTACGATACACTTACCGGCCTCCACAACCGGATAATGTTTTTTGACCGTTTAAACCAGGCCTTGAACCAGTCTAAACGCTACGGCCATAAGCTTGCGGTACTGTTTTTGGACCTGGACGGGTTCAAGCCCATAAACGATACTATGGGCCACGATGCAGGCGACCGGTTGCTGAAAAAGGTTGCCGAAAGGCTAAAAAACAGCGTCAGGGAAGCCGATACGGTCAGCCGGATGGGTGGCGACGAATTTACGGTTTTATTGTCCAGGATAGAAGATTACAGGACTGCGGAACTTGTGGTCGGAAAGATACTCAAGGTTATCAACAGTCCTTTCTGTATTGAAGATAAGGAGTGTTCCATAGGCGTCAGCATAGGCATAAGCCTGTACCCCAGCGACGGTGAGAATGCCGAAACTCTTATAAAGAACGCCGACACGGCACTTTACCGGGTAAAAGAACAAGGGAAAAACAACTACATCTTCTTTTCTCAGCTTACCGGCACGTGAGAATATAGATACTCGACACGGTTGTTTAGTCTGTAATCCCGAACCGGCACAAATTCTAATTCTTAATATTACTGGCCGGCATGTGCGGCAAGCATGTTGGCTCCCAGGTAATACCCAAAGTCTACCCAGGGTGTCCATCGTATGCATGGATACTGCCGTAACGCCATATGCCATATGTGCAGGCTATATCTTCGACGACTATGGGTATTTCGAGAACTTCACCATTTGAGTTATAATTAAATTATAAACATTATTTTACCATATTTAAGGATGCCATGCATGAACGCTGATAAAGATATTGTATTTACCACGCTTTTCAAACTCGATGGAGGTAAGGAACTATCGGTAGCCGTTACGAAGGAAACTAACCGCTACGGAGTAAACTTAACCACAGACATCGGCGGTGAACCGCTGCTTCATTGGGGCGTATCCGGCCGTAGCTCCGATGAGTGGACAATGCCACCCGCCGGGATTGTTCCCCAGGGAAGTGTCAATTATGAAAACCGGGCGATACAAACGCCCTTTGCCTTCATAGATGGCCTGCATCGCTTGTCTATACCGATAGACGCGGAATTCGTCCCTGAATACGTCCTTTTCGTAATAAAAGATACCGCTACCGGCAAATGGTTTAACTCAAAGGGAAAGTATTTATCTGTCCCCGTCAGGCAGGGCCGGGTACTGAGCGTTCCGGTAACGGAACCACTAATGGAGGAGGTGCTCTCCCGCATAGTTGACGGGGAAATGGGCAACCATTCATGGACCCTCATGCACAGGTACAACCTGTGCTACGAACTTCTGGACAGGGTTCACGGAAGCTCCTTGTCCCTTATTTACGTGTGGCTGCGGTACTCTTTCCTCAGACAGCTTGACTGGCAGAGGAATTACAATACCCAGCCCCGTGAACTGAGCCACGCCATGGACCGGCTTACCATGAAGCTTACGGAGGTCTACGTAAACGAACCCGACGGGCGTGAACTCATCCCACTGTGCTTGTCCACTCTCGGTGCAGGCGGCGACGGACAGCGCATAAGAGACGAAATCCTCCAGATAATGCACCGCCACCATTTGAAGGAAGTCTCGGGCCATTTCCTGGAAGAGTGGCATCAAAAACTGCACAATAACACAACTGCCGACGACGTGGCCATTTGCGAGGCATATCTGGCATTCCTTCGTTCAGATGGAAGCCGGAGCGCCTTTTACGATACCCTATACTCAAAGGGGGTTACCAAAGAACGCCTCGAACTCTTCGAGCGGCCTATCAGATCGGCCCCGGACTTTATATCCCACCTGAAGGACGCTCTGATTCGCGACTTTGAAAATTATCTTAAAATACTGAAGTCCGTCCACACGGGCACGGATCTACTCAGAACCATAAGCGCTACTTACAACTTCTTTGGCAAAGACGTGCAAAAAGCCCTGAGTTTCATTCTCGACCATAAGGAAGACCCGGGCACTTCACAGTTGGATCTCGCCCGGACTACAGTATGGGTCAGAAAGAATATTAAAGACATCCTAAATGACGAAAGGGATCTCCGGCGAGTGAGGGAAATCCTTTTTTTAGACCATGCCCTGGAAGATTTCTTACGCATAATAGTAGAGCGCCAGACCGGCAACCAAAACATACGGGAACTTACCGGGCTACTTCGTAGCCTGCTTCAGAGTTTAGCCGCAGATAGCGGTAAAGAAGACCTCCGGGCAACCCTCAGGCACCTTGACCGCGTGTTTAATGAGTACTTTTCCACTCCCGCGAATACGGCTGACGGCTCTGGTGGACAGAGGGTGGGCTTGGACAGCCCGGACTGGCACCTTCATCTCGTATCCATCATCGACAACCTCAATTGTGCCATAGGTCCCTTCATCGACCATTACTATTCGTTGTTTCACGATTATTCCCTGTACCTTGGACAGGCCTTCCATGCCGACAAGTGGGTAATGGAGCTTTTCACCGAAGAGGTCATACGAACGAGACCGGTATTTGGACTGTCGCTGCTCCTGAAACGCCTGGAGACTGCTTTAAGGAATGCGAATTTGCTTACCAGGTGGCAGGTGGTAAGCACCAGGGAGGCAACCGGTATTGTCGTTCACACCGGGAACCTCCATAGTGTCCAGCATGATGTGTACTGCCAACCCACAGTGATTGTGGCCGACAAGGTAAACGGCAGCGAGGAAATACCCCCGGGCGCCGTATGCGTCATAACCGGGGATACGGTGGACATAGTCTCCCACGTCGGCGTAAGAGCCAGAAATTCCCATGTACTCTTTGCATCTTGCTACGATGAAGCCCTCTTAGAGAGGCTCAGGAATATGCAAGGCAAGTGGTTGAGCCTGAAGGTGGACCCCTCCGGGGACGTGGTATTTGCGGAAACAGGACAAGCCGATGTACCCTCCGTAATACCCATTGAAAGGCATACCGGTAAAACCGGTTCAAACCGGTTCGGCGCATACGCCCTTACCACGGAAGAATTTTCCACCGCAACCTCAGGCCTCAAGTCCAATAACCTGGCAGCCTTACGGGGAAAGCTTCCCGATTGGATATCTTTACCACGCTCAGTGTCTATCCCCTTTGGCGTAATGGAGCGTGTTTTTATGGACCCCACCAACGCAGGCCTGTCTGAGACTTATTCCAGGTTAACCGGTGAGTTTGCCTCAAAGACAAAGACTACTGAGGCGCTTCCTGAAGAACTTCCGAAGGCTCTTAACGCTCTTAAGGAATGCATAATGGCGCTTCGTGTGCCCGGTGAACTCATGGACCAGCTTACGAGAGCCCTCGGGGTTGAGGGCATACCCGTTCCGGCCGACGCAGGGATTGCCTGGGAGCGGATTAAGCATGTGTGGGCATCGGCGTGGAACGAACCGGCCTTCTTAAGCCGCAGGAAGATGGGTATAAGGGATATTTCCATGGCGGTTCTCATTCAGGAGGTGGTAGAGGCCGGCTACGCTTTCGTTTTGCACACGGTAAACCCTGTAACCTCGGACGCGGGTGAACTCTACGGAGAGGTCGTTTTGGGTCTTGGGGAAACCCTGGTAGGCAATTACCCGGGCAGAGCCTTTAGCTTTGCTTCACGGAAAGATACGCTTCAAGTAAAGCCGATTCACTATCCGAGCAAAAATGTGGCACTTTACGGGGGCGGCGTTATTTTCCGTTCCGATACGAGTGCCGAGGACATGCACGGGTACGCGGGAGCGGGCCTTTACGACAGCATTACACTTGTACCTCCCAGGCAGATTATGCCGGAGTATTCCACCGAGCCCCTTGCGTGGGATGGCGGTTTCAGGGATTACATGGCGAGAAAATTAACTGAACTAGGTGTAGAGATTGAACGGATTTCAGGAAGTCCCCAGGATATCGAGGGGGCCATATCAAAAGACAGATTCGTCGTTGTACAGAGCCGTTCGCAGGTAGGAATTCACTGACATTGTAACACATAAGAGGGGAGTAACCCCGTTTATGATGCTCTGTGCGGCAGGGTTTACGGCAATATTGAGCACGACCATGTCGAAAAGCCCGGTGCTGCCGCTATTTGCATCGTTTCTTGGCAGTAATCCTTCCGGGATAGGAATGGTTGCCGCCGTGTCGCCTTTTGCCGGTATAGTGTTAAGCGTGCCGGCGGGAGTGCTCTCAGACAGATTCGGAAGAAGGCTGATGCTCCTTTTTTCGGCATTTATCCTGGCGACGGCTCCATTTATGTACCCCTTTTGCACGAAACTGTGGCAACTGGCTCTGATACGTTTTTACCACGGCTTTTCCACTGCGGTTTTCGTACCCGTGGCTATGGCTCTCGTTTCGGATCTCTTTCAGAAAGAGAGGGGCGAGCGCCTGGGGTGGTTTTCCACCTCTACGCTTATAGGCCGGTTTATCGCTCCCGTTACGGGAGGGAGCATTCTGGGGATGCTGGCGGAAAAACCCCTTTTGGGATACAGGGCGGTGTACTTTTTTTGCGGATTCATTGGATTGGCCGCTCTATTTTTAATTGTGAAGATACCCGTATCGAAACCCGGCCAATCACAGCCATGGAAAGAGACGCTGCGTGAATTCAGGAAAATCCTCTCTACGAGGGCTATAGTGCTGACCTGTATGGTAGAGGCCTCCATCCTGTTCGCCTATGGCTCATTCGAGACCTTTTTACCGATTTATTCCAAACACGTTGGACTTAGCTTTTACGAAACCGGCGCCCTGTTGTCAATTCAGATAATTACGCTGGCCCTGACGAAACCTTTGATGGGCAAGTTCTCGGACAGACACGGCAGAACCTCCCAGATATTCGGAGGGCCTTTCGTTGGCGCTGTTTCCATTGCGGCCATACCCCTGTTTAAAAGCGTGCTTCCGCTTCTTGTCATCAGCGTCGTCTTTGGCCTGAGCATATCTATAGTAACCTCGGCGACGGGTGCTTACATCGCAGACCTGAGCAAAGAGGGCTCTCGCGGTTCCGCCATGGGGCTTCTCGGCTCCATAATGGACATAGGGCACTCTACTGGGCCTCTCGTTTCAGGTGCCGCGGCAACGTACTTAGGCTTGTCGTGGTCATTTACGCTGCCATTTTTCGTACTGGCCGCCATGGCCGTTACATTTCAACTCGGCACGGCAGGCAGGGGAAAAGGATAACAGGAAGCGGGTGACCACAGACCATACTCTTATTGTATTTACAAGATGTCCCTTCCGAGTGCCAAAGCAAGGAAGCCGTCCGAAGCGCCCACAGCGTTGCCCGTCCGTGTTGACCTCCGCCGGAGTATCGTGAACGGATTATCTAAAGAAGCGACGTTGAACCCCACACATTTCCAATCTGTCAACTTATAGATGGGGTAAAAATAAAAGCTTTCCAAGTTAGTTTAAAGTAAATCTATAAAATCCTTTAAGGCTATACCTGCGCTTCGTATAATCGCACGTAAAGTACCTCTATCTAATTCACGGTGATCCGGTACAACAACTTGTGTATAGGGATTATCTCTACAAAGTATAATATGGCTGCTTCTTTGACGTATAAACTGAAATCCTGAACGTTCAAGAGCTTTTACGCATTGACGTCCTGAGACAACCGGAAGCTTCATACATTGAGAACTTCTAAAGTATCTTCCGGTACAGGGTTTCCTTTCTCCTCAAGAGTGTCTATATATAGAGATATAGCTTCTTTAATATTGGCAACAGCATCATCTCTCGTTATGCCCTGGCTAACACAACCTGGCAAGCTAGGGCACTCGGCAACCCAATAGCCATCTTCACCAGGATATATTATTATTTGTCTCATTGTTAATATTATTATATAGGAAGTCATTACACTTTTACCATAGATAGTTACTAATCCTTGATCCACCATTTAAAAAATAAAAAACCTCGTTGGTACCCGTATCTACTGGATGTTAAAATATATCGTAACCGTTCACCCGCCCTTATAAGGCTTGTGGAATCATGGGTACTTTAATACCTTTACGATGTGCTTCGACAACGGTAGCGAGGTAACTCCACGTGCTGATTTTTCTAATTTTACATGTCCCGGCAACCGTACGAAGATATGACGTAGTCTTCATCCCCTCATCCGATTGACTACCAAAATTAATTTTTCTTGAAATTACCAACAGGCGTAAAAACCTCTCGGCAATATTGTTGGTCGGCTCTATTCCCTCTACTTCCGTAAAGTATACCACGGCTTCCCATCCATTGAGTATCAATTTACACAGATTCCTCACCTGTTTGTTATCGTCGTCTTTATGATAATTACAGAAGATCTTTAGCCGGGCTTTACATTCATCCATTTCGGGTGTTTTACTCCTGCCCTTCCTCCATAACGATATCATCAACTTCAGCTCTCTCTTCAGAAGATACCCTATCGCCTGTACAAACTTGTCATCATTATCGATTAATCCCTTCGCCTTCCTTATTATGTGCGCTAAAC
>JADFXJ010000158.1 GCA_015233615.1 Nitrospirota bacterium
GAGGGTGATCGGGTGGCGGCGGACGCATCGATAATATTTTGTACGAATCTGTCGGTCGACGAAGCTTTATTAACCGGAGAGTCTGTTCCGGTTACAAAGACTTATTGCGATGGTAACCTGGAAATGGCAAGACCCGGTGGCGATGGACTGCCTTTTGTTTATTCCGGTACATTGGTAATAAAAGGTTTTGGCGTAGCAGTGGTAAAGGCAACGGGCGCGGAAACAGAGATAGGGAAGATAGGAAAGGCGTTGCAAACGATAGAACCGGAGGAAACACCACTACAAAAAGCGACGGGAATACTTGTGCGCAATCTTGCCGGCATAGGGTTGTCGCTTTGCGCCTTAGTAGTCGTTATATATGGGATTACCCGAAACGACTGGCTCAACGGTGTTCTTGCGGGCATTACGCTTGCGATGGCTGTGCTGCCGGAGGAGATTCCCGTTATTTTAACGGTTTTTCTTGCTATCGGCGCGTGGCGGATTTCACGAAAACATGTTCTTACAAGGCGCATACCCTCGGTAGAAACCCTTGGAGCGTCTACCGTTTTATGTGTCGACAAAACAGGCACGCTTACTTTAAACCGTATGACAGTTCGTAAAATCTTTGCGCAAGACAGGCTACACGACATTCCGGATATGGGCAGAACTACGGATATGAGAGAACCTCTGAACGAAAGCTTACACGGGATTATCGAATTCGGCATACTCGCAAGCCAGGCCGATCCATTCGATCCGATGGAAAAAGCTTTAAGGGAGCTTGGGATTAACGCGCTTTTCAATACCGAACATATTCATACCAATTGGATAATGGTTCAGGAGTATCCCTTGTCGGAGAATCTTCTGGCCATGTCCCGTGTCTGGAAATCGCCAGATAACACTGACTACGTCATTGCGTGCAAGGGCGCACCCGAATCCATCAAGGACATTTGCCATTTAGATAAGGTGCGACTATCGAAACTCTCCGGAGATATTAATCTAATGGCAAAAGATGGCTTGAGGGTTATCGGGGTAGCTAAAGCTACGTTTAAGGAAGGTAATCTTCCCTTCGAACAACATGACTTTAACTTCGAATTTCTGGGTCTTATCGGATTTGCGGATCCGGTACGTAAAGGTGTAGCAGAGGCGATAAAAGAATGTCACGGCGCCGGTATCAGAGTCCTGATGATTACCGGTGACTATCCCGTTACCGCGCAAAAAATAGCGGAACAAATAGGCCTGGCGCCGTTGGACTCGGTATCATCGGATCTAAGCCCGGCACCATCGGAGCGAATAATTACAGGGCAGGCTCTCGATAAAATGAATGATGTGGAACTAAGGCGCAGAATCGGGACTGTCAATATTTTTGCCCGTGTCGTACCGGAGCAAAAGCTGCACATAATAAACGCTCTTAAGTCTAATGGTGAAATTGTGGCCATGACGGGTGACGGCGTTAACGATGCCGCAGCCCTGAAGTCCGCCCACATTGGTATCGCCATGGGAGGGCGTGGTACGGACGTGGCTCGTGAAGCTTCGGATATAGTGTTGCTCGACGACGATTTTTCTTCTATCGTGCAGGCGGTAAGGATGGGTCGAAGAATATACGACAATCTTAAAAAAGCCATGGCTTATACAATAGCGGTTCATGTGCCCATTGCCGGTTTATCACTGTTCCCTATAATATTTAAATGGGATCTGATTCTTTTGCCCGTTCACATCGTCTTTCTCGAGTTAATTATCGATCCGGCGTGCTCTATAGTTTTCGAGGCCGAACCGGAGGAGACTGACGTGATGAACAGACCGCCAAGAAAGCTGGGAGAGCCTATATTTAAAAAACGGACCTTAATCGTTAGTCTTCTTCAGGGTTTCATCGTATTATTTATCGTTATGGCTATGTATGGTGTAGCAAAATATCACGATCTTGGGGAAGTAGAAGCAAGGACTCTTGCCTTTACTACCCTGATCGTAGCAAATATATGCCTGATATTGACAAATCGTTCATGGTCCAGGACTATATTGGATTCATTGGGTGTAAAAAATACGGCCCTTTGGTGGGTAATCGGTGGCGCGGCGTTGTTTTTGGGCCTTGTTCTTTATACTCCGACGTTGAGAAATCTATTTCGTTTTGGTATATTACATGGTACGGATCTGCTTATCTGCTTAACACTTGGGATTACCAGTATCCTCTGGTTCGAAGGATTTAAATTACTTGCGAAAAGAAGGAATACATCATTTATATGAAAATTAGTATTACATAAACATATTATATAAGCGATATTAAACAGAGTGAATAAAGATGATTCTGCAACGGTTGGTGAGGAAAAATGCGGTAAAATCTGCGTTCCTGTAAAGCTGCTGTTGCTTCTGCTTATCGTTGGCGTTACAACGTTTATTTTTTATCAAACGGGGCTGATCCATTTCTTTCTCAGTAAGCAAAAGATACTTGCCTTTATCGATTCACTTGGCTCTGTGGGATTTCTCGGCTTCATTCTTCTTCAGATTATACAAGTTGTCGCGGCACCTATTCCCGGTGAAGTCACGGGATTTATTGGCGGCTTTTTGTATGGCCCGGTGCTAGGTACCATTCTCTCTACAATCGGTCTGACTATGGGCTCATATATTGCGTTTACGCTTTCGAGAGCTTTAGGGAGGCCGTTTGTCGAAAGGTTTGTCGATAAATCTTTTATATGCCGCTTTGATTACTTGCTCCATAGCAAAGGGACCTTTTGCGTATTTCTTCTTTTTCTTATCCCGGGAGTACCAAAGGATTATCTATGTTATATTTTGGGGCTGGGCCATCTTTCGACCATGGAATTCCTGGTAATAACGGGAACCGGAAGGCTTTTTGGAACTATACTGTTGACGTTGGGCGGAGATTACATTGCACGGGAACAATACGGCAGGTTTTTTATCCTTGTCGCGATTGCCCTGGTTGTCATACTTACTGCGATGGCATACAAGGCCAGGATCGAACACTGGTTCAGGACGTGGCAATCAGGAAACAGTTGAGCGATTATGACGATGGAGGTACGATCGTAGATGAAATTCAACACAAAAATAACATTTAAAGTCAATGTCCGATGCCCCCGCTGTAACAGAGATTTTACGACCGAAATAGAATCTCCGAATGAAACTATCTCCGGGAAATGCCAACATTGCGGTGAACCATTTAAAGTAGCCAATAGCAACGTTTTAAATGAATTGAGTAATGGCATATCCGGTATAACTCACAATTTGGAAAATATCACGCATTCTGCAGATAAAACACGGGATGAAATAAAGGATAAAATAAAGGATAAAATACATTCTGAAATACATGATAACATGCAAAAAGTACCTGGTACGAAAGCTATCGCGGATACTACCACGGAAGCTACCGGTTACAAGTACTCAGGGCCACAGGCTTACGGAACCAATTCCATCGACAGGTTTAAGACTCCGGCAAAAATCTTTAACGCCGTGTCATTCGCCATTGCTTTATGGGTGGCAGTCTTTCCACGTCCATATTTGCCGGCCGTTCTTATATGCTCCGCCATACCGTTGATTGCTCTTCTATTTGTAATAACGACAAAAGGATTCGTAAAACTTGTTGATTTCGGGAAGCCCTTCGATTCTTCCAATCCAAACGTGTCACATGCTTTCGTCGTACCATCACTGATTTTAGCGTACAGGGGACTCGATCCTAATATTCTGGGATTCGAATATGTATGGCGGCCAATGTTTTCGCTCTGCCTGCCACTGGCTTTAATAAGTTACCGCTACTTAGGGAAAAAATTCGTTCACTACTCTTTCGCGATCTGCATCTTGCTTCTTTACAGTTTTGGTGCAACGATAATTGTGAATTGTGCTTTCGATAAGTCAAAGCCGGTCTTTTACAAGGTAAAAGTAATCGATAAACGCACCGGTATCAATGGCGAAAGTGTAAGGTTTCATTATATCAAGGTTTCGTCGTGGGGTCCACGCAATGAGGCTAACGAGATTTCGGTTTCGGGAAGAATCTATGACAGGGTTGATATTGATTCCTCAATCGCGGTTCAATCGATGCAGGGTTTTTTGAACGTCCCGTGGTTTCGTGTGATACCTCTGCGCAGACAATGAAAGATCGCCGGTTTAAAAATGCCCGGCAACGCAAGGGATACAATAAAAAAACTCTGCTTCCGATATTGATGCCGCAATACCAGTTGACCTGCGATGAAAAAGAACCGGTCTTACGATGAAAAGGAATAAACTCGTAATAGTCGGCCTGGGAGCTATAGGCTGGGCGCTTCTGAAATCTCTGTCCAGGGAATATGAGATCACCTGCATAGACGTCGACAAGAATTCCGTGGAAGTGGCCGGCTCATTGTTCGGAGACAGGGCAAGAGTGATTGTCGGAGACGCTACCAGCAGGCTGGTTCTGGAGAAGGCCGTGGAGGGCGGAGCGGATACCGTCATAATTACGACTACAAAGGAAGTTGTCAACATAGAGGTGGCAAGGGTTCTGCATGATCATTTTAGCGTAAAACGAGTGATCTCCGTGGGAATCGACAAGGAAAACATCGGACGGCTAAAAGAGTTGGGAGTGGAGACAGAGAACATCTTCAGCGCCTCTGCAACTGGCCTGCGTAACAAGATAGAGTCCAGGTCCAGGGAAGCACACGGTATAGGCCTTGGCAAGAAGGAGATACTCGAGTGCGAAGTCCACCCGAATTCCAGGCTGGTCAACAAAAAGGTTAGTCTTATAGCTCCATATAGCTGCAGAATCGGCATCGTCTACAGGGACGGTAACATTGTCATCCCTGATGGTGATACCATATTAAAGGCGCGCGACAAGGTGGTTATGCTCGGAGAGCCACAATCGGTGAAAATCGTATCCGACCTGCTCACTTTTAGCTCTCGCCACTTTCCACTAGAGTACGGCTCCACTCTCCTGGCCTATTTGAGCGGAAAGGAAAAGGAGGGATTTTTCGACGAGCTTAGTTACCTTATGTCCATTTTCCCACTGGCAAAGACCGTCATCGTCTACTCCAATAAACCGCAGGAGGTGCCGGGGAGGGAGGATTACTTTGACGCTTTTATGAGGAAAACCGGTTTTACGGGTATCGAGGCAAAGCAGGCCTCCCCTGACGTGCTGGCTAACATCATATCCGGGATGAAGGACAAGCCGGGCATAGTGGCCATATCGAAGCGATCTTTTATAGACCCGGTCTCTCCCTTTTACCTTGACTCTTCCCGTAACCGCTTTCTCCACGTTTTGTCAACCTTAACGGCCTGTCCGCTTTTATTGTCCATGGAGACCTTTCCATATAATAAGCTCGTCACTCCTGCGATCGGGGGGATAAACCTCCGGAGTGCCATAGAGACCGCCTTCGCGATATCCTCCTCCATCGATACCGAAATATCCGCGGTAACGGTAGAACCTTCCAGGTACATTTCCTCCGGGGAAGAGTTCGTGGACTTCGGCAGTATGAAGACCACCATCTCGGGCATGAGCCACATTTACAAGGCCTGCATTAACTCCATCGTGGTCAAAGGCAACCCGGTAAAGGCCATTTTAGGGGAACTGGCAAACCATAATCTCCTCTTGATTGATACGGGAGGATGGAAACAGCAGGGGTTGATAGCTTCGATTTTAGAGCCGAACGTGCTGTCCAGGGTAATACTGAAATCTCCCGTGTCGGTACTCGTTACTCCGCCCGTAGAAGAGACACTCTAAAGCAAAGCCGTGAAAGAGCATATATCGTGAAAGAACATATATACTTAATGTTCGTAATCATGGGCGGGGTTGCCATGCTGCCCCTTATAGCTCGAAAGTTTAGAGTGCCCACGGCTGCACTTGAAATCCTGTTTGGGATAGTGCTCTTTAGCGTGTTGGGCGTGGACAGGCCCGACTGGTTTTCCCTGTTAAAAGAGCTGGGTCTGATTTACCTCATGTTCATAGCCGGGATGGAACTTGACTTAAGAGACATACTCAAGGGAAAACGCCTGTTTTTTTACCTGCTTATACCTTCTTTGACGCTTCTTTCCATGCCGTTGCTCTTTGCCGTGCTGGGATTAAACTTCTACCTCGGCATATCGGTAAGCGTCTTTTCGGTGGGCATTGCCATTCCGGTTATGAAAGAATTCTCGACCATGTCTACGAGGGTCGGTAAGGAAGTTCTGAGGATTGCCATTACCGGGGAGCTGCTCTCTATAATACTTCTGACGGTACTCGACATATATAAGAGCCACGGCTTAACTTTGGTGGCCCTGGTTTACGGGTTGAAGCTCGTCTCCCTCGTCGCCCTGTCGGTGGTGGCACTGAAGATACTCTACGTCATTGCCTGGTGGAATCCAGAGCGGGTCGAAAAGGTGATGGAGAGCGAGGACCCCGTGGAAGAAGGTATGAGGGCAGTAATCTTTCTGGCTTTCGCCGGGGCCGTCATAGCCTACATGTCCGATATCGAACCCATACTGGGTTCTTTTATGGCGGGTACCATATTCAGCCTTGTTTTTAAGAGCAAGGGCGTCCTGGAAGACAAGATAAACGCGATTGGCTTTGGTTTTTTTACTCCTTTTTTCTTTATCGGCGTCGGTGCCGACTTTAACTTACAACTCTTTGCCTCGGTCGAAAACATGTACCTTGCGCTTTCTCTGGCCCTGGCGGTGTTTGTTGGGAGACTCTATCCGATGGCCATGTCTCCTTTTATAGGCCTTACCTTTCGGGAGGGCATGTCTGTTTCCATTCTGATATCGTCGCCATTTTCGCTAATGATAATCGCCGGCACTCTGGGCCAGAAAACCGGTTTCATCAACTCCAGGGCAAACAGCTCGCTCATATTGGCCGCACTCATATCCAGCATCCTCTATCCCACCATTTACAGGGTATTCATAAAAAGTGTTAGAGTATCGGGGGAATAACCTTGAGCCATGGATCTCAAAGAACCGTGAAAACCGTAAGGAGGATAGAAGCGGCGGGCAGGATAGCCTGCGCCAGAGGCGATTATAGCAGAGGCGTGGAGGCACTTTTGGCCGGCCGGAAGTGCGATACCGGCAGCATAAAAAGGGCTTTAAATGGTATATATAGCAGGCTGCCGCTATAATATTAATATCTACTGTTTTTATATCGGAGTTTGGGGTGGAGAAAGAAGGAATAGTGCTTGCCATTATGCTCAGGATTTGGTAATATATCGTGTTGTCCGTAACTTGAGTGTAAATCGGCAAAGTAAGGCGGCGTAGCTCAGGTGGTCAGAGCATGCGGCTCATATCCGCAGTGTCCGGGGTTCAAATCCCTGCGCCGCCA
>JADFXJ010000159.1 GCA_015233615.1 Nitrospirota bacterium
ATGCTCACGGGGAAAACGTTTTGAAAGAAGAAAACAACCACGAAAAATACGAAAAAATACTTTTTAAAGATGAATGCTTTGCAATTCAAGGCGCTATATTTGAAGTTTATCGTGAAATGGGATATGGTTTTTTGGAAGCGGTTTATCAAGAGTGTTTGGAAAAGGAACTACTCTTGAAGAATATTTCTTTTATATCTCAACCGGAGTTAACACTAAACTATAAAGGAGAAAAACTTCAGCAGACTTATAAACCTGATTTGATCTGTTATGATCAGATTGTCATCGAACTCAAAGCTGTCAAAAATATTGCCCCTGAACATAAAGCTCAGGTGATTAATTATTTGAAAGCAAGCGGCTTTAAGCTTGCCTTGCTCGTTAATTTTGGATCTTACCCGAAAGCCGAGGTCACGAGAGTTGTTATTTAATGATTTCGAAGGACTTATTAACCACAAAGACAAGTCCTTTTTCGTGCTTTTCGTGTTTTTCGTGGTTAAAAGTCCTTTGTCCTTGTTCGTCCTTGTTCGTAGTAAATTTTTGGAGGTGAACGTATATGAGTAAACACGCGGCGGTATCCGCATTCGATCCAACCATCATCAAGCGGGCAATCGGGGATGCCTTTAAAAAGCTCAATCCACGGCAGCTCATGAAAAACCCCGTCATGTTCGTCGTTGAAATCGGCAGCGTCGTAACGACTGTCGCCTTCTTCCAGGAACTCTTTGGCCGTCAGGTCGGCCATGCCTCCTTTACCGGGCAGATAAGCCTCTGGCTGTGGTTCACGGTGCTTTTTGCCAACTTTGCCGAGGCCGTGGCGGAGGGCAGGGGGAAGGCCCAGGCGGAAACCCTGAAAAAAGCCAGGAAAGATACCAACGCCAACCGGCGTAATCCGGAGGGCTTGGTCGAGGTTGTCCCCTCCCACCAGCTCGGCAAAGGCGATATCGTAGTAGTAAGCATGGGCGAAGCGATACCGGGAGACGGCACCGTGATGGAGGGCGTGGCGCTGGTGGACGAATCGGCCATCACCGGGGAGAGCGCCCCGGTAGTGCGTGAGGCCGGCGGAGACAGGAGCGCCGTTACGGGCGGCACGACGGTGCTCTCCGACAGAATAGTCGTGCAGATTACACAGGAACCGGGCATGTCTTTCCTCGACAAGATGATCGCGCTTGTCGAAGGGGCGGTACGGCAAAAGACGCCTAACGAAATCGCACTGAGTATTCTTCTATCCGGCCTGACCATAGTCTTCCTGTTAGTTGTTGTTACGCTGAAACCTTTCGCGCTTTACAGTGGCCTGGACGTCTCGACGGTGATGCTGGTCTCCCTGCTCGTCTGCCTTATTCCCACGACGATAGGCGGACTCCTGAGCGCCATCGGAATAGCGGGAATGGACAGGCTGGTCAGGCGTAACATCCTGGCAACGTCGGGACGCGCCGTGGAAGCCTCCGGAAACATAGACGTGCTTATTCTCGACAAGACCGGAACGATTACACTGGGCAACCGCATGGCCACGGAGTTTGTCCCGGTACCCGGCGTAACCGACAAAGAGCTGGCCGAAGCGGCGTGTCTATCGTCTTTGGCCGACCTTACGCCGGAGGGCAGGTCCATCGTCACCCTTGGCGGGCAAAAGGGCGTCGTAAATCTCGCAGCCCCCGACGGTGCCGTATTCGTCGCCTTTACCGCCGAAACCAGGATGAGCGGCGTGGACTATGGAAATCATTCCGTCAGGAAAGGCGCAGCCGACTCGATCTCTAAGTGGTTGAAAGGAAGTGGCGGTGAAATGCACGAAAACGTGACTAAGACCGTCGAAAAGATAGCGGCCTCCGGAGGCACCCCCCTGGTGGTTGCAACGGCTGATAAGGCTTTAGGCGTAATCCACCTGAAAGACATCGTCAAGCCTGCAATCGCGGAGCGCTTTGCCCGCATACGGGCTATGGGGATTCGCACGGTGATGGTAACGGGTGACAACCGCCTTACGGCTAAAGCTATTGCCGCCGAGGCCGGAGTCGACGATTTCCTGGCCGAGGCCACGCCCGAAGACAAGCTCAAGCTGATACGCTCGCTTCAGGCAGAAATCAGGCTCGTTGCAATGAGCGGCGACGGCACCAACGACGCCCCGGCTCTGGCGCAGTCCGACGTGGGCCTGGTCATGAACACCGGCACCCAGGCCGCAAGAGAGGCCGGCAACATGATAGATCTCGACTCCGACCCCACAAAGATCATCGACGTCGTGGAAATCGGCAAGCAACTGCTCATAACGCGGGGCTCGCTGACCACATTCAGTATCGCAAACGACCTGGCAAAGTACTTCGCCATCCTGCCGGCCATCTTTATCGTCGCCTATCCCGGCCTCGCCGCGCTCAACATAATGAGACTGGCAAGCCCGGAGAGCGCCATAATGTCGGCGGTTATTTTCAACGCGCTGGTTATCATAGCGCTGATTCCGCTGGCGCTCAAAGGCGTTGCCTACAGACCACAGTCGGCATCCAAAATACTGCGGCACAACGTGCTCGTCTACGGCGTGGGAGGAATCATCGTCCCGTTTATAGGAATCAAGGTTATCGACGTGATTATAAAAGTGCTCGGACTGGTATAACGAAAGGGGAAATATAACCACGAAAAACATAAGGACTTTTAACCACGAAAAACACGAAAAGCACGAAAAAAGGCAGGAACTTAAGAACGGATTCCAGTACTTGCCCGAAGCGTCAGAGGATGCAATCTTTTTTTCGTGCCGTCAGCGGGATTGGCGGGGTTGTTCATGGAGCATGTCCTTGTCCTTTTTCGTGCTTTTCGTGGTTAAAAGTCCTTTGTCCTTGTTTGTGGTTAAATCTTTTTTCAGGAGGATTCTATGTGGAAGTCAATTTTCAGGTCAGTAGTGGTTACATTGATATTGTGCGTGGTTCTTTGCGGGGTATATCCGCTTGTGGTAACCCTGCTGGCAAATACTATATTTCCGGATAAAGCGAAGGGAAGCCTTGTCTACAGAGATGGCAAGGTTGTGGGCTCGCGCCTTATCGGGCAGGCGTTTACGCGTCCGGAGTACTTTCACGGGCGCCCCTCGGCGGCGGGCGACAAAGGATACGACGCGGCGAATTCGGGAGGCTCAAACCTCGGGCCTACCAGCCAAAAGCTCGCCGACCGTATTAAGGGCGACGTGGACAATGTTTTAAAGGAAAACCCCACGCTGGCAAAAGGGAAAATCCCCGTGGACATGGTAACCGCGTCGGGCAGCGGCCTTGACCCGGATATTTCGGTTGACTCCGCCCTGGCGCAAGTCGACAGGGTCGCAGAGGCCAGAAACGCCGCCAAAGAGGACATCAGGAAGCGAGTACTTGCCCGCGTACAAAACCGTTGGCTTGGCTTTTTGGGAGAAAGACGCGTTAACGTGCTCTTGCTCAACCTCGACCTTGACGATGAGTTGCCCGTAAAGAAATGAACTGCCGGTTAAGAGTGGGAGGCGCTTATGGAGGCAAGAAACATGCGGCGTAGATTATGGCGTAGATTACGTTCGATGTTTGTAATCCCGGTAATCATCACAATAGGGTTATTGACGATGGCTGCTACCTACCAGCCGCGTTTCGGTGAGTTTAAGCACGAAGCGGCTCCCAACGGCGTGCGATTTCCTGTGGGCTGCGAAACCTGGCCAGCCATAAGCGTCGCGTACCACGCGGACGACGGCACCATGCAAGTGATCCTGGCAAACGACGTCGCACTTACTACCATTAAGAAAGGTGCCGAAACACCATGGCCGGACGGCGCGATTTTCGTCAGAGCCTCTTATAAGGCAATAAAGCAGGGCGCCGTAAGTGCCGCCATAGTGCCGGGAGACTTCATCGCGCTCGACGTAATGGCGAAAGACCGGAAAAAGTACGCCGTTAGCGGTGGTTGGGGTTTCGCAAGGTGGAGCGGCCCGGCGTTTATACCCTACGGCAAGGATGCCTCTTTCGCCCGCGAGTGCTTCGACTGCCACGCCCACCCCGACGCGCAAATCGGAAGCTTCATTAAACCCGCCGGCAACGGGGACTACGTATTAACAAAGCCCGCCTTTCTTATCGGACAATAGGGAGTACTTTCCTTTACCCTTGTCCCCTATTCGTCATTTTTTCGGATATAGCCGTCAGCCTCATTCGCCGGATTAGCGGGTGCACCATTAATTTATCGACGAACTTATTGCGCCGATCATTTCAGTAAGCTCGTCGATATTAGCTGATCTCAGTATAATATCATCTATTTCATCCAGTTTATCAATATCAGCAACCGTTTTTATCTTATCCATTACGGCAAGCCCCTGAGTGCCGAACTTAATCGTAATAGCACGCTCAATCGCTCTTAATAAGCCTTCCTCCAGTCCTTCTTCCCGGCCTTTCTGACGGCCTTGCCTGAACCTAAAATCCTTCTCTATATCCCATACCAGTGCCATCTCCTCTGCCTCCTTTCGTATTTCGTCGTCTAAATTTCTCAGTTGCGACAAGACTTCAATTTGCCTGATATACTTGCCCCTAAGCGTTTCATCCGGTACCAACTCCATAATCCGCTGCAAGATCTCGTGTATAAATATTTTAGCACCTTTCTTCATGTAATTACAAAGAACGGCGATAACTACTTCTTCAGGCTTTTTCGAGTGCAGGAACGTTTCACAATCGACGTCCTGCATATTAATCAGGTCATAACTATGGGTTGTCCTCGGATAGGAGAGGTTATCCTTCATTGTCAACGGTTCGCTGCCGATGTAGAACACGTACTGCATTACGGGGAGTTCATAAATAAGCGTTAGAAAAAGCCAGTACATTAGCATCCTTTTACTTTACCACGGAATGCGAAAGCATTTCCGGTGTTTTCGGACACGGCATTCGCGAGCTCATCGATAAAATAAATGAATGTGTAATCGACGAAAATATAATGCCGCTTATGGGAGAGCCATGGCCCCAAAGCTATGCCACTGCCGAAAATGCTATTAAGACGACGTCTGAAACCTGTAACTACATAAACAGGTTAGAATTGTACAAAATCTTCGAAGCCTCAAATATACGCGAAGAAGACTTCGCCATAGTATCATCCGTTATGGGCGATATGGGAATTATTACCCACTTCCCCGATTGCGTCGATTTACGTGATTTCATCGTTCTGAAACCCCACTGGCTTACGAAAGCCATCAGCCACGTCATGGAAGACAAGGAACTAGCCGAAAACCAGGGCGAATGCACGCTTAAATGCCTTAGAGACAAATGGGACGAAAATCCGGAGTATCGCGATCTATCCCACATTTTCCATAGCGCCATGAAGCAGTTCGAGTTGTGCTATGAATTGGATAGTCATGATCATTTGAATCTCGTGCCGCTCAGATTTGGGGACAAAAAGCCGGAAATACCGTGGAGCTACATTCCCGGAGCCGATCAAAGGACAATACAATACCGATTCGATGCAACCCCGCCCGCCGGCATTATGAGCCGGTTTATCGTAAAGACCCATCACATGATCGTAAAGCCCCCGTCCATGCCAAAGGGTATTTACTGGTTTAACGGCGTCTTTCTGACAACGGGCGAAGGATTGATGCGCTCCGAGGCATTGTGCGAATTCGTTAAGATTCAGGAAGCCCAGATATTTAACATTACCGTAAGAGCCGCCTTTCCACAGAACATGATCGAGCAGCTTCACGCTCTGGCAAATGCGGTCTTTAGCTTCTTCGAAGGATTAAAGCCGTCCCGCTATTATGGATGCTTTAGACAAGACGGCGGGCAGTGCCCTGGTTTTCACTGGGAAGAAAACATCATGTACAATCTGAACGAAAAGATCTCTGAAATCTTATGCGTATTTGGACGACATAAAATTAACCTTTTAAAGTTAATCTATGGAAATACGAGTTTTGCGGCCTCCGCGTCCGTTAAAGAGGATTTGCGGCAGGTGTTCCTGGAGGAAATGCCAAAGTTGTCAATAGACATCAGCAATATAAGTAAGGATGTAAATTCCGTAATAACGAGAGTAAATGCGTTATCTAAGGATATATTGGACGCCAGGCATGATATAAGCGAATTACCCGCAAACGTTAATCAGAAGTTTCAACAGGCTTTTCGGGATTACCTGAACCTTTTTGACGACATGCTCGACGCCAGGGATTTTACGCCTGTGCCGTCGATTATAGCGATTGTCCCGTCGGAGGAAGGAAACATACTCATGCGGGATTTGTTTAAGAAGACTATGACGTTGTCGCTATATTGCGAGCAGGAAAAAGGCGTCCACAAGACGAATTACAACCTGGAATTCAAAATAACGAGGGAGTGGTGGGAAAAGACCGCTCCGGTTGCCGGCGTATTGTTCGATGGTAACAGTTCACCCGCGAAATCTGCTATGCCTAAAACCACCCCGCCCTTCGGGCACCCCTCCTTAAAAAGGAGGGGTGCCCGAAGGGCGGGGTGGTTCGTCTCTCTCTCTTGCCCGCCAATCGATAATCTCACATATTATTGGTGAACGGTTACGTTCGATGTCTTAAGGGTAGGCCTTACCGTTGCGATGGGCAGCATTCCCATGCTTGACCCCCAACTGTTATCGGGTATGAAAGAAAAAGTATCCGGCGTCTCTCAGCTTTTGGGACTGGCAAACGAAGGGAAAAAGGCCGCGTTGGAAGACGTGCGGAAATCGTCGTACGATATTAAGAGACTCGGCCGCAATATTTCGAATCACCCGGGTTATTCCAAAGAAGACGACAAGTTTCGCCAGGCGCGGTTTCGTCTTGCAGAACTGCTCAAAGAGATCGCGCCGACTGAGTATAGAACCAGGCAATGGGGAGATAAAGATGCCGATGACAGGCTTGAGCGCCTGCGCATGAAAGACAACACCTACCGCTGGCTTTGCAAGAAACACGCGGACGAATACAGGAAAATGTTTTAACCGGAGTAACTCACTAAGTTAGTTAGTTGCTAACTTAGTAACAGGCTTAGTAACCGGGCATCCCGGCCTGAAATTTATTCGTAACTACTCAGACACACACTGCCGTCATTGGGTAAAATTAAACATTTAGGGGAAATCTGTCATAGACGTTGTCTGATAGTGTGAGCTGGATAAATCCCCTTTTCTAAGATTATCCCATTTTATCCCCAATTTATTCCAATTTATACCCAAACCACGCAAGAAATTATTTTCGAAATGTGGCCGGGCGAAAGATTTCATCGTAACGGTTTTCCAATAAAAGTCACGGTTTTCCGATAAATTTGGCTACGACCTGGATAAACGCCTCCGGATCGAT
>JADFXJ010000160.1 GCA_015233615.1 Nitrospirota bacterium
AATTCAACTATCTGAGGGACATCCACCTAATCTGAATATGTTATAATATATATGTTAAATCCCGGTAGGCTGATGGAGCAGGAAGAAATAGTCCTTATTGTAATTGTCAATTGCGGCAATAAAAAAAGCGGCAAAGAACAACAACAAGGAGGTTTCCATGTTAAAAGCTACGAGAGGAGTACTATTAATAGTCATTACGGCGGTACTGACAGGGACTTTGAGCGCCCTGCCGGCCCATTCCGGCACAATGGGGCCCTACGATGTCCGAAATGAGGATATCAGCCGAACTATCCTGGATTTGTCAAAGATCCGAACGCTCATGTATGACGAGACTACCACGTTCGCAGTGTCGAATCGATCCATGGCGGAAAGCGTTTTACTGGATGGGATGAACCCGGGACTTGGAATTCGTCAGCTTCATAAGCAGGGAATCACCGGCAAAGGGGTGAACGTCGCCATCATCGACCAGAATCTTGCTCAAGACCTGGCGCATCCGGAGTATTCAGGGAAAATCGTCAGGTACGCCGATATGGGCTGTAATCAAGCACCCTCGCGAGGCAGTTTCCACGGCCCGGCAGTCACAAGTTTGCTGGTGGGGACCCGGATTGGCACCGCACCTGAGGCCAGTGTCTTTTATGCGGCGGCTCCCTCGTGGACCAAAGACGCAAAATATCAGGCAGACGCCCTGGAATGGATCATCGGGCAAAATCGCCTTTTACCTGCGAATCAGAAGATCCGGGTGGTCTCTATTTCTGCCGCTCCTTCAGGCGCTGGATCGCCATTCAACAAGAACCAGGCGACGTGGGATGCCGCGGTTTCTCACGCCCGGCAGGAGGGCATCCTCGTACTGGATTGCACTACACAAAACGGCATAACCTTGCGGAGCCTATACGACTACGACCATCCCGAGGATGTGACCAAAATCACGGTGTTGGGCGGAGCCAACAACAGGCTTCTGGTCCCGGTCAATCGGACCATCGCGAAAGAATACGAAAACGGCAAACTCTCGTACATCCATGACGGCAAGGGAGGATTGAGCTGGACCATCCCCTACGTGGCCGGAGTGTTGGCCATGGGATGGCAGGTGCGACCCGGTCTGACGGCAGACCAGATGGTAGGGCTGCTGTTTGAGTCTGCGTTTGTGAAGGACGGCAATAAAATAATAAATCCGACCGAATTCATTAAACGTGTGCAGTCTCCAGCCGCGTCCACAGTAAAGGCCTTCCACCAGATTCCGAACGCACCGATTTCAAACACAATCCCAGGCGCCGAGGAAGGCAAAGGACTCGTTGACAAGATCGACCTGCCATTCGTCGATGACCCCGATGTGATCGGGACATGGACCAGCGTCGATTTTGTGCCAGACCCCGGCACGTTCAACCCTGACAACGGAAGTTTCAATGGGAATCTTTATTTAAGAGGCCTCACTTTTCAACCGGGAGGCAGCACGTCCGGAGTATGGAAATGGACCAGGGGTGTCGTCATTCACGAGGGCGACAAGACTGCGAGCAAGTACGAGATCAGGAGCATAGGCGGAAAAAAATTCCTGTTTCTTGAGTGGAAATCGGGTGATTATGTTATCCGGCACATGAAGCCGTACTATTATGTCCTGGTGAGGTAGCCCCTGGAGCGGAATTTCAGGTATTTCAGACGACTCCCCACTATAAGTCCTCCGGCATATCCTACGGTATAGTAAGTGGTACGGTAATAGTAAATACGGTTCCTTGTCCCTCTACGCTTTCACATTCGATATTACCTTTCAGCGTCTGGTCTATGATGTTAAAAACAATATTCAATCCCAGACCGGTACCGCCCTGTCCACGTTTTGTAGTAAAAAAAGGATCGAATATCTTCTTCAGGTTCGCCTCAGGGATACCTTTGCCGTCATCACTGTACTTCAATACCAGGTTTTCTCCGGCTATCGAAACATATATACGAATGTTCCCCATATCGTCGTTGTTATAGGCATGGGATAGGGAATTCAGTATCAGATTTGTAAATATTTGGGCAAATACCCCCGGATAGCTATTTATCTCGATAACTTCAGGGCAGTTTATCGTTATATTATGGGACGTTTTTCTCACGTTCGGTCTTAAGCTCGTTACTATGTCGTTCAGATAAGAATTCAGGTTAAATTTTCTTTTATCCCAGCTTGTCTGGTCAGCCGAGACCATTTTGAAGCTTTTTATCAGATTCCCTGCACGTAAAAGGTTGTTAACGACCAGGTTATTGGCGCTCTGTGCATCCGATAAGTATTTTTCCAACATGTTTTTATTAAGAGTCCTGTTGTCGAATAAGACTATGGTTTTCTTCGTCTCTTCTTCTAAATAAGAAGACGTCGTAATCGCGATGCCGATCGGGGTGTTTATCTCGTGGGCGACCCCGGCAACCAATTGGCCCAGTGCGGCCATTTTTTCGGACTGGATCAAACGTTCCTGGCTTTCTTTAAGTTCTTTCAGCGCGTTGTTACGCTCGTCTAACGCTTTATTACGTTCATCCAGCGTTTCCTGAAGTTCGCTTGTCCTTTTTTCGACCCTGAGTTCAAGAGTTCTGTTGTATTCCTCCAGTTGTTCGTGTGACGTTTTTATCTTGTTGGCCATATCCATAAAAGTATAAGTCAGGATGCCAACTTCATCCTGCGATCTGACGGTTATCTTCCCCGTGTCCGTGAAATGCCCCTGTGCCAGTTCCTGAGCAGTCCTGGTCAGACTTATAATAGGGTTTGTAAGCGTTCCGGAAAGCATTAAAACTATAATCGAACTTAAAAGCACAAATAAAATGGCTATCATGATGGAATGTAGTATCATTGCCCTTGTCTGCCTTTTGATAGTGTTGCGGGAGTCCTCGATGACCCGGTTGAGATTTCTTAGTGAATAACCTAGCCGGAGTACCCCCCATGGATTGGAGGCGAAGCGAACCGGAACGATAAGTTCCATATATTGTATTCCATCTTTCACAAACTCGTTAATCGCCTCTTCATGCCGGGTCGCGGCAAATTCATCCTCTTTTCCCACGAGTTTCGACTGGCGCAATCCCGGATTTAAAGTATGGATATGCGCTACCGAGTTATAGTCCATCAATATGATGTATGAGAGATCTTTACTCTCTTTCACGGATTTATCGGTCTGTTTGATTATACCCGATATGTCAAACGTAACTATCGACTCCTCGACTATAACCCGCAAACTGCCGGAAAGTGTCTTGGCCCTATCTATCATGGAATCTTTTATTATCTTTACACGGTTGTCAAGTTCCCCTTTTATAATCGTTCTTTGAGACGATATTTGAATGTACGTCAATATCATCAGCAAGCTTATGATTAGCCCTACCGTCGCAAACAGAAATTTCCATCTGATACTGTAAATGAAAACGCGATTTCTTAGCACAACCTAAAGTCCAATATTAATGCTAACATTAAAACCATCGTTAGAATCCCTTATCGTTCCGTTTCCTTTACACTTGTTTCCATCACAAAAATTTCACTATACACCAATTTCACGATATCCATTCAATCACACTTCGTAACGTTTCATTGTAACGTTTCATTTTATCACCTTCAGGCAGTATATTGCTATACTTTATTATGAATAATTGCGACTTGTGACAATAATTGTCATAATTTTGTCGTTGTGTGTTTAATGGACAAAAATTCCTGAAAAAGCTATCAAAAAGCATAATCTTATAGTATAATAAGCAAAGCGCACGAGAACCAAATAGGTAAAATAGTGGTATTTATAGGTAAAATACTTGTATATATCGGTAGAATAGGTATAATAAGGTATAATTCCGGCAAATATGCATTTTTTTACGGCTGAGCGGTATGAGTGCAGGGTTTGGAGGTCGTTACCGTGGGGCAAGAGTCCATAAAAGTATTGGTGGCAAGCGGAGACTGCAGGGATACGGCAGAAAAGATACGTCAGACAAAGATTCGGAGGCGATATGATTAAGCGTGAAGAAGATGATGATGCCTTCTTTTTCCTGAATGACGAGAATAAGGAAAGTGCTGCGAAGGAAAGCACTGTAAAGGAAAATGTTGTAAAGGAAAGTGTTCCGGAGGAAGCACAAAAGTATTGGAAAGTGCTGATTGTCGACGATGAAGAAGAAGTGCACGTAATGACAAGAATAGTACTAAACGCCTTTGAATTCGAGGGTCGCCCCTTGAATCTTATAAGCGCTTATTCAGGCAGCGACGCCAAACGGCTCATTGTTGAAAATCCCGACACTGCGGTTATTCTTTTGGACGTCGTTATGGAAAAGGATCATTCAGGGCTGGATGTAATAAGATTTATCAGGGAAGAGTTGAAATTCGGTCTTGTCAGGATTATTCTAAGAACCGGTCAACCCGGGCAAGCTCCGGAGGAGCAGGTAATCGTTCGGTATGATATTAATGATTACAAGGAAAAAACCGAATTAACGAGAGCCAGGTTTTTTACGGCGATGATTTCAGCCATAAGAGCCTATCGCGACCTTATTATTATCGAAAGCAACAGGAGAGGACTCGAAAAGATAAATGAACGGCTTGAACTGGAAATTCAAAAACGTAAGCAGGTCGAAAAGGAAATCAGAGCCTCGTTAAGAGATAAAGAAGTGCTTCTAAAGGAAGTTCACCATAGGGTAAAAAACAATTTGCAGATCATATCGAGTCTTCTGTACCTGCACTCTATCAGGGCCAAAGAACTTTGCGCCAGGGAAGCGCTGAACGAAAGCCGCAATAGAATCAGGTCTATAGCGCTGGTACATGAGAAACTATACAAATCGGGAAATGTTTCCACCATTAATTTTTCTGAGTACCTGAGGAGCCTTATAAGCGACTTGTTAGATGCTTTCGACGTGAATTCTGAAACGATAACGCTGCAATATGATGTAGAAACCCACTATTTTGGATTGGATACGGCAATCCCATGCAGCCTGATTATAAATGAGATTATATCTAATTCGTTAAAATACGCTTTTCCGGAAAGCACAGGCGGTATTATACATATAAGTCTTCATAAACTTGAGGATGACGGCTATGAACTGCTCATAGGTGACAATGGCATAGGTTTGCCTGATAGTTTGGATCCCGGCAGCGTGGATTCACTAGGACTTCGGCTCATAAATACGCTGGCAGAGCAGATTGAAGGAACCGTTGAGATGAACCGTGCCGGCGGCACAAGCTACAAGATTACATTCAGGCAACAAAGTGAACCCTGCTAAGTATATCGAATTGCGATTTCGAAAATACGCAATACGGTAAGTAGGAGAGGATTTATGTGTCTGCCGCGTCTGCTTTGTCTGCCCAAAATTCAAAGGTATTCCAATTTATGGTGGAAATGATGGATGGAAGGGAAGACTCCGGGACCGAGAATTCAGTAGCCCGCCAATCCCGCGAATTCGGCTGACGGCTCTGCTGACGGCCCGGTTCAAACCGGCAGTGACGTAAAAGGGGCCGAAATGACGGAACAAGGAAACGCACTATTTCCCTGAATTCCTACAGCCGTTGTAGGATAATTGGTAGTAGTAAAGCCGGGCAGGCACAAGAAGCACTTCCTGCCTGTCCCTAAGTTTTGTTCGATTGTGACCCCTTAAAATTCCTATAAATCGGTGATTGATTAAATAGAAATTGCGTGGTATACTTAAAACCGTTTACACTGGTCTTTTGACAGGAATAGGATTGAAAGCGCTTATTTAGGGGAAATCCATCTTACAAGGTTGCGTAGGAGCCGCACCAAAGGGACTTTCCGTAAGTAGCGTAATTATATAACGTACTTTTGTTGCCATCACGTACGTTTATTGCCATATAACGATATAACGTACGTTTAATTAACAGGCGTTTTCATCTTTATGTCCATTTGACTGATTTTATGTATATGATGGTTTGTAAAGATTATATAAAAGGTTTATAACAGGCTTGTAAATAGCCAATATAAGGTTATTATTGGAAATTAGTACGGTAAAAGAGGTTCTGGTCATCGAACGTGACGAGACTACGGCGCGGGTAATATGCAATAGTGCAGGGTTGCTCGGATACGGGTGTGCCAGGGCTTACGACGTCCCTCTTGCCATGGAGACCGTAAAGGAGTGTGGCCAGATCATATTCCTCTCCATGGGCTTTGACGGTGGAGAAGGTATAGAGTTAATGAAAAAGATAAAGGCTCTATATCCGGATGCCGTAGTAGTAGCCGTTGTGATGCTGGGTGACAGGGAAGGACACGTGGCGGCGATGAAGCACGGAGCCTACTGTTACTTATCCAAGCCGGTAAACCGGGAAGAACTTAAGGCGGTTATGGAGAGCGCGTGGCGTGAAAAATCGGTGAGAGAGGAGATTTCAACGTTAAGATCCACAATCTACTCCAAATACTTGCCCCGGCTTCATGGGAGGAGCCGGAAGATGTCGAAAGCCCTCAGGGCAATAGAGTCGGCTGCCGGCACTGACACGGACGTGCTTTTGACCGGAGAGCGGGGAGTGGGGAAGGAGCTTGCCGCCAGGTGTATACATTACGGAAGCTGCAGAAAGGACAAGCCCTTCGTAACGTTTGCGTCCAACACGATACCGAAAGACCTTCTCGATCTCATCCTTTTTGGCAGTAACTCCGAAAGGCACATCGAAACGGACTCCGGAGGTAACCAGTCAAGTGGTGCCGTGGACTCCGGCACTCCTGCGGGTATAATCTACCGTGTCGAGGGGGGAACCCTGTACGTGGACGAAATAGCCAACCTGGATATGGCTCTTCAGGAGAGGCTGCTAAAGTTTTTGCATGCGCGGGATTCGTTGCCCTTGAAGGGGGCCGACGGTAAAGCGAAGGCGAGAATTATAGCGGCGACGGAGAAAAATCTCAAAGAAGCGGTTGCCGGCGGGTTATTTCACGAGGAACTCTACGACAGGCTTAAGCATCACGAGATAAAAATTCCGCCTCTCAGGGAGCGGAAAGAGGACATACAGGATCTGGCCGAGTATTTTGTGGAAAGAGCCAGTAATAAATACGAGGTGGAGCGCAAAGAGTTCTCCAAGTCGGCTAAAAAGATAATAGCCGGTTACGAGTGGCCGGGAAACGTGGGCGAGCTGCAGAAGATCGTCCATCGTGCCGTCCTTCTGTCCAGGGGTAACGTTATCGAGGCGGCAGACCTGATGATGGACAGGCACGTTACGTACTCTCTCCATGAATTTCTTGAAGACAAGCTCAAGTTATATCTTAAGGAGATATCCGAGATGGAGGGCGCAAACCTCTACGAAACGATAGTCTCCGAGGTGGA
>JADFXJ010000161.1 GCA_015233615.1 Nitrospirota bacterium
AGGTAAATGTAGATTATGTGCTTTCTAATTCTTTTGGTTTCGGTGGAACAAATGCATGCATCGTCTTTAAAAAATACAGAAAAAATTCCTGAAAACCGGCAGTCCGATAACATTCAGGCCGGAAAAGTCAGGGAAATAGATGGCCGGGAAATCGATGCCGTAGGTGATAATGCCCGGCACAACGATGGAAGTGCGTCCAATCCGGACAACCGGGAAAACAAACAATACAGCGGCACCAATGGCATCGCCGACGGTACCGGCAAACTTATATTAAATAACCCACCCTTGTGCAGCCCTAAAACGGGGCATAATCCGGGCCCTAACCTGGACGCGCTGGAAAACTCGCTCGGTTATTCCTTCAAAAACAGAAACCTCCTATTCGAAGCCCTCACGCATCGCTCCTTCTTCCACGAAAACAGCAGCAAGAGCCTGAAGTACAACGAGCGAATGGAATTCTTAGGCGACGCCGTCCTCGGCCTGGCCATCTCCGAAATACTCTACAACGGGAAGGTATTCCTCACGGACGCCGAGATGTCAAAGCTAAAATCCTTTCTCGTCTCCCGTGAAACACTTTGCCGGATAGCTATTTCCATGGACGTAGGCCTTTACATGAGGCTTGGCAAAGGGGAGGAGATGACGGAGGGAAGAAGCAAGACATCACTCCTGGCAAACACGCTGGAGGCCGTCTTTGGCGCCATTATTTTGGATAGCGACTACGAATCCACGAAGAGAGCTATCCACCGGTTATATGAAAAGCTAATAGAAAAGGTCACCTGCGAGCATTCTTTCTGCGACTGTAAGACCACTCTGCAGGAACTTACCCAGACGTTATTTTCCGCCTTGCCGGATTACCGGCTGTCAGGGGAGTCAGGACGTGACCACTCAAAAACCTTCACCTACAACGTTTACGTAAACGGCCAAAACTTAGGCACCGGCAGCGGCAAGAGCAAGAAATCCGCCCAGATGCAGGCGGCCTACGTGGCTATCGACAATTTAAAAAAAGAAAAAATCGGCAAGAAAGCGTGACGGACAAACCCCCGGCTTACCCGTTGACTTATAAAGACTCCGGAGTCGACGTACGGAGTGCGGACTCTTTTGTCGGCGACATAAAGACAATCGCTAAAAAGACTTTCCGTAAGGAAGTGCTCACCGATATTGGTTCCTTTAACGCCCTCTTTGCTCTGGACTGGAAAAAGTACCGCGATCCGGTTTTAGTAAGCGGTACCGACGGCGTAGGCACCAAGCTAAAGGTTGCCTTCATGGCCGGCAGGCACGACACTATCGGTATAGACCTCGTAGCCATGTGCGTCAACGATATTCTTACGGCAGGAGCCGAACCCCTCTTTTTCCTCGATTACTTTGCCGTTTCGCACCTCGACAAGACAGTGGCACGGCAGGTGCTCGAGGGTATAGCCGAAGGCTGTATCCAGGCCGGATGCTCCCTCATAGGCGGCGAAACCGCAGAAATGCCCGGTTTCTACTCTCAAGGGGAGTACGACCTGTCGGGCTTTGCCGTAGGGATAGCGGAAAGGAGCGCCATAGTAGACGGCTCTGCCATCAAACCCGGAGACTCGCTCATCGGCCTGCCGTCATCGGGCCTGCACAGCAACGGTTACTCCATGGTGAGAAAACTCTTCTTCGAACTCGAAAAGATGGGTATACACGATATAATTCCCGAAACCGGTACCCCCTTGTCCGAAGAGCTGTTAACACCGACCACGATTTACGTTAAAGCCATTCACTCTTTAATGGAGAAAGTGCGCGTAAAGGGCATGGCCCACGTCACGGGTGGCGGAATAACGGGCAACCTCCCAAGAATTCTGCCAAACGGTACCGGAGCCCGCATAAGAACGTCGTCATGGGAAGTGCCTCCCATATTTAAGGCCATCCGGCAAAGGGGCAGCGTGGTGGAGGACGAGATGAACGAAACCTTCAACATGGGCGTGGGCTTCATAGCCGCCATATCGTCCGAAGATACCGGCGAGGCGCTTCGGACGCTGCACTCGGTGGGAAGCGAAGCTTTCCTTATGGGCGAAATAGTACGGGGAGAGGGAGTTGAATATCTACGGGGCTAACGCAATATACATAAACGGTATACCGCTAGAAGATGCCTGCAGAAGATGGTTTAAAGCCCTCCACCAACTGTACGCCCGCAATGTTGTGCAAACTCACTCCGCCGGTCAGGTTGGTTTAAAGCCGGATGCCGTAAAGCCGCAGACAGTAAAGACCTTAGCGGAGACCATGGAGCCGGAAACTATCGAGGTAACCTCCTCCTGCGGCAGAATAACGGCCAAACCAATAGTGGCAAAGCTATCGTCTCCATTTTTCCACTCCTCCGCCATGGACGGCTACGCAGTGAGGTTCGCCGATACTTTTGGAGCCTCCGAGACTACCCCTTTAAGATTAATCGAAGGCAAAGACGCCTTCTACGTAAACACCGGAGATCCTCTGCCGTTGGGATTTACCGCGGTGGTAATGGTGGAGGACGTAAACCTCCTAAGCGTCGGAAAAGAGCATTACGTGGAGATCATCAAGGGTGCCACTCCATACCAACACGTGAGGGTCATTGGCGAGGACATTGTGGCTACAGAGCTAATCCTTCCCGAAAACCATCGTGTCAGGGCCGTAGACATAGGCGCACTCTTAGCGAGCGGTTACACAAAGGTGAACGTACGAAGGAGGCCCAGGGTGGCTATTATCCCTACCGGTTCCGAACTGATAGAGCCGGGCACTCCTCTTAGCTACGGCCACATAATAGAATCTAATTCGTGGATGCTCTCACAGATGGTGGAAGATTCGGGCGCCAGTGCCGTAAGGCTGCCTATAGTAGAGGACGATTTCGAGAAGATAAAAAGTGCCGTCCTTGGTGCCGTTTCTTCAAACGACGCAGTAATGATAATCGCCGGATCCTCGGCCGGCACCAAAGATTACACCGCAAGAGTCATCAGTGAACTTGGCGAGGTAATCGTACATGGCGTGAACATCAAGCCCGGCCGCCCGCTCCTTTTAGGAGCCATCTCGGACAAGCCCGTAATCGGTATTCCAGGTTACCCGGTGAGTGCCTACATTACCTATAACCTGTTCGTAGAGCCTCTGATACAAAAACTTCTTGGCCTTGAGGCTGGTAGCTCTTTGCCAAATGAGGCTAGCGTCCCACCGATGAGACAACATTCCGGCCAACTGCGGGTTAAAGCTACACTGTCAAGGCCGATAAACTCGACTATCGGGCAGGAGGAGTTCATACGGGTGAAGGTTGGCATGGTGGGAGATACCATGGTGGCAACCCCTCTGGGCAGAGGTGCGGGTATAATGATGTCTCTCGTCAGTGCCGATGGAATGCTCCGCGTACCGGCTATGTCGGAGGGGCTCGGAGCCCGGGCGGAGGTGGAAATCGAACTCATGCGTCCGCTTGAGGACGTATATAATACCATAGTCTGCATCGGAAGCCACGATAACACCCTCGACGTGATATTCAACCAGTTAAAGAAGCGCTACCCCGGGTATTCACTATCCTCCGCCATGGTTGGCTCGATGGGCGGCATTATGGCAATAAAAAAGGGGATTGCCCACGTAGCCGGCACCCATCTCCTGCACGAAGAGACGGGGCTTTACAACGTGCCTTTTATAGATCAACTCCTCAAAGGCATGAAGATCGTTCTGATAAACCTGGTCTACCGTGAGCAGGGGTTGATTGTCAAAAAAGGTAATCCCAAAAACATAAAAGATATAGATGATCTCGTAAGAGACGACGTCACTTTTGTAAACCGCCAGGACGGCACCGGTACAAGGCTTCTCACCAACAAGTGTCTCAGGGACAAGGGGCTATCCCCTGCGATGGTGAAGGGTTTTTTTGACATGGTGGAGTTCACCCATATGGGCGTTGCCTCGGCCGTTTCATCGGGCATGGCGGATACCGGCATGGGAATATTATCGGCTTCGCTTGCCCTCGGGCTGGACTTCATTCCGGTAACGAAAGAGCGTTATGACCTTCTTATGACGAGAGAGTCATACGAGTTGCCAATCATGAAGGCCCTCCTGGACATAATCGGCAACGACGCCGAGTTCAGAGAGATCGTCACGTCCCTGGGCGGCTATGACCTGTCCGACATGGGCAAAGTCCTGTACGAAACCTGAAACCTGCCAAGTAATCATTCAAACGCCACCCAACACTCATTAAGAACCATCCACACGCTTCCCTGCGTTTATTTCTTTATCCCCTCCAGGAGAACTATACTAAACCTGTCATGCTGAAAGGGGTGGATTGAAGGATATTTCGAGTAAAGCCATCCTTTGAAAATTTCTTTGCCATTTTCGGTTATGCCTACCTGGACGGCAGGGTTGTTGGTTTCGTTGGACACGGAGGTTATTGCGATGCCATTCATCTTGAAGTCCGGCAGAAAATCTCCTACCTCGACGGCCAATCCCGAACCAGGCACCTTGTACACTTGCCCTAGCTTCACGGTAACGGTTTGCGTACCCGATTTAGTCTTATCGGTAATACCGAGTTTCACGGATTCCCACTTGCCTTTCACGCTATCCGGTACATCTACTTCAAGCTTGGGGTGGGGTTGTGCGTGGCCATTTGCCTTGTCTTTACCGTGGGCTTCATGAGCAGTTTCCTGATTGTCAATGGGTTTACCGTGATCATTATCATCGGGTTTGGCGTCAGGAGATTCGTGAGGTGCCGCGGACTGCGAAGTGTGTGGACCGGCTACGATCTCCGACTGGGCAGGGGACTGAGCCTTTTGGGCTACCAGATCTTTCTGGGATTCGATGGGGATTGCCGGTTTTGGCACCTCCGCCTTTTGACAAGCCAGGGCGAGAACCGTTACGGCACATACTATCACTAATTTAATGAGATTCTTCATTTGATTCCTTCCTTTTCAGAGATTTCTTTAATTTAGTATACTTAACTTAGCATCCATATTTAATAACACTTTTGCGAAAATTCTGTCAAGCACGCTGAGAATATCCATAATAATGCGATGCTCAACTTTGGGCTGAATAGTTACAAAAAAAGAAGGAGAGAGCTTTTGCTCTCTCCTTCAGATGCATTTGTTGCTTTTTAAAAAAACTATTTAAAACTTGTACGTGAATGTCAAAAATGCTAAGCTTGCATTATACGACGGGTTCGAATATGCCCCGGAAATGTAATTGTAATTAATTGGATTTTTAGGGGATGAGACGTTATCATCCGCAAAAGTGTTTGTGGTGGGGTAGTTGTCATAACCGGAGTCATTATACTTGTAGTGTTCGAATGCGTACCCAACCACTACCGAAAAGTATTTCGTGACATCCCACATTGCCTTAGCAACTATCGAGCTCTTCTTATAGTCATCAATGGCCGGAACGTCGATATTACTGTTATCCTGTGCGGGACCTCCGCTTCCGTTATAAGTAGAACTACCCATGTTACCCAGAGCCGTAAGAGCCGCTTGATTCAAAATCGTGAAATCGCCGTTTCCGTCGGACTTCACGTAGTCATACTGAACTCTCAGCGTTACTTTCCTGGGAATCAAATAGATATCGAGACCTGCCCCATAATTGATACTGTTATCTTTTAGGGTAAGATCCCAATTGTAGTTAGATGGAGCTCCGGATGTAGCATTTATTGTGACTGTGGTATTACTGTTAGGGTCCTGGTTGCCGTTGCGCTGGAATTGATATGTCTTGTTATTTTCATATGCAACATATCCATTCAGCTTTGCGAAATGGCCAAAGGTATAGTCGGCGTCGGCGAAATACTCGTCGGTTCTGCTATTTCTCAGGCCGATAATAGTATCCGGATAGGTCGACCTTATATAGTAGTAACCGAGACCTACGTTGAAATTATCGATAGGGAATAAGTCTACGCCTACTTTGAACTTATCTCTGTCCTGTGTCCCAATGTCATACCTGTTCTTCCACTGAATGAGAGTAGCATTACTGGCAGTGGTATAGAGTGATGAATCGTTTGCTCCGTCTCTGTTAAGTCTCTCGTAACCAACTTTGGCTGCCAGGAAATCAAGTCCGGTCCATTTAAGGCCGATAGCATAGATATTGTCCGTAGTCTCGGGAATATCGTCTTGCATGCTGGGCCCGGCCGGAATAACCGTTCTGTGCAAGTTGACATGATTATACCCGGTGGTCAGGGCAAAATTGGAAGGCAGTCTAAACCCGAGTTCCCCTCCAAAGTCGTTCTTACGATAACCAAACTGTGGATTTTCGTTGAGGGGGGTAGAAGGTGCAGTAGCACCGAAAGCCAATGTCTTTATCGATACTACGTCCGATTTATTACGATTCTCGTAATATTTCTCGAACAGCGTAACGTTCAGGAAGGGAAGAGGGTTCGAAGTGAGAGCAAAGTTGTAATTCTCGTTTTCCACCTTTCCATGCCACGTGCTGACTCCATTTCCGTAAATATAAGATAGCGGGTAATATTTCGAGGAAACGGTATTACCGCCCAAAACGGACGTATCGAAAAGATTCGCACCGGAGGTTGTCTGTCCACCGGAGAGGCTCATGTTAAACCTGCTTTCCATGGGAAGCTCAACCGACCCTCTAAACCCGTAATTATAATTCTTGTTATCCGGTGGCGTGGTCAGCGTGTCAGTCAATCCAAACTTACTGGTACCTGCCGCGGCCGTACCGACGTAAATATTCTGGAAATAAACGTTTTCATTGGCGTTATCTAAATCGGTGTACTGTAAATATGCCGACGCGAAAAGTGCTTTCGTGATGTACCCCAGCTCGCCTCTGAATGTCTCTGTTATGTAATTTATAGGCTGCGGGAATTCCGCAATCGGACCGCTTGCACCGTTACTCGTGGCGGAAAGCGGCCTGGTTCCGGACCTGTCTTCCCTGGAACCGGTGAACTCCGCGTAAAAAGGTTTGGCCATGTCCAGTCTGACTCCGCCGCCCTCCTGCTGCCTTTTGATCACGTAATCGAGATTATTCCATGACGTGAAGGGTTGTTTGACGTTTCCCGGTAATAAAGTCAGGTTATTGGTACCCGTGCCGGAATAAATGGTTTTGTCTCCTAAAGAGTAGTTATGGGGGATCTCGTTATACTCCACGTAATACTTGACTGCCCCATATATTCCACCGTCGAGCCTGTAATTCTGCGTGTCGTAACCGATGTCCGACGCCTTAAACTTAAACCAGT
>JADFXJ010000031.1:0-27355 GCA_015233615.1 Nitrospirota bacterium
CGGTTCATCCGAAACGGCAAGCCCGGCATGGAACAACTCTATCGGTTTAGGCCAGGCAATCTTCGACACCGTGGCCGATCCCTCATCCCGTTCCTTATCCTTTTTCCGCTTGACAGCTATATCATCCATTTGTGTCTTTATCGGTTCCAGGATGTTACTCTCCGGCCCGTCATCGCAATCGCCGGCTGTAGTCCGCGTCATGTTGCCGATAATGATATCCGCAGTCGTTTTCTCAAGCTTTCCCGCTTGCGCCTTAACGATTTTCAGATTCTGATTTTTCACGGCCAGTGCCGATGCAAGCTGCGCCTTTTCGATGGGCGTTTCGGCAAACGCCGGAACCGTGAAAACTCCGATTCTGGCCATGCCGAGGAATTCATTATTCAACGCATTGAATACGTAAGCCTCCGCGTGATCCTTTATGTCCCGGCGCATGTAGACCTTTTCACCCTTCATGCCGGACATCCACTCGCCCCAGTAAGTCACGCCGAATTTGCTGTCCTTTATGCCGTTGCGGCCGATAGTCAAATCGTTTGTCGTTCGCATCATAAAGAACTTCATCGAATCCTTCGATGCAACGCGCTTCTGCGTAAATTCAGCCGCCCAGCCCTCATCACGCGATTTCCCTTGCAGGTTCTTGCCCTCAGACGGCATCTTGTTGAGCTTATTGATGATAAAATTATCTATATGCTTCGTATATTCATCCCACTTCAAGATGGCACCGTCCTTGATCTCATCCTTGAGACCCTCCGGACGCTCCGCCACGCTGCCGCCGCGGTAGCCTGGCATCTGCTTAGAAAACCGTTCCTTCACGGTTAGAAAATCCCGTTCAATCGGCTTGGTCTGTCCGTTATATGGCAATGCGAAATGGGGCTTTATATTAAATATATCCAAAATTGTCCGCGAATTGTCTTCATCGATACTGATTTTGCCGTGTTTCCTGCCGCCGGCAAAATCCTTGCACCGGTAATCTTTCCCGTTGTCCATATAAGCATCAGTGGGCAGACCGAAATCCCTCACGGCATAATAGAACGACTGAAAAATATGGTCGGAATTCGGCGCTTCGGGATGATTCAGCCACCCGACCCACTTGCCGCTCTTGAAGTCCCGCCAAGCGGTAATCCACGGAAAAACCACCTTGCCGGATTCCAACATCACGGCAACGTCTATCTGCGCATGGTCGGCTACATACCAGTCGCCGGCCTTTAAATTGTCGTAATTGCGTTCGATGTAACTGTGATACTTCCGGTTGTGTTTCGCCTTGCCATACCGGTAAAAGTAGATAGTCTCCTCAGGAATTTCCCTCTCCAACCTGTGCATAAATGCCCAGCCGCCCGGGAAATTCTTCTCGGTAACGGCCGGATCGGCCTTCATGGCAAAACTCAGGGTCTGTTCCCGGCAGCTCGCTACCGACGGGCGACTTTCCTTAAGATATAACCCCTTGAAACATTCAAACCATTCGTCCTTTACTATGGTGTGACCCTCCCGCTTGCCGGTTTTTGCCAGCAAGGGGATGACACCCCCCTCCGTCTTTTTCTTCTTTGCGGCCATGAGCCGCGAATAAGACGTCTTGAACCCCGGATTTTCCGCGTTCCACACGGGTATCCAATCTTTTAACTCCCGGCCTTTGCGGGCGCCAGCCGCGTCGAGAATTTTTACGTATTTGTCCGCCTGGCGGCGCTCGTAATCGCGCTTACCGCTGTATGTGATAGCGTCGTATTCGCGATTGAGCGCCGCTTCAAGCGGTTCCGGCGGCGTTGCCACGCCCTGAACTGCCCTTGACGGCTCCATAGGTTCAGGACTCATATGGATCTTGTCCATGGTTGTGGGTTCGGAAACCATACCCGGCATCTCCATGGTTACGGGTTCAAAAACGAGCCGCCTTATGTCTATATTCTTTATTTTGGCATAAGTCTGCCGGGTCTCATCAGGTATATAATAATCGTAAATATTTATAAACGCATGCAGTCCGCTTTTACCGCCGCCGCCCGCGCTATTCCAGTCAAATCCCATTCTTAATGCATCACGCTTGGAAAGCCAGAGTACTTGGGTTATCATCTTACGTTGTATAAGCTGCACAATTGCAGAATATGTCCGCCAGATCATGGCTAATCGTATTGGAGTAATAAATTCTGCGGGATTTGATGTCATTTAGCTTTGTTTATCCTTTCCAATTGAACAAAACGGCACTTTGGTCGGCTATTTCTTGCCATGCGTTCTCACACGCCGGAATGATGATCTTATGGCCTTTGCGAGAGCCTAACAAATTGAGAATAGAACGCTCATCTTGCTTACCGCGTTTTGACATGAACGGAATAATTCTACCTTTCTCTTTAAATAGCTTTAAGGATGCCATAAGCCGAGGATAGGACGTCGTCATATCAGGATGAGTATAGTTCCAATAATAGATCCAGTCCGATATATACTTGTCTTCGAATTTGGATAGCTCTTTAAGGAATTTTTTTAAAATATTTACATGGATGTCTGAAGAAGGGCTTATAAAATATTGTTTGATTTCCGCCGGTATATAAGGATCTCGTAGATCTATAAACGGCCGTAATCCGGCCTTCCCACCCCCGCCACCCAAAAGCCAGGATAATCCCGCTTCGAGTGCATCGTGTTTGGATATATACGTTATTTGGGTGATCTTCTTACGTTGGATAAGCTTTGCTATCGCCCCATAAGACTTCCAGACTTCCGCCAATTGATCTATCGAGACAAGTTTCGATATCCGTTCTTTCATTTCTTTTCCTCCTTTAAAATAGCAGCTTCTTCGGCAACAACTTCCCATTTTTCGACTATATTCCAGCTAAGATTTGGAAAACGCCGGAACTCAAGAAACCCTTTGACTTGAACCAGAGCGCCTTGTTTAAGCTTATAAGCCAGATTTTCCTTGAAGTTTCCCTTTATAACGTCGATAATGAATGTATTTTCCTTCAGTTCACCCTGAATCTTTCTCTTGTTGGTGACTGCCAATTGGAGACGCCCGATTATCGTTCCGGTTGCCAACTGGATGACCTCTACGTCCTTAACCAGCCTGCCCTTGAGCATTATCGAGTTATTATCAGCCATTAATCATCCTTTGTCTTTAGGTTGTTGCCCAGGCTTGGAACCTGGACAACGACCATTATGGTTGCCTGGAGAGACTCCCACACCTATATTCTTCTTTTGCAAAAAGTTGCTATAGTCGCTATATTGCTTGAAAATCATATTACGTAGGACCTGCGCCCTTTTGGCGCGGTTTAAATTGCAAAGTGTATCAAGCATGTCCATTAGATTTTCATCCAAATCCACATACAACCTATGACTCTTTTCTTTGAAGCCCTTTGCCGGGCGGGTCGTCTTCATCTTTTAATTCCTGTTTAAACCCCGTTTAAAGAGCCGTTAAGCTCCGATTCTTTTGCCAGAATACGCCACTTTTTACGCTCTTCGTGGAGTTCCTTTATCTGATCGTCTATTTTGCTGACCTGGGCGTGTGCCGCCTCGGTGCCCGGCAGCACAAATAACCCTGCGTGCTTTGCCAGTACCTCCATTGTCCTGCGGCCGCCCGTTGCCCGAATAAGCGCCGGAATATGCTTTGCCGGGAAATCGAGCTTCTTTCCGCCTTCTTCGTCGTCTCCGGCTGCCTGGGACGTCCACTTGTACAACTTATTCATGGTGATGCTGGAATCCCCGGAGCTCGTGATCATTTTTGCCATAACGTCTTCCTGGGAAGTCGCACACCGCCGTATATCCTCACGGATGGCCGCCCTAAGCTCGGTATTGATGTCCAAACAACCCGCCGGAAGCTCGTCAATCTGCCGCAAATCCTTAACCGCCTTTTGCACCTCGTCGTAAAACGGTAACCGACACTGATCGGCATTATCGGATGTTTTCTTACATTTAGCCATTAACGTTCCTCCTCCCATTGAAGAATATCGTTATGTTCTCTGCCCCGAAACAGGCAGAATTATTACCGGTTTCAGCCATTGACACGCTTTTGCTTTGCCTGTACAATAGGATCATTGGTTAGGTTAAGGTTTGGGCCTGCCGAAATAATATTTTCGACGGGGCCAAACCACAGGGCTTGGTAAGATATACCGCAAGCGCGGGCAATAGCCCGACGGATGCGCTCCGTAGGCCGTTGTCCACGTAAAACCTGAGTTACGCAGGGTCTTGTAATTTTAACTTCTCTGGCAATTTCAGATGGTTGAACGCCTTTCAAGAACATGAGTGCCTTGATTGCGTTGTATCTTGCCCTTTTTTCGTCTAACGGATTTTTCATCATAAGGATTATTATATTCACATTAGAGACCAATGTCAAGCGAAAAAACTACATATGAGACCAGACTGAAAGAAATTATGGGTATATTAACTCAAAGAGAATTTGCAGAACGCCTTGGAATCGGCAAAACTACGCTTTGGGGTTACTTACACGGTAGGATACCCCCCGCCGATTTTGTTGGTCTCGTATGTGAACGATTTAATATTTCAGAGCGATGGTTCATAACCGGAGAAGGTGATAAGTTTAGGGGAACTGAAACCGAAAAGGCGTCACTGGCAGCGGTACATGAGGAAAAATTACTGACTGAAGATCTCGAAAAAGCTTTAATTGATATCGGGAAAGAAGCGGAAGTGCTAAAAATCATGGATTCAAAATCAGATCTATTAAAGAGAATACTTACATTGGTAGAAAAAATTTTCAAAGAAGAGAATCTGATTTTACCTATAGAACAGAAGATAGAGCTAACAACATTATTATATAAAGCAGCTTTCAACGGATACATTAAAAAATTGATAGATGAAATAAATGAAATAGCGGCTTCCGAAAAGAAAGGTGACGAGTCTTGACATTAACAGGCTGTTCAGGACGTGCGAGGGATTTAATGAGAATTGGGGGTAGTGGGGGAAATACTCGTACAAGTCATTGATTTTAAATAATTTATACAAAAATCTCATTAAATCCCATCCATAAGGAGCATGTAATTACCTTTGAAGTAGCTTGTAATAAGTATTTAATTACGATATGATGATGATATTTGTGCTAAAATGCTCATAGAAGCGTTATTAAAGCGGTTTTAAATGGTTTTTGCATGATTATGGGAATTCTCATAAATAACCACAAATCCGGGCAAAACCAGAGAAAACCAGGGAAAACGCTACTAAAATTTGTAGTACTGAGATTATCGAGGAATGGCCGAAGAGCTTGTGTTTATGCGGACTTACGGAGATTGTGAGTATTGAGTAAAATTCTCATTTCATCCCGTAAGTTATACCACGGTAAAATCAAAGGTCTTCATAACATGTCTCCTTGACGCTTATTATAAGGGAAAATCCTTTCCAGAGAATGTTTTACTTAAAGTGCTATTTCCACTTCTTTCAAAATGGCATTAGGTCTTGATTTTATCTGATTCAATTTTTCAAGCCCTTCTATATAAGTACGTATGGCTTCTTTGGCATTTTCAACGGCTTCTTCAGTATCACCTTGTGTAAAACAACCGTCCAAAGCAGGTACTGTCACATTGAAACCGCCTTCATCGGCAGGTTCAAGGATTAAATTGAATTTCATGACAAAATTCCCCTTTTCATTTATTATACCACTTTACTCTCTCTATAGACTTGGAGTTTAAAGTAAATTGCGGGCAAAACGGGGACTTCGGCGTTAACCTACCATACCCGTATGCCCCGGTGGTTTTTGGCGGCCTTTTAATGGTCTAAAGGGCCGTGCCGGACAGTCGTCTGGACGGATCGTAAGTACCGCCGTTTTATCCATGGACAAAACGTGTTCTGCCGGCAATCCGTGCACGATGCGGAAGCCAACGTTGTTGTTCCTGTCGGTGGGGGCGTTGTTGTTGCGATTCGAGCACCGCAGGTTGTTCGGGTTGTTGTTCCAGCTCCCGCCGCGTATAACGCGGTTACTGCCACTATCACCAATATATATAGGGTCATTCTCACCGAGCTTCTTGTACGTGTCTTTATCGTATGCGTCAGCCACCCATTCCCATACGTTGCCGCTCATGTCATATAACCCCAACCCGTTAGGCTTAAAACTGACGACAGGTGTGGTTTTCTTCCGGTATTCTCCAACGTCTGAATAGGGCTTTTTGTAATCAAGGCTCGCGTCGAAGTTGGCCGTAGACGGACTTATCGTATCTTCTCCGGTGCCAAACCTTGCCTTCTCTCCCCCCTCCTTCCAACTGCAAGCATATTCCCACTCCGCCTCGGTAGGAAGCCTGAATTTCCCCTCGCCCCTGGCATTGAGTTTCGATATAAACTGCTGCGTGTCATTCCAGCTCACCTGTTCCACGGGATAATTGTCACCGGATAGGAAGCTGGAAGGATTTTTGCCCATCACCTTCATCCACTGACCTTGGGTCACCTCATATTTCCCCATGTAAAAGTCCTTCGTAATACACACTTTGCGAACCGGTTTTTCGTACTCTTTACCTGCATCGCCAAACGTATCTCCCATCTTGAAACAACCTTGCTTTACCAAAACAAATTCCATGCCGGTATACGATTCAACAAGAGTTTTAGCAATAATAGCAGGTGTCGATTCAGGCGTCGAAGTAATCGTCGGTTCAGGCGTAGCAGGCGTGGAAGTTGCTACTGAAGCTTGATCATGTGGTGGCACTGGCTTTCTACCGATCATAGCAAGAGACACTACAAACAAAATAATTATCACCACACCTATAATTACCCACGTAATTGTCTTCCGTTGCGAGGGTGGCGGCGGTGGCACTGGCTCACCCAGTGGATTACGGCAGTAAGGGCAAAACTTCTTCGGGTTTTGAATGTTCTTGCCACATTTAGAACATGTCATCACATACATCCATCATAATGAACCTTTCAACTTTATTATCCCCCTAAAGCATATCCTTCACTTGTGTTCCACATTCCGGACAAAATTCAAAGTCGGATTCCAACTTCTCACCACATGCAGCACAAAATGCTAAACTATAGAATCCCGCTGTCCCTGGTTCAGGCGAGGAAGGGGGTCGGACTTGTTTTTTAATGCCGGCGTTGTAATCGGCGATGGATCGGTCGTAATCCCCTTTTTCATCGGCAGAAACCGACGTTGTAGTAGCGGGTGTCGCTTCATGTTTAGTAGTAGGCAGGGATGCTTTCTCTTCTTTCAGACGGTTACTCACAGCCTTTGGACCAGCTAAACTTCCCCGCGTTGCGGGTGCTGGTGCAACAACGGAGAAAGGATTTGTACCGAGCGGCGGCTTATCTATTACCTGATGTATCGCCCTCAGTAGTTCATGCAGCTTCTTGCCATACTGCTCTTCATTGGAAAAATCAACGTAGAGACGGTTACCGAGAAACCGGGGAAGCTTTAAATTCGATGGGTTATTTCGAACAAGCGGAATGAATTTCATGGTATCGATGTTCTGTGTGACCTCTGCGGTAACAATGAGTCTCTCATAACCAACACCTCCGGAGCCTTCATTAGCTTTTTTCACATAAGACTCGGAGCATATCATCAACACACGATCGGAATCCGAAATACCCTTTTCCATGAAGGTGACTATGTCCTGACCCGGCAACAAATCCCACTGATCAAGTCGGGCATCTACGCCTTTCGCCCTCAGGTCGGTGGCAAGCTTTATGACCCACTCTTTGTGTGCATCGGTATCGTGTGAGTACGAAAGGAAAACAATCGGTGTCTTCATAGTCGACTCCCCGCATTCTTTCTTGATTTCTGCCATTTCGATATCATTATTCTATTATCAGGTGAATTATATGCTAACCTTTGGTTAATATAAAGTCAAGGGGGAAAATTCCCGGGACAACAATTTCCAGTGAGCAGGGAAATTACACACGTATATATACATTGTCACTTCCTTTACATTGTCGAAATCTCACCCCATCCCTGGGGCCCGGTTGGATTGTCCAGTGGAACCTGTTCACCGATCTTTGAGGCGGAAGTTTTCCGAATACTTCTGGAAAGCCAGGAGAACGTCTCTTTGAATTTGCTCATTATAAAACACCTTATTCAACACCTTATTTTCCGTTGCGCAAGTTCTTGTTCGCCTCCAACAGTATTGACCGATTGCCCTTTATTAAAAACCTTATTCCATAAAGATGTCAAGGAATTATTCAATGTCCGATTTTTTCGCACGACAAATCTATTCTGATTATAAGGATTAGATTATTAAAGGTTTTACGATCATTTCCGGACATTGTATTATAGGATTATAAGGGTGCCGTCGCTAGCCCCTCCGTCCGGGCCGCCTACCCCCTTTCCCCTTTACATCCAAATAAACGTCAAACGAAATCGATGACATTTCTAACGGTGCCTTGTTCTTCGAGGGGTATGTTCAGAGTTAAATCATATTATGAACTAAATTTGATCGATCAGTTTTTCCAATTCTTCGACGGTAACAGATTGCTTGATAAGATCCTTGAGAGGCTCAAGCTTGTTCACGTCACCGATGGCCGATATTTTATCCATAAGGGAAAGCCCCCGATCTCCGTATTTAATGTCAAGTGCCAATTGAATCCCTTCTAAAAGTCCCTCGCGCCTGCCTTCTATTTTGCCTTTTCGCTCCCCTTCCAGTTGGCCTTCCAGCCTGCCTTCCAGCCTGCCTTCAAGTTTGCCTTCCATTTGGCCTTCCAGTTTGCCTTCCAGCCTGCCTTCCAGCCTGCCTTCCAGCCTGCCTTCCAGCCTGCCTTTCCGCTTACCCTTGGTCAACCCTTTCTCCAGTCCCTGTTTATATAAACGGTCTTTTGTTGCGTCGAATATCAATGGCATTTTCTTTGCCTCCTTAGCCGCTATTTCTTCGAGTCCCCTCAACTGGGATAACACTTCCACCTGCCTTATATACTTCGACAGTTGTAACGCGTCGGTAACCGCATCCTTCAGCTTGCGAAAAATATTCTCTAATACTATTGTACCATCTTTACCCTTGAAATTGCACAACACCGAAACCACTATTTCCTCCGGTGAACCGGAATTTACAAAGGTCTCGCAGTCGATGGTACTAAAGTCGATTATCGTGTATTTGTAAGCGTCGCCTAATTTGGGATGGTGGTCGGGCATCGTTAATGGCTCTTTGCCTACGTAGAACAGGTATTGCTTCGGGTATTCGTCGTAAATTTCGTCCGTAAAAAGCCAGTACATGAGCATCCGGCGAGGTATTTTCGGGCCGTTTTTGGCGTGTATCTCAATGTGCATTATGTACGGAGGCTTTTTGCCGGAGGGCGAGCTATCGTCGCGTTCCTCGATTCTGTACATAAAGTCGGCCTCACGCTCGTTCGTAATCTGCATCTTACAGTTGAGAGGCGTAACCTCTACTGCGTCGATTCCCAGTATCTTCCTGATGAAGACGTGTATCGACTTACCCAGGATTTCTTTCAATATTTTGTCATATTTACCGGACATAGTTATTACGATAACATTTTATACCACAATTTGTCCGCATTATAACGATAGTAAACGCTCACCCGCTAACAAGCTTGATTTACAAGGCAAACGGCAACAAAATAACTCCATAACACTTCGGGAAGTGTCGTATAATAGAATAAGCTGCTATGAATGGATTGAAAGATTACGGTTCGTTTTTAGAGCACCTGAAGTCAGGTGATCTCCTGCGTACGATCAGGGACAGGGAGTCCCCTCAGGGAAGAACGGTTTCACTAAACGGACAAGATCTGCTGAACTTCTCTTCCAACGATTACCTGGGTCTGGCCGCAAATGACGCAGTAGTGAAAGCCGCAGCCGCGTCGCTTACGAAATACGGCTTTGGCGGCGGTGCATCCAGGCTGCTTAGCGGCGGCACCTCCGCCCACGCGATGCTTGAAGCAAAGCTCGCAGCTTTTAAGGGAACCGAAAAGTCGATCCTCTTTAACTCCGGTTACGCGGCCAACTCCGGTGCAATCCCCGCTCTGACATCGTTAGACGACACCGCAATATTCAGCGACGAGCTTAACCACGCCAGCATCATCGATGGCTGCAAACTCGCTAAGGCCTCCACGTCAACATCGACATCCACCCACGTATACGAACACGGCGACATAGACCACCTCCGCAAATTACTCAGCCATAGCTCAACCGCTCACAAAATCGTCGTCACCGAGTCGGTATTCAGCATGGACGGCCGCCTCGTAAACCTAAGAGGAATCTACGAATTGTGCAGGGAATACGGGGCTCTTCTCTACGTAGACGACGCCCACGCCCTCGGGACAATAGGCGGTGGGCATGGTGGGCTAAGGCACTTCGGCATAGAGCCCGACGAGGACGTCATACAGATGGGAACGCTGTCAAAGGCCCTTGGCTCCGTGGGCGGATTCATAGCCGCGTCAAAAACCATCGTGGACTTCCTTGTTAACACGTCCAGGAGCCTCATTTTTTCCACTGCCCTACCCTCTTCGGCGGTTTGCGCCGCTCTTGCGGCCATCGAATACCTGGAAAACCACGGGGAACTGGTAACGCGCCTCAATGAAAACGTCACCATGGCCGGAAATCTCTTTAAGCGTTACGGAGTAACTATTAATAATATATGCACTCCAATCGTACCCGTGTTATTCGAGGATTCGGGCGCTGCCCTGGCGGCGTCAAAAAGTCTGCTCGATAATGGCATCTATGCCCCGGCCATAAGGCCGCCCACGGTTAAGCAGCCACGGGTGAGAATCACCATTACCGCGCTGCACACGGCCGAGGACATCGAATACCTGGCTAAAACCCTTTCTGAGATAACCCGGAGATAATATGAGCACAGAGATATTATGAACGAGATTGCACTCGTTACCGGAGCCTCCGGCGGACTTGGCAGGGAGATCACCCTTCGGCTTCTCCACGAAGGCGTAACTGTGGTGGCACACCATTACAAGTCGGACATGGGGTTTATAAACAACATTGAAGGGTACGGGGAAAAGATGCTTCCAATGAGAGCTGACCTGCGATCGAAAGCGGCCGTGCTATCGATGGTAGAGGCCATCGGCGAAAAATTCGGATACCTGAATTACATAGTAAACGCCGCGGCGATAAGTAAGGACGCTCTACTGGTAAAATGTTCCGAAGCGGACTGGGACAATGTAATGGCGCTGAATTTAACGGCCCCATTTCTCGTCGTAAAGGCGGCGTTACCCTTGATGATACGCGCAGACAAGGGACACGTAATAAATATTTCCTCGGCAGCCGGTATGAGGGGTGCCCGCGGTCAGTGCGCCTATAGCGCTTCGAAGGCGGCCCTCGTCGGCCTTACCCATACGCTTGCAAGGGAGCTTGCCCATTACGGAATCTGTGTAAACACCGTAACCCCGGGATACATGGATACCCCCATGGGCCGGACAAACCCCGAAGCCCTAAACCGCGCCATAGACGAAAGCATGCTCGGCAGCCTTGCCTCCCCTGCCGAAGCCGCCGGGCTCGTTTGCTTCTTGCTGAGAACGAGCCGCATTACCGGGCAGATATTTTGCGCCGATAGCAGGCCAATATGAAGGGATTCATGATAATGGAATTCACGCCCGCATGAAGGGTTTTTTTATAACCGGCACCGACACGGGAGTCGGTAAAACAGTGGTAACCGCTCTCCTTGGCATCCTGTTGAGAAATGAGGGACACCGCATAACGGTCTTAAAGCCCATCGAAACAGGCTGCACGTCGCGAGAGAGTTATCGGGAGAATTCTTTAGAAGGAGACCTGGTGCCGGAGGATGGCGCTTTCCTGAAATCCGTACTTGGCCTCGATCAAGAGTTGGACGATATAACCCCGTTCAGATTCTCCCTCCCACTGGCCCCATTGGCCATATCGCAGTTGTCGGGCAAGGCCATCAACGTGGAGTCGCTGAGAAGTATCTTGCGAAGCGCCATAAACAAGTGCCACGATGCGGTTTCTACGGTTGCCGGTGAAATACTCCTCATAGAGGGCATCGGCGGCCTCATGGTGCCGATAACCGAAAGATATTTTGTCTACCACATGATCGAGGACTCCGGGCTTCCCGCCATACTCGTAGCAGGCAACAAGCTGGGCGCTATTAACCACACACTGCTGTCAATCGAGTTTCTATCGAAGCGGGGCATTAAGACTGCCGGCATCATAATAAACAACGCATCACCGGACAATAATGACCCGTCGAAGGAGACCAACCCGGGCATTATCGAAAGACTAAGCCCGGTACCCGTCATAGGCACCGTACCCTTTCTACCGTCGGTGGATATTAATTCTATGTCCGCTATATCTAAAGTTCTGAAATATGATATAATTTGTAGATCTCTTTGATAAATCGATCAAAATGATAAATGATGGTGAATATTATGATAAATATTAAATCCAATAAAGGAAAAATGGACTCAGACCGATGTTAAATTACGTATTGAAAAAAATGTTTGGAACGAAAAACGAGCGCGAAATAAAGCGCATAATGCCCATGGTTGATCAGATCACCTCCCTGGAAGACGGCATACATAGTCTCACGGATGACCAACTGAAAGACAAGACTACGGAATTCCGCACCCGTATCGAGTCGGGCGAAACATTGGACAGCCTCCTGGCCGAGGCCTTTGCCGTAGTGCGGGAGGTATCCCAAAGGACGCTTGGCATGCGCCACTTCGACGAACAGATGATCGGAGGCATAGTTTTACACGAGGGCAAGATTGCCGAGATGAAGACAGGTGAAGGTAAAACCCTCGTTGCGACCCTTCCGGTTTACCTTAACGCACTCGACGGCCACGGCGTCCACATCGTAACCGTCAACGACTACCTGGCAAAGCGCGACACACAGTGGATGGGCCCCATATACAACTTCCTAGGCCTCTCCGTGGGCGTCATACAGCACGACAAATCCTTCCTGTTCGACAAACTCTACAAGTCACCTGAGGACAAAAACAACTTCCTCAAACCCTGTACCCGCCAGGAAGCTTACAGGGCGGACATCACCTACGGAACCAACAACGAGTACGGCTTCGACTACCTCAGGGACAACATGAAGTACGAGCTGTCGGACTACTCTCAACGCGAGCTCAACTATGCCATAATAGACGAGGTGGACAGCATTCTTATAGACGAGGCCAGGACGCCGCTCATTATTTCCGGCCCCTCGGAGGAGTCCACCGACAAGTATTATAAAATCAACCGTATGATACCTAAACTTAAGGTGGAAGAGGACTTCACCATCGATGAAAAGACAAAAAACGCCATACTCTCCGAAGAAGGCGCCATTCACGCCGAAAAGATGCTTGGCGCAGCCAATCTCCTGGACCCCGTAAGCGAAAATCTCTTCCACGAAGCAAATATAGAGCTCGTACATCACGTATTGAAGGGCCTGATAGCCCATCACCTCTACAAGAAGGACATCGACTACGTAGTCAAGGACGGAGAGGTTCTAATCGTAGACGAGTTCACGGGCCGCCTCATGCCCGGACGGAGGTGGTCCGACGGCCTGCATCAGGCCATAGAGGCCAAGGAAGACGTAAAGATAGAGAGCGAAAACCAGACACTGGCCACGATCACCTTTCAGAACTACTTCAGGATGTACAACAAGCTGGCCGGCATGACCGGTACGGCCGACACTGAAGCCGAGGAGTTCAACAAGATTTACAATCTCGAAGTCATGATCATACCCACACACAAAGACATGTTACGCAAAGACAATGCCGATAGCATATATAAGAACGAGGCGGCAAAGTTCAGGGCAGTGGTATCGGACATACTGAAGTGCCACAAAAACAACCAGCCAGTACTTGTCGGGACTATATCCATAGAGAAGTCGGAGATCCTCGCTAAAGAACTCCAACAGGCTAAAATTCCGCACTCGGTACTCAACGCCAAGTACCACGAGCGTGAAGCCGAGATAATAGCCCAGGCCGGCAGGAGCGGAGCCGTTACTATCGCCACCAACATGGCCGGCAGAGGTACCGATATAGTTCTTGGCGGTAATCCAAAGGGCCGTGCCACGGAGATGCTGAAGGACAAGAAGGATTACACGGAGGACCAGTGGAAGGAAGCACTCGGCAATGCCGAAAAGCTGTGTGAGGAGGACAGGCAGAAAGTACTCGAAAGCGGCGGACTCTACATCCTCGGCACGGAGCGCCACGAGGCCAGGCGCATAGACAACCAGCTCAGGGGCCGATCCGGCCGCCAGGGAGACCCCGGAGAGTCGCGCTTCTACCTCTCGCTCCAGGACGACCTCATGCGGATATTCGGTTCCGACCGTATATCCGGCCTGATGGGCAAGCTCGGCATAGAAGAGGACATGCTCATAGAACATAAGATGGTATCGAGGGCCATCGAAAACGCCCAGAAAAAGGTGGAAGCCCACAACTTCGACATCAGAAAACACCTCATCGAATACGACGACGTCATGAACAAGCAACGCACGGAAATCTACTCGTTCAGACGGGAGATACTCGGGTCCGACTCGCTGCGCGAGCGTCTGTTAGACATGATGGCCGATGTAGTCGAAGACACGGTAGACGTACACTGCCCAGAAAACACCTATCCCGACGACTGGGACTTCAACGGCATCTACGATTCACTTTACAACATATTCAACATATCCAGGGAACACCTTAAAAAGAGCATGGAAGAAGTAAAGAACCTCAACGCCCTCAAAGAGCACCTCAGAGCCGAAGTTGTACACTACTACGAGGAAAAGGAGCTTAATGTCGGTGTCGACAAACTCCGCCGCGTCGAAAGAGATTTCCTCCTGGAAATAGTGGATACCCAGTGGAAAGACCACCTTCTTGCCATAGACAGCCTCAAGGAAGGTATCGGACTGCGGGGCTATGGCCAGAAAGACCCCCTCGTGGAATATAAGAAAGAGGCCTTCGACATGTTCTCCGAAATGACGTCGCGTATCACCACCGAATTCCTTAAGATGATATTCCACGTCCAGGTACGCTCCGAGGGAGAGGCCGTTCCTATCCCACGCTCGCGCAAGCTCCGGAAGATGTTCTACAACCGATCCGAAGGGGATGCCCCGCAACCCATACGTAAGGACAAGAAAATAGGACGTAACGCCCTGTGCCCCTGCGGCAGCGGCAAGAAATACAAAAAGTGCTGCATGGTGCAATGAGCGGTATCACCGATACCTTACACCTGCGGCAGCGGCAAGAAATATAAAAAGTGCTGCGGTAGAAACGAGACATAGGCAAGGAATCTCAGGCTCCCCCGGTAAAATTTCTAAATCCAGGAGAAAGGCAAGATGGCGCAGGCCGGCCACAGGACAGGGAAAAAGTCCAGTACCACCGAAGACGTAGACGATACCAGACTTATAAACATGTATCTCATCTACTCGTCCATCTTTCCCGCTTACGTGCAGACAAAGAAAGACGAGACTTACGTAAACATGCCGGAGGCGAAGATCGTGGAGGTCAATCCAACGACGCACACCTTCGTACTTAAAGGCAAACCGCCCGGACCCTACAGTGCACAAACGAGAGTATTCTTCAAACTAACGGTGGAGACGAACATAATCGAGTTTTCCACGGTAGTTTACGAGCTGCCCGATAAAGACAGCAAATTTGTAAGGTTCATGTTTCCCAGACAGTTAAGGATAATCTACGAGAGGGCTTATTTCAGAATCGAACCTATTTCCGACACACAGGTCACCGCTAACTGCTTTTTCGAGCCCAACGTTTTAATAACCGACGTGAAGGTCAGTGACTTAAGCCTTGGCGGCATAGGGCTCGAAATACTGCATACCAGGCAGCCTTTGAAGATCGGCACTATTATAGACGCCATAGATCTTTATTTCCCGGACGGCACTACCCAAATATTCTGCGGGCAGGTACGTAACGTGTTTAAAAAGAAATACGGCGTTAAGTTCATAGACGTCGACCACGAAGGATATAAGTCATTGGCAAGATATCTTTACGAAGCCGAAACGGCTATCATATCCAGAATCAAATCCGATAAGGCGGAAAACCCCCTTGCCGGGGCACCTGTACCAACGAAAGACATGGAAGTGAAAAAGCCCTTGCAACCCGCACCCACGGAAGATAAAAGAGAGATTAAAGAACTTAAAGAACTTAAAAAAACTTCCTTCCTGGAAATAGAAGAGATACGCCCATCCTCCATGACCGACAGGGAATCGCCGATACGGCTCCTGGACTTCGTCGAAATACAGATCGGCACCCTGTTCAATAACGTAAAAACCGAAAAAAAGTACCAGGAAATGTACGTTGAGGGCACACTCCAGCAAAAGGTGGAGGACATTGCAAGAATAATACAAAACGTGTGCACGGAGGATGAAGATTTCGCTCTTGGCAGCATACTGACGAACCAGGATTCCCCCTACTCCGTCAGGCATCCGATTCATACGGCTATCGTGTGCGAAATAATATCGAAATACCTTGATTGGGACTTCGCCATAAGGCTTTCCTTGCTCGATGCCGCACTCACCATGAATATCGCCATGCTGGAGCTGCAGGACATACTCCATAACCAGCAGACTCCGCTAACGGAAAAACAAATGGAACTCTTGCACAACCACCCAACGAACGGGGCAAACGCCCTTAAGATTCTCGGCGTAACCGACAACATCTGGATTAATACCGTGCGCCTGCACCACGAAAAATCGGACGGCACCGGCTACCCCTCCGGCCTCAAAGGCGACGAGGTCACCAGTGTCGCCAACATATTGAGCATGGCCGACGTATACTGCGCAGTTATTTCGTCCAGGGGTTACAAGCCATCCCGTGCCTCCAACACTGCCATAAAAGAAATATTCATGGACATAGAAAAGAACAGCGACAACACTCTTAGCATGGCCTTCGTTAAAAACCTTGGAATTTACGTCCCCGGCTCTGCCGTAAAGCTCAGGAGCAACGAAATAGGGATAGTCATAAAGAGGGGCGGCAAGATCTATTCCCCAATAGTGTATACCGTCGTCGGTGCTGACGGATTTCCGGCACTCAACCCTAAAATACGGGATACGGGCGAAGATGAATTCGCCATCGTCGAGACCATACCCACGGGCAAGTTAAATATCACTGCCAACCGCGGTAAACTATGGGGATACGGCATATCCGGAAAGGCAAAGTCGTCTAAACGGCGGCACGACAGAACACAGAGCAACATCCCTGCAAAAATACTCGATACAAAAAACGTCCTTACCGCCAACGCCGTTATCACCGACATAAGCAAAACAGGCTGCCTCGTAAAAGTCTCCAAAGAAACAAACAGGAAATTCATCACGGGCAGGCAATATTCCATTACCTTCAAGCTGTTGAACACGGTAATAGAACTTACTAAGATATTAATAAAAAATCAGCGCGATACCTTAGACTTCGACCTTTACGGCTGCCAGTTCGTTGACATAGAGCCGGGAAAACAGGACTCTATAGGTACCTATCTCGACAAGGTAAGAGGCCCCGACAGTTTTTAAGCTTTTTTTGGCATTTCAGGCATTGGCTAAAAACTGTTCAAGCGTACTTTGCCGGGCGTTAATCGATAATTTATCAAACGTGCCGAAATTATAATATTGCCGCCCGGGCGGTTTGGGCCCCTGGCTTTAGCCATAGGGGAGTGTCAATCCTCATCCACGGTGCCGATGAACCGGTATCCCACTCCGTAGATCGTCTTTATGAATTCCGGTGTCCTCGTGTCTTTTTCTATCTTCTGCCTGAGGTTTTTGACGTGGGCATCCACGGCCCTGTCCGTCCCTTCGAAGTCGTAACCCTGCACAAGGTCTAAGAGTTGGTTCCTCGTCAGGACGGTACGCCGGTTTTCTATGAGTATTTTCAGCAGCCTAAACTCTGTAGGCGTTAAACTTACGGGTGCCGTGTCCAACGTGACCTCGAAGCTATTCTTGTACACGATTAGTCTGCCTCCGTTTATGCTGATGAAATCTTTTCGTGTCCCCGTCCTGCTCAGGTGGGCTTTTACGCGCGCCATGAGTTCCCTGGGACTGAAAGGCTTCACCACGTAATCGTCGGCACCGGAGGAAAATCCCTTTAGCTTGTCCGGCTCGCCGCTCTTGGCCGTAAGCATTATAATGGGAACGTTGTAGTCTTCCCGTATCCGTTTGCAAATATCCTCACCATCCATATCCGGAAGCATAAGATCCAGGATTACCAGGTCAGGATGTCCGCAGACCAGTCTCATACCTTCCTCTCCGTTATGGGCGACGGTACAGGCATAACCTTCTTTATTCAGATAAACCGACAGAATTTCGCGAATCTTGTCCTCGTCTTCTATGACGAGCACCTTTTTGGGGTCACTCTTATCCATAAAGCTCTCACCTCACTTTGGGGTATTCTCAAAGAGCATGCTCAAATCGTATCTTTACCGGAAACTTAACTATGCGGCAAATATTCGACATCCGGCCGACATTTGGCTGACATCTGGCCGTCACAGGTATTCTATGAGATCTTCGACACGTCCTTCGGGTTCGAATGGCGGCAAGACGTAGTTTACGATGAGATCGTGAGCCTTCCTCGTGAATCTGCCGCGAAAAAGAACAAAAGACTTTTTCCCGTATATAAAGAAAATGTGCATGATGTAAGTATCGAAGGAAACGTTGTATTTTACATTGTGCAGCGACGCCAGGTAAAACATGTCTGCCGGAGAGGCTATGCCCCTAAGGTCTACGTCGACGAACCCGTAGGACTTACGATCTCGTTCCCTGTCTTTCTTCGAACCCGTGTGTATGACCTTGAGGCCGTTTTCCTTTGCGAGTTTTCCGGCAAACCTGTCGAGTTTCCGGTAATGTTCTGGTCTTAGCCTGTAAAACGCAGAATCGACGTAGTTGTTGTATACCAGATAATCGCTATCGCTATCGAGGCTTATCGTTTCGGGGCAATTTGCAAGAGGAGACGGCCTGACGTAAAAACCACTGCTATCGACCGATAAAAATGCCGCTACCTTGTCTACTATATCCTGGCATAAGCGCTTTTTAATACTAGGGGAAAAAGTACTTATGAAGAGGGTATTTTTTTTTAATGGCCATGCGTAATAAAAGAACTCCGTCCTGGTTATTACCAGGTCGGCCCTGGCAATATCGTCGAAATTACCCAGAACGTGGCCATTGCCGGCCACGTAGAATTCCATGCTTTTTATCGTTATTACCTTAACCTCGAATCCCTTATACTTCAAAAACGACATCAGGGGCTCGAAAAAAAAGTGGTCACCCAGGTGCATGTACTCGTTATTCGGGAAATACAGAAGTATGCGTTTGACACCCTTTAATAATTTTCTGTCGCCCAGGAAAAACATGTTATCGTTAACTGCATATCTCTTTAACGGGTATGCGGTTGCTAAAATGAGTGCCTTTCTTATTAAACTTTTGGCGTTCATCTACACTCCCGTTATTTAAAATAACGTTTAAAATTCATCGAAAAGGCCCGGGAACAAAGGCCCGGCATAACGTCTTCGCTTATAAGCATCTCTCATAAAAGAATACCATGCTATACAAGTCCATGTCAACTTCTAAACACCAGGGTACGTAACCAGATGGAACTATACCGGAGATACTATTACGGAGATCCCGTACGGCAACGTACTTTATAGCCACGAAATTATTAAACCACCCGATTCACAAAACAAAGCTTATAATGTATAATATTAAGATGCGATATTCATGATGATCTATAATGATGATATTAATGTTAAACTTAACGTTGATCTTATTTTTTTGAGTTTACGAAAACATACCTGCACGTAAAAAGGAGGTCCATATGCAGATTAACTTAAGTAGCCCCGGCCAAAGCAACCCCGGCCAAAGCAGCGACTGTCCGGGTAGAGATGAGACCGGTAAAAAGTCAAGCATTGCCATCGCCCTTGTGGTGCTGGCTTTAATGGCCGTCTTTTCGGTTAACGCCCTGGCGATACAACCCTGTGTCAAGCTAAAATGGCTGCTTCCCAACGGCGACGTAACGTTCGATGGCAAGACTCACACCGATAGCGGCCTGAAATGCACGGACTGCCACGATAAGATCTTCAACATGCACTACGGAGACGCTAAGATGACTATGAAGGCCCTTAACGAGGGAAAGTTCTGCGGGCAGTGCCACAACGGGGAGAAGGCCTTTAAGACGTCGGACGGACGCAACTGCAAACGTTGCCACGTGAAAAGTACATAATAATGGTAGATTTTACCGTAAATGAGGTACAATAAGATGTCTTGATTCAAAACCTTGCAGGGTTTTGGCAAAATAAACTCCAACTTAATCGTCTTGGCGGGTGGTGGTAAAACAAGAAGGTTTCATCCCGGTGTTTTAGGGAGACTTATCGACAACGTAACGTTTAAAACTATGCAAAGCAAGAAGCCTGAGATAATCGAACTTATACAAAGCCGCTTCCGGGAGCGTGGTGATTTCCCGGGTATGTCCAGAACCGTGGACATCATCGCCGGTAAGACGTCCTCCGTAACCGACACCACCGTAACGGAGCTTACCAAGACGATTCTCGATGATTTCGCTCTTACCAACAAGCTCCTGAAACTCGTTAACAGTGTCTTTTACATCAACTACCAACTAGGCGGAAAGATAGGTACCGTCTCACGGGCTGTTTTTATCCTGGGCTACGAGCAGGTTAAGAATGCCGCAGTCTCTCTCTTACTTTTCGAGAACCTGGGTAACAAAAACGTTGCAGCGGATTTGAAAGAATCCATCATAACGTCCTTTTTGACCGGTATCATATCCAAAACACTGGCAGAGCAGATGAAGTACGAGGACACGGAGGAGGCATTCCTATGCTCTATCTTCCATAACCTGGGCAAGCTTCTCGTAGCTTTTTACGTTCCGGAGATGATGAAAAAGGTGAAGGAAGAGATGGAAGATGGTACCGGAGAGTCTTCGGCTTCCAGGATAGCGCTAGGTTCTACATTCGAGGATATAGGGATATCCATCGCCGGCGCGTGGAATTTCCCGGAAAAGATAACCAGGTGCATGAAGCGTCTCCCTTCGGGACCCGTCGGCAAGGCCAGGACTCCCGATGAGCAGATTCAGGTGCTTGTCAACTTCTCCAATGAACTCGGCACCAACATGAACGATGTTAAGGGTAACCCCAATCTATTAAAAAACCTCCTCAAACGTTACGAAGGGTGCTTTAAGATCAGCGAAAAGCAGGTGTCGGCCATAATGGACTCATCGCTGAAGGAAATCCAAAGGTTTGCCAAGATTCTGAAAGTGAATATAACCGAAAGTCCGTTTCTCAGAAAAATAAGTGGTTTTGTTGGCCATGCCCAGTTAACCGACGTCTACGAGGGGGTTGTCGTATCCCCTACGGAGGAGGAAGCCCAGGACCTTGACGACACACAACTCTTAAGGCTCATGGATGGCACCGACGATCGCGAGGGTGCCGAAAGCCCCGACAGCGTCCTCACAAACGGTATCCAGGAGGTGGCAAACGCCATAATGGAGGCTACCAACGTAAACGATATTCTGAGAACTATTCTGGAGGTAATGTTCCGTGGGATGAAGTTTGAGAGAGTACTTATCTGCATCCGATCGGTGGGAACCAATAAAATGGAAGGCCGTTTCGGCTTTGGCACCGATATAGCGTCCCTTATAAAGTCTTTCCGGTTTAACATCGGTAACGAGACGGATATTTTTAGTCTCTCGCTATCCCGCAACGTCGACGTTATCATAAGCGACGCAAACGACCCGCGCTTCAAGTCCCGCATACCCGACTGGCACAGGAAGCTCCTGAAGTCGCAGACGTTCCTACTGTTTCCCCTTGTAATAAACAAGATACCTATCGGACTTATTTACGCGGATAAGACCAGAGCAGGCGACATCAAAATACTTCCCCATCAGATAACCCTGCTTAAAACCTTACGTAACCAGGCGGTTATGGCCATACAAAAGAAGATGTAGGCAGTGGAGGTTGACGATGGTTAATGAGGGCAGCAAGAAAAAACAGGATATCGTGGTGTGTTGTGATTGCGGCGAGTTTTCAGACGACGTAAATGGTAATATTGCTGATGGATGGTTTTACGATTCCGTAAATTTAACGTTTTACTGCCCGGAGTGTGTACTTGACTTACCAACATATATGAATATCAATTTAAACGAAGAATCTGAAACAACTAACGAGCGCGATATTCAAACGAGCCATTACGTTATTCTTAAAACTATTGACGGAGCACAAATTAAAGTTAATAATGGCAATATCCTGGGAAGAAAATATATTTTGCCATATATTACGAATAATTTAAAAGATATATCGAGAATTCACGCCAGATTTGTTTTTGAAAACGATACATGGTTTGTAGAGGATTTAAAGTCATCGAATGGTACGTTCGTCAATAACGATAAAATCCCTCCCAATAAAATGCTCGTAATAAAAAAAGACGACAAAATAAGGTTTGGCAAAAAGTTGGAATTTTCGATAGAAGATATAATGTAATGCGGTGTTTTATAATGTTTCCGAACGTGGAGGTATTTGATGGTTAATGATGATGACACAAAAAATAATGATGATATTGTGAAGTGTGATAATTGTGGAGCCATCGCAGATTCTGCAGATGGCGTTATTCCCGGTGGATGGTCCTATGATCGCACGAATTTAATTATTTACTGCCCGAATTGCTCAACGGAGTCGCCGACTTATGTGGAACCCGTGATAAACGATACATATGAGGAAACTCATGATAGTGGCGTGCGCTCCGCCGTTTACGTTATTCTTAAAACTATGGACGGAACCCGTCTCAAAGTAAATAATGGATGTATATTGGGAAGAAAGTATACATTACCGTATATGTTTGACGATTTAAAAGCTATATCTAAATTACATGCAAGATTTATTTTCGAAAACGGTAAATGGTTTATCGAAGATTTAAACTCGGCAAATGGTACATTCGTAAACAACGGCAAAATCCCTCCACATAAGATGATACCGGTGAAAAAAAAGGATATAATAAGATTTGCCGGCAGACTGGAATTTACTATAGACGAAATAACCTGACATAGGTTAGGCCAATAATATGAAGACGACCCGCAGTATAGGGTATACGTTATAAAACGCCTTATAAAATACCTTACAATATACCTTCGAGTTTTTCACGGAAGCCCGCGCTGTTTAAGTCAAATAACTCATGGAGGCCCTTTAACGCTTCGAGGGATTGGCCTAAAAGTATCGTTGTTTCCTCGTGAAGCGGCACTTCGTTTTGATCCAGCCTGTCCAAAAAGGATTCCCACTGGCTTTGGTTCCACTTTCCAACCGTGGTTTTAACGAACATAAAGCTTTCTCTTATTATGGCTTCCATAATTTCATCGATTGCCGGTTTATTTGTAATCGATTTAACGCTCTTGTCATCTTCGTACACAAATTGGATGCGAAGTCTTTTGAGAGACTCCAAAAGCATGCCCAGGGCCTGCTTCATGTCGTTAGTCATGGCGAATCCCTTTTTATTGAGGTCAAAAAGAAGGCCCACCCAGGCCGAGTGATCCCAGGAACCCTTGTAACGCTCGAAAAAAGCCGATACCCCCTTGCCTACGGAATTAAAGTTCATCGTCTCCTTGAAGAAAAACCTGTACCCATTCCTCCCATGCTCTTTGGCCACGTACATGGCGCTGTCGGCCCGCTTTAAGAGAAGTTCGGGCTCCTCTGCGTCCACGGGGAAAAGGCTTATACCTACGCTGGCACCTATCAGACACTCGTGGCCCCCAAAGTAAAAAGGCTCGGAAAGGGTTTTTATTATTTTTTCAGCCACTATCGAGGCATCCTGTGCCTTCGTTATTCGCGAGAGAATGACGGTGAACTCGTCGCCTCCCATCCTGGCAACGGAGTCCGTGCTGCGAATACAGCCTTCCAGTCTTCTGGCGGAACTTTTCAGGAGCATGTCCCCGATGTCGTGGCCAAGGGTGTCGTTTATGACTTTAAACTTGTCGAGATCGAGGAAAAGAAGGGCCACCATGTGCCCGTTTCTTCTGGAAAGCCTGACGGCCTGCTGCAGCCTGTCGAAGAACGTCGTCCTGTTGGGCAGCCCGGTGAGGTTATCGTAGAGCGCCATCTTTTCGAGACGCCTTTCGGACTTCCTCCGCTCAACGATACCGGCTAACGTGTTAGCGATTGACGTCAGGAACTCCTCCTCTATCTTGCTCCTCTTGTGGCCCTTCTTCACGTACATGTTGATTACACCCAGCACGTTTGAGCCGGATTTTATAGGGACGCAGTAGTGGCCATGATCGGAAATACCCTCGTAACGTACGTCGTGGTCGTCGTCGATATGGGTTGCAAAGACAACGTTGCCGGTATAGGCGGCCAGGCCGCAAAGGCACTTGCCGAAGGGTATTTTAGCGCAATGCCTGAGTATATAGCTATTGAGCCCGCGAACGGCTACCATTACCAGTTCGTTCTGGCTGCACTCCTCCGGGCCGGAGAGCCCGCCCGTCAAAAATATGGAGCCCTTTGATTGCAGCGACAGCCATGGGAGGAAGAGGATGAGTTCGAGAGTACGCTCCAATTGCTCCTTTAGGGAGATTGGTTCCAGTGACATGCGCAACACGGAGCTTATGGTATCCTGCATCAGGTAGTTACGCTCTATTATCTCTTCGGCTTTCTTGCGTTTCTTGATCTCTTTCGTCAAATAGTCGTTGGTGGCTATGAGCTCTTCGGTACGCTCCAAAACCCTGACTTCCAGGTCGTCCTTTGCCTTTTGGATGATGGTCTCGGCGTGCTTTCGCCTCGTTATGTCTCTGAATATGCTAATCAATATGCGCTTGTCGCCTAATTCGGTAACGCTGGAGCGGATGTCTGCGTCGGTGGTCTTGCCGTTGACGTGCCGTATCAGAAAGTTTTCGGTAATGGACTGTCCGGCAGCGACGTTGCTCGTAAAGATGTTCGAATACTCGTGGGCAAGTTCGACGGGATATAAAGTAGACTGGTGAAGTCCTATGAGCTCGTTTTTAGGTATGCCGGTAAGTTCTTCGGCCTTTTTGTTGGCTTCCAGGATTAAACCGGTTTCAGCATCGGTTATCAATATGGCGTCGCCTGCGGTATCGATGAGTCTTCTGTATTTTTCCTCCGAAGCGAAAAAAGACTCCTCGATAATCTTCTTTTCTATCATGATGGTAAGCGTATGTGCCACGGAGGTCAACAGCTTTATCTCTTGTGTGTTTTTCGTGTGTCCTTTTCTCAGATAAAGGTTGATAATTCCAAGTAACCTGTTGCCGGAGCATATGGGCACGCAGTAGTTGCCGTAAGAGACGAGGGATTCGTCTTTTCCTTCTTCTGTTCCTTCTCTTCCTTCGACCGCATCGAAAAACAGAAGTTCCCTGGCCAAAGCGGCATGTCCACAGAGGCATCTGCCCAGTGGTATCTTATGGCACTTATTCAGCGTCTCTTCGGATAAACCTAAATGTGCCTCCATGGTCAGCATGCCGGTATCTTCGGAGGCTAAGTGAATACAGCCTTTTTGTTCCTTTTCGAACCACGGTATAGATAGTATCGACTGTAGTACACTTTGAAGCTGCTCCTTTAGTGTAATGGGCTGCAAGGATAATTCGATTATCTCGCTGAGAGTGGCGTGCACTATTTCGGATGTTTTTACTTCGGTTATGTCGCTGATGACGGAAAAACTGCCTTTGAAAGTGCCAATCTCGTCGAAAATAGGCGTCGAAGAAGTATAAATATAAACCTGCCGGCCGTCTTTTAGCCGGTAGTGTGCTTCGTAAGGGGTATTCGTGCCGGTTTTGAGCCTGGAGAATTGCTCCATGAGGTAGTCTCTGATTTCGTCGTCTACAAAATCGAGTAAGTGTTTACCCGGCATATCTTCTTTTTCTACGGAAAGCATGGCCGCAAGTTTTTTGTTTCCATAAACAATAACCATGTTTTCATCCAGAATTACGAAACCGCTGTTCATGTTGTCAACCATCGTACCGATGCGGAGTTCCTGCTCCAACATGGGTGTACGTGACAGGAGCAGGCCGGAGATGTCCCAGCACTCACACCTTAAGGCAACAATTTTACCTTTTTCGTCTAATATCGGGGTGTTGGACTGGACAATCCACTTTTCGTTGCCCATCGGGTCGACAATCTTGAATTCCCAGGTAGGATAGGGTTGCCCGTCGTGTACACTTCTCCAGAACCTTTCGAAAGGTTCTTCGTAGAAAGGGTGGAGAACGTCTTTGATGGAATGACGCTTTCCATTTGCTCTGCCCGCGTCAAGGCCAAATATTTCCCCTACACCCTCACCCATGTGCTCAAAGGTCCCGTCCGATAGGGACAATTGATATACGGCACCTACGGGGATTAACACTGCCCTCTCACTCCTTGCCGGTAATAAAAAATGTACAGGTTCTAATCTGTTATTCCATTATCCCTGCCAGGCATAATCAAAGTAACAGCACAACAAATGGCTTTTGGTGGCCTTTGACGGCTTTTGGCCGGCTTTATGGTATAACACGTCCGACGGCTTATAACCCCATAAGTAATCGTCAGTAATTGCCTATATACGGGGATGTTTTAATTATAACATATCTCCGGCTACAGATCGGATAAATATTCAACGTTTAAGGAATTTTTTTTGATAATCGCTATAATCGCTATATTTTTTACCCATGAAAACTTTGCGCCACCATTTTGGAGTTTACTCTATTGACTTTAGTGTCCAAAATAGTGTTAAATAATTCTACTGATTGATAGTGTGGCCGGATATAAAGTATCGGCCCGTAGACAAATACTATAAAAAGAAAAATCATTGGAGGTTTAAATGGCAGATGTAAAGGCTGATCAGGTGCTTGACACAAAGGGGTTGAATTGCCCTATGCCTGTGTTAAAGACGAAAAAGGCCCTCGACGGGATCGAATCGGGTAAGATATTGGAAGTCATTTCTACGGATCCCGGCTCTAAGTCCGATATCCCGGCACTTCTAAGCAGGCTGGGACACGAGCTTATCGAGACAAAGGAAAGCGGTAACGTTATCTCTTTCTTTATAAAGAAGGCTTAGTTTATCTGCATTATTAGCATAAAGCCCGGGTTACTCTATCTTTTCTCCTACGAGAAAAGACAAAACATTTGCCATTGCTGGTAAAAGATATTCTTTTCCAAGCAATGGTTTTTTTTCAGACGCGTTTTAAATTCTGAATATCGGGCTTGCGTTTTTGGGCAGCGGACCCGCTATAGGTTTGACAGTGGCCGGCCGGAGGCTTAAGCTATCCGGCAGATGCAGCAGATTCCGTCAGGGACGGCATCCTCCGGCAGACAGAGCAGATTCCATCATTGACGGCATCCTTCGGCAGGCGCAGTAATATGGTGGCACAGTCAGATGTATGGTGTATCGGCTCGCAGGAAGCGGCCTCATCGGGAAATAGCAGCCTTGTACGGTATTTAATGGTATTGAAATTGTACGGTGTTGATGGGAATATTTGCTAAAAGGTTGGAGTTTCGGCAAAAATATACCCATTCGTTTCCGCACAATCTATGGTAGGAGCTAATGCTTTTTAGGTTTAAAATTTGAGGTTTAAAACAGGATTGCCTCAGCTTAGT
>JADFXJ010000031.1:27455-30247 GCA_015233615.1 Nitrospirota bacterium
TAATGCTTTTTAGGTTTAAAATTTGAGGTTTAAAACAGGATTGCCTCAGCTTAGTTGGTTTATTCGGTTTATTATGTTACGGCAATCGTATATTATCTTTACTATTGCGGCCTTCGTATTGCTATGCTTTATGAGTCTGTTCATAGAGCCCTGCGGCCTCCATGCCGAGATATTCAAGTACGTAGACAGGGCAGGCGTGGTATATTACTCCGATTTGCCAAAAAGCGACGAGTACGTAAAAGTTAGAAGCGGAAGTTCTTTAGCGAAGAAAATACGTCCCTCCCACTCGAAATCGGCTATCGGCTCCCCTACACCGGTAAGTGCCTCCGGAGGCGCCCCTGTAAGTTCCCCTGTAAGCACTGCCAACAACGTCAATACCGCCAACAACGCCAATATTATAAAAGTCGCAAAAGCCGCACCCCGACCTTTCAACAATTCACAGTCTCGACAATCGCAGGCCGTACAGGTGGATACACGCGTCCAGCCCAGGTATGCTGCGGTAGATCAGGGCCAAACTTCCAAAGCCGCTCAAGCTCCAAATTCGATGCCTGAAAACCGGCCGCAGCAGGTCGCGCCACAGCAAGGCGCATTAACCCGGAGCCAACCCCAGCCTGCCAACTCTGGCGAGCCTGCCAAGTCTTATAGTTCCGGTGACTCTGCCGATATCCCCGGGTCCATGTTACAGGACGTTAACCTTACCGGTAGTTTCCTGAACTTTAAAGACTACGAAAGCATTGTCCACACCCTCAGTGCCCAGCACAGCCTGGACCCCTCCCTGGTAAAGGCCGTCATAAAGGCCGAATCCAACTGGAACCAGTCTGCGTTATCACAAAAGGGGGCCATGGGGTTAATGCAGTTAATGCCAGGCACGGCATCCCTGCTTTCCGTCAACGACCCTTATAACCCGGTTGAAAACATCGACGGAGGCATACGGTATCTGAAATTTTTGCTCAAAAAATTTAACGGCGACACTACACTGGCCATAGCCGCTTATAACGCAGGCCCCGGGGCAGTCGAGCGTTATGGCACAATACCTCCTTATGCCGAGACCCAACAATATGTAACCAGGGTGCTGAGTATATACAACGGAAACAGTTATTACCCATCGGCAAGCAGCAACGGCCATTCGGTAAAAACGAAGTCTTATGCCACCTACCCGGCATATAGGCATATATACAAGGTAAAAATGCACGATGGCTCTATTCTATACACAAATACCTCACCAGAGGCCTTTTTAAGAACTACAGAGAGGTTCTAATCATGACGTCGCCAATGGTTAATCTGAACGATAAACAATACGATATAACTTCGGGGATAACTTCGGGGCCCGACAAAGAGAGCCCGGCAAACCCCAACGAGAGCCTCAAAGAGAGGCTGATAGAAGAGATTCTGGCTCTGAAGAAAGAGCGTAACGCTATAATCATAGCCCACAATTACCAGGTGGACGAGGTTCAGGCAATAGCGGACGTTACCGGCGACTCGCTGGAACTCTCACGTAAGGCCTCCGCTGCCGATTACGACGTGATAGTGTTTTGCGGGGTTAGATTCATGGCCGAGAGTGCCTCCATATTGTCGCCGGGCAAAACCGTCATACTACCTGCTTTCGACGCCTTTTGCCCCATGGCAGACATGATAAGCACGGGTGAACCGAGGGAGTTATACGACTCCTTTCCGGGTTATCCAAACCCGCCTTCTTACGTTTATCCACTTGAATTTACCGTAAAAGACATCAGGGCCAGGTATCCGGATGCCCCCGTGGTTGCGTACGTCAACACCACCGCTGAGGTAAAAGCCGAAAGCGACGTGTGCTGCACCTCGGCAAACGTTGTGAAAGTAATAAACTCACTTTCCGAAAAAAGGGTTATCTGCATACCGGACAAGAACCTCTCCCTTTGGGCAGCCCAATATACCGACAAAGAGGTCATCGCGTGGGATGGCTTTTGCCACGTCCACGACAGGATAAGGGACTATGACGTAACTCTGGCAAAGACCATGCATCCAAACGCCCTGTTTATGGCACACCCGGAATGCCGGCTGGAGGTTCTTAAAATGGCTGACCACGTGACCAGCACGTCTGGTATGCTGAGGTACGCAGGCACGTCTACGGCCACCGAGTTCGTAGTCGGAACCGAGGCAGGACTTCTCTACAGATTGCGGAAAGACAACCCGGACAAAATTTTCTATCCTCTTCGCAAAGACATGGTCTGCCCCAACATGAAAAAAACCAGCCTCAAGCTAATCCATAAAGCACTGAAAGAGATGAAAAACGTAGTGAAAGTGCCGGAGGAGACCAGATTACGCGCAAAGCAGGCCCTCGACAGAATGCTTTCCATCGCTTAACGTCAATATATAGCGGCAATTCATTTGGAATGCAATACAAAGGACAGATGGATTCCCGCTTTCGCGGGAATGACATATACGGCGTTGCGTTTCTTGCCCTTGTTGTCATTCCCGCGAAAGCGGGAATCCAGTATTTAGCCTCTGAGGATCGCTATATGTATAGCATACAAGGGAGTGTTGTAACGTTGTTCCCGGTATGGCAAAGTAGGATCGGGGAAATGCCAGGGTGAGCGATTCTACGTTAAGAGATCTCATCGTCGGGAGAATAAGGCAACAGGGACCCATTTCTTTTCACGACTTCATGGCGGAGGCCCTTTACCATCCCGGCCTCGGTTACTATGCATCCCCATCTACGGAAATCGGCGTAAAAGGAGATTTCTTTACCAGTTCCCACCTCCATCCCGCCTTTGGGGCCATGGTGGGAAAGCAAATAGAGGAGATGTGGCGTTTTA
>JADFXJ010000032.1 GCA_015233615.1 Nitrospirota bacterium
TAATATACTAACTCATTAAGGGAAATGTCCAATTCCGTCTGAACTAAAACAATACAGCTTCGAAATAATGGAAGATGGCTTGATTAAAAGCGGGCATCTTATCGAAAGAGAGTTTCATAAAAGCGATTAATCAAAAAGGTGTATAAATCGAAAATAATATTATCGGAGGGGATGAATGGCAAATCTTACGTCGTATGATGGAACTGAGGGTGTGGTTGAAAACTATAAGGGGAGGGTTGTAGTCTATCTTGAATCAGACTTTGACGTTGAAATATTTAAGCGATTTTTTTTTGACGAGGAGGAATTTGTAGAATTTAAAGCACCGGGAATTGTGGAAGGCGATACTGGTGGATGTAGGAAAGTGATAAAGAAAGTGAAGACTAACCAATCTCATTCATATAAGGTCTTTGGCATTGTTGAACGTGATTCACTTTTAGGAGCATGTAAGTGGGATATATTCTGGGAAAGAAATGACGAAGTATTTTTACAAAGCAGACCTTTTGGCGACAAAGTGAGGGTACTTACTCGATGGGAAATTGAGAATTATCTCATTGAACCCGAAGAGTTGGAGCGTTTTTTATTCGATTATGTCACAAAACTTCCTAATGTACTTTCTGAGTTATTATCGCACTGTGATGTATTGGTGCCCGTAATGGCTGCGAATATCCTTTTGCATATAAGAAAAAAGGGTGCACTGGATGATGATTATTGCAATGATACCAACAAAAGGACTGAGGCAGAACAAAAGGTCCGAGAAAGTCTGAGGAAGAAATTAAATGATGACGATATAAATGACTTCGAAGATTACATTAAAAAGTTTGACTCCTTTTTTAACGTTGGCACTGATGACGACAATTCTAACGAGTCTATTAGGAAGTGGCGTAATTATAGTAAATTAATTGATGGAAAACGTATTTTAGGAAGAATTAAACACAGTATTAAACTTAGAGACGACCATCGTTTGGCACTAGCCACGCGAATAAAGTCTAATAACAAAGTTGAAAGCGAGCTCGTAAACTATATAAAAGAGTTCAAAGGTGAGGTTTTCAACAATTGATACGAAATCCGCGAATGGAATATAATTTATGAGAACTACTCTATCCATAGACGATAAGCTTATCAATGAGGCAAGAGAACTTGCCGGTGTTAAAACCAAGAGAGAAGTTGTGGAAATAGCTCTTAGTGAGTTTATAAAAAGGCGTCAGGTAAGGCAACTTACCGAACTTGAAGGAAAGATAACTCTGTCATTTACGTTGGACGAATTTTTATCGGCAAGGCTAAAAGACCTGCCTGAAAAAGATGTATCTGATAGATAGCTCTGCCTGGATAGAGTACCTTAGACCGGACGGCTCCCAGTATGTAAAGACTCGGGTTAAGGAGGTATTGACGAAAGAAGACGTCATTACCTGTGGTATTGTTGTAATCGAGATTATGAGGGGTGCCAGAGATAGAAACGATTTTAACGTACTATCTGGTGCTTTAAATTCATTACCAAGGATACCAATTGATGATGCCGTTATCGATAGAGCCGCTCACTGGGGATATATGCTCGATAGAGAAGGCAAGGTTATACCAACTACCGACCTCTTGATAGCATCCGCCTCTTTTAATAAAGCCGTGTTATTACACGTCGACACGCATTTCAGGCTTATCGCTTCAAGGGTTGGTATTATTGAAGAAATGTTGCGATAGCATAAACCACAACGTAATAGTTAACGAAACTTTTGGCAAAAGCTCGGAATGGCCAAAACCAATCATAAGCGGGAATCGAGCATGAACGTTACGGGCCCGTCGTTTGTAAGGCTGATCTGCATATTTGCCGCGAACTCGCCCGTAACCGTGTTTACTCCCTCACGGCGTAACCGCTCGACGAAGGCTTCGTAAAGTTCCCTTGCCCTTGCGGGCTCCTCCGCCATGTCAAAGGATGGACGATTACCTTTTTTACAATCCGAGGCGAGAGTAAACTGGGATATGGCCAGCACCGAACCATTAACGTCTTTCAACGATAGGTTCATCTTTCCATTGGCGTCTTCGAAGATCCTCAGATTGACAGTCTTCCTGCAAATGTATTCGAGTTCCGTGAGGGTATCGCCTTTTACAACGCATAAAAAAACAACGAAACCTTTGTCGATAGCTCCAGCCTGAAGGCCATTTATGGCCACTCTTGCATTTAAGACTCTCTGAATTAGTACCTTCAATGGAGTACCTTCCTATATCCTCGATTCTCTTCTTGTCGAGTTCTGCCTTAATCTTGTGCGACTTCATATTTGATAACGTCGTATAAGTCGAGAACGTTACCGTCGGCATGAGTTATTCTAACGTGTGTGCCGTCGTGCAGTGATTTTGAATCGGTGACGAATTTTATCAACTCCGTGCTGGTATAATCGAAGGAGACCACATTGCCGCTCCGGTTATTAAGTGCGTTCACTTCAGGCTGAGCACCATAATAGGGTTGATGCGCGCTGAATGTATAATTTATGGCGATATTTTTACCGTCATCCGCTTTAACGTCGTAAACGACTCTGTAATCGGCAGACCCTTTTTGGTATCTTGCGGTTTGAGAAAACTTGTAATTCGATACCACTCCCTCGGTGACCGTAAAGTCTCCCGTTTTATAGGCCCGTATCAAAATGCCGCGTTGATTATTCATAAAATGCAATACCGATATCTGGAAAACAGCGTTGAAACAAATTAATAACGTATAAAAGATGAAGGTCAACCGGCGTGAGGCCGCATAAGCCCGCATCAAATTATACAGGCTCACGATTGTAATCACCGCCCCCGGGAGCAGGGCTATGCCGCTGTATTTGTAACTTGTAGCGGTAACATCATATAATACATTGTAATGCATATAACGAGATGCTCAACTCCTTCACTTAATAGAACAAGGAAGTATGCCCGTTTACGTGATTTCTAACTGCCGTTTTCAGGTTTATATATGAATTGAGCCCGGTTCTTAACCTCTCAGTTCTTCGTAAATCTCCCCGAATCTCGATAAGTTTTCTTTGAACGCCTTTATAATCCGTGCGTCGAAGTGTGAGGGTAAAACGCGCCCGTCGCCTTCTAAAATTATCTTCGAAGTGGTCTCGGCGTCGAATGCCGGTTTGTAAACCCTCGCGTTTCTTAGGGCGTCGTAAATATCGGCTATACTGATAATTCTTCCTTCGATGGGGATTTCCTCCCCGCTGAGGCCATGGGGATAGCCGCTACCGTCCCACTTTTCGTGATGTGTGCGGGCTATGTTTGCCGCCATGCCTAACCTGTAATGGTCGCCTATGATTTTGGCCCCATATATGGTGTGCTTTTTCATTTCGACCCATTCGTCGGAGGTAAGTTTGCCCGGTTTTTTAAGTATTTCCGGGGGGGTATGAATCTTGCCGACGTCGTGGAGTGTGGCCTGGAGCTTAATGGTATGTATGAACTTGTCATCCATGCCAAGGTACTCAGCGATTACTTCACAATAACGCCCTACCCTTATGATGTGGTTTCCAGTGTCCTCGTCATTTATCTCGGCAGCCCTGGCAAGGCTATATACCAGGTATTCGAAGGCGTCCTCGGTTTCCTGAACCTGAGAAGAGAGGTGCTTAAGGAAAAGGCTCTGTACGACAAAGTTATTCAGTACCGAAGCGTCATAGTCAGATACGTCGTGCCCGTAGTTCAGTGCGAAAATACATAACTTGGAGCTCAGGTATAAGACTGCGTTATCTATGGCACGGGAAGTCTCTCTTATTTTATCGAAAAAATGGGCCATTTCTGATTTTTTCATATCTTTGGCGTTTAAGACGGCCAGGTGAGTCATGCCCGATTCCGGTATAGGCAGCAGCTCATGTGACTTCGCATCGAATTCCTGTTCTTTTATATGCCGGTCTAAAAATCTGTACATAGTCCAGTGCCATGAGTTCTTTTTTTCGTCGTTGATGCCTACGACAAAGAGCTCAGGCCTCTCGTCGTTTTTTTCTTGCTGCCTGATGGCCTGGTTTATAATGGAGTCTATGGAGTTCTTAAGGTTGAAGTTGACGGGGTTGAAGTACTGTATAGCCATGCCTCCGTACTTCGTAAGGTTGACTATATCTTTGTACGCCATGTGGAGCCTGTCGTTAAGTTCTTTCATTTTAATGAGCATCTTTACCCTGGCAAGTACTTCGGAGAAGTTGAATGGTTTGCTCAGAAACTCCTCCGCTCCTGCCTCTATACCCTTTATGCGATCATCCTTTTCGGTAAGTGCCGTTATCATAACTATGGGAATGTTCCTGAATTTTTCGTCTCCCTTGATAATCCTGCAAACTTCGTAACCATCCATATCAGGCATCATAACGTCAAGGAGCAATATGTCGATAGGCTCTCTCCGTATGACTTCCAGTGCTTCGGAGCCGTTTCTGGTAAGTATAACGTCGTAACCGTTTGGCTTCAGGACGGCTTCAAGCAACTGCAGGTTGATTGGCTCGTCGTCAACACACAAAACTTTCTTTCTTTTTAGTTTCATAAATGGCCACCCCGGATATCATCTGTATGGCATTGTTTGTAAAATATAGTTTATCAGGTATCGCTTATGGTTTATCAGGTATTATTTGCCAAATAGTGTTTAATTGTTTCAGGCAACTGCCTCGTGTCTATGGGTTTTGCCAGGTAACCGTCAAAACCTGCATCCAGGAAATTCTCCCGGTCTCCTTTCATAGCATAAGAGGTAACGGCTATGGTCTTTATATTTTTTGTGGACGGATCGGCTTTCAGAGCTTTCACTGCGGTGATTCCATCCATTACACGCATCTGTATATCCATGATTATAAGGCCCGGCTTTTCTTCCCTGGCCAGTCGAAGGCCCTCCTCTCCGTTAGCAGCCTCTAAGACCGCGTAGCCGTAGTAGGTAAGTACTGCTTTTAACAGTAGCCTGTTATTTGCGTTATCTTCCACTATCAATATTTTTACTCCCGTTTCAGTTCCCACTTATAGATCCTGGTAACATGGTTCCTGGCAATCTCACTTTAATAAAATATTCCTTTCTATATTATGCCTTATTGGAATTACAAAATAAAACTTGCTTCCTTTTCCATGAACGCTATTTACGCCTATCGAGCCACCGTGAAGTTCTACCAGCCGCTTCGAAAGTGCCAGTCCCAGGCCGGTGCCTTCATATTTTTTAGTATAAGACGAGTCAAGCTGGGTAAATTCGCTAAAAAGCTTCGATATGTCCTCTTCCCTAATTCCAATGCCGGTATCCTCTACGGCTATCTCCATTTCAGCCTCATTACCTACGCTAACGTCACCCTTATTAGTCTTCAGCGAAACCGCCACATTAACGGAACCGCCTTGCGGGGTAAATTTTACGGCATTTGAGAGCAAGTTGAAAAGTACCTGCTTCAACCTTCTCTCGTCGCCTTCTATTTCCACGTCTGCCTCAGGGGTTATTTCGTGGGTCAACTTTAGCCCGTGCTTCATCGCCCTTTCTCTGAGCATCACCATTGCCGTATTTATTAACCGGCTGACTTTGAACTTCGAGATTTCCAATTGGGTCTTACCCTCTTCTATTTTGGAAAGGTCAAGGATCTCGTTTATCAGGAAGAGCAAGTGGTTTCCACTGGTGAGTACGTTGTTGACGTAAACGTGCTGGTGTTCGTTTAACTTGCCATAGAGTTCGTCGACCAAAATCTGGGAAAAACCGATTATGGAATTCAGGGGGGTACGCAGCTCGTGGCTCATGTTGGCGAGAAAACCGGATTTGGTTCTGCTGGCCGTCTCCGCCTGTAGCTTAGCCTCTTGCAGCTCCCTGGTTCTCTCTCTGACCTTTTGCTCCAGGGTGTCGGCGTACTCTCTAAGCTGCTCTTCCATCTTCTTACGTTCGGTTATGTCGTAAGCGTAAACCCGTACGGTTCTTTTATCGTGCAATACGTGGACGTAATGGCCAAAGACCCTATCATTTACCCTATGCTCATAAAAAGTGGCGTCCATACCGCTTTTTAGAAGATCGTCCACAATGTTGGCGATGTTTTGTGAGATCAACTGCCACTCCGTTATTCCCGCCGATTCCATGAGCATGTAAGCAGCCGGGTTAATGTAAGTTGGCACGTAACCATTGCCGGTGTTCTCTAGTCCAAAAATAGGGGAAGGTGTCAATTCCGGGAAGGAGGCAAGACGCTCCATCTCGGTGAAAGATGCCTTGAGGGCTTCGGTCATTTTGTTGAAATACCTGCCAAGTTCACCTATTTCGTCATTGCTTTTGAGGATTATGCGAGCTTCGAAATCCCCGTTTGCAACTTTTCTCACCCCCTCGATGAGCTTCAATACCGGAATTATTACGACGTGCCTCGTAACTACTACCGAAGCTATTGCGATGGTAAAGAAAAAGACGAGCATATAGAGCTTTAAGTGGTAGAGAGCCGTGAGCTTACTCTTATAGTCCCTCTGTATGAAGTCTACGAAAACGTCCAGAGATTGAACGAAGTCCCTTATGGCGGGCTCGTTGTACATTAAAGTTTTATTGGCAGACGGAGATGGAGAGTCCACCATCTTTTTTAAGACGGCCTTCAGAGCATTCCACTTGTTGAAGGAATCGTCGCAGAGCTTGAGGGCTACGGGATTTTTTAATGGCGAAATGCCGAATTCCCTGCTTCCCTCTTTTATAGAAATATTTATTTTATCAAGCCTTACGAGGTAATTCTTTAAGTCATTGTCGACGTATTCACCCAGCAGCAAGTCTCTTGATTTTCCGGCTTCGATTATGGATGAGATAAGTTCGAAAACCTTCCACCTGAGCTCCCCTGCCATGTGGACTCTGGACGATTCGTTGTTTATGTATCGCGTGGTCTCGAAGTCGTAAACGAAATAGCTACCCAGTACCAGTACGCTGAACGTGGCAAAAAACAGGAGTTTTGTGCTTAAAGATATGAATCGTTTCTGACTAATTTGCACGGTTAAGCCCCCGATTGTAATAGAAGTAAAACAAGCAATTGGCAAAGGTGGAATAATTGGCAAAGCCGGCTAAACCGGCAAAGATGGCGTAATTGGCAAATAAGCCATTGAAAGTTATCTCCTTTGAACTTTTTCCCATCTTGGCGTCAGGTGGAGACTTTTGGAATCGGTAATAGTTTTCAAGTTTTTGCCGTCTGCATCGATAACGGCTAGTTTACTTCCTTCACCTTCGAACCGGGCAAATACAAAATGTTGTCCGTCAGCAGACCAGTATGGGTATACGGATGGTACGGCCTCAGTTATTTTCTTTAAGTTTTTGCCATCCGGGTTCATTGTGTAAATGGCGTAATCGCCATCCATGTCCGAGTAAAATGCAATCTTGTGCCCATCCCGCGAAAACCTGGGAGCGAAATTCTCGTCGTCATTGTGGGTTAACTGTCTGGTGTTACTGCCGTCGCCGTTCATGATGAATATGGCGTAATGATCGTTTTCTCTCCTTGAAGCAAAGACTATTTGTTTTGCATCCGGCGAAAAGGACGGCGATCGGTTGTCGTACTGGTTTATGGTGATGGGCCGCTGGTTCTGGCCGTCTGCGTTCATTATGTATACCTGGAAGTTGCCGCCGTCCCTGTCGGTGATAAAAAGGATGCTCTTGCCATCGGGGCTGAACGTGGGATATCTGTTAGCGCCTTTTAAGAATGTAAGGCGTTTTACAGCCCTGTCGTACAGGCTCGTCTTGTAAATGTCGTCCTTTCCGGAGGCCCTGGAAACATATATGACGTCACCATTTTTATAAATCGACGGGTAAAGGTCGTCCCAGTCGTTGTTCGTAAGCCTTAGCATCTTTCTGCCATCGGGCGACGTGGCGTATATCTCGAAGTTGCCGTCCTTGTTGGTGGAAAACACTATGACGTCCTCGCTCCTGGAGCATGCTGAAAGACCCGGTAAGAAACTTAGTAAGAGCAAGGGCAAAGCCGCTATCCACAGAAGTCTTTTCATCGTTTCAGATAACTCTCCGGTAACTATTTAAACTGAACGGTATTTTGTTTTAGATCCTGGACATTAACGAGCTGAAGCTGTTTAAGGATTACAAACTTAAATTATCACAATTTGCCACTTTAAGTCAACGCCAAGGTGGGGTGTGTTTGGTAAAAGCAGGGTGCAGCAACGAGGGTGGCAGCGAGCCTGCAGGATAAAATTCGTAAAATTAGTAAAAAGCGATGAATAAATCCGGCCATTTATGTTACGTTTATGTTAAATTAGATATATAGATTTGCCAGGCAGATTCGTCAAACGGATTGACCGAATAAATTGGCCGATAGTTTTAGTATTCCGTTTAATAGCCCGGCTTCTTTATTAGAGTGGAGCACAGGGTACGGAGTTTTAAGGAAGTTATAAGAAGGAGGTAGGTATAATGGGCGGAAGATACTGGGACGACATGGACGAATTTATGTCGTTACACGAGCGTTTCAATAAACTATTTTACGAAACGAGAAACGATAACACGGTAGCTTACACGTGGACGCCACCCTTTGACATTTACGAGACGGAAAGCGAGTTCCTCGTAAAAGGAGAGGTACCCGGGGTAAAACAGAATGATGTATCCATCCAGGTAGAGGATAAAGTCCTCACCATCAAAGGTGAGAGGCTCCCCAAAAAGGACGCGGACAGGGAGTACTACCATTGCATGGAGAGAAATTTTGGTAAGTTTATGAGGTCTTTTTCCCTCCCCGAGTCGGTTAACCTCGACGACGTCCACGCAGAGCTTTCGGACGGCATCCTGGTAGTTAGCATACCTAAAGCCCCTCCCAAAAAAATAACCGTAAAGTACGGGGAAGACTTGTAACCGTCTATATGCAATACTTCTCCATGAAATATTTTTCCATGGATTACGTCTCCATGGGACATAACTATTACGGTTACGCCTTAGTCGAGGTGTCATGCTCATTGGCATAATGTCCGACACGCACGACAACCTTGACAACCTACAGCGTGCCGTTAAGCTATTTAACGGCGCAGGGGTAAGCAAGGTGTACCACGCCGGCGATTTCACCTCCGGATTTACTTTCAGGGTATTGAAAGACCTCAGGGCTGAGTTTACGGGCATATTCGGCAACAACGACGGAGACGTTCTCCTGCTCGAAAAGTTCTCTCAGGGCCGCATTCGTAAGCAGCCATACGAGTTTGCTATAGAAGGTAAAAAGGCGGTCATGGTACACGAGCACTTACTTATAAAACCATTAACGGAAAGCGGCATTTACGACGTGATTATCTATGGCCACACCCACAAGGCCCTGGTAGAAACACACGGCCACACCCTTGTAATAAATCCCGGTGAGACCTGTGGATGGCTTCACGGTAAGGCGACAGTGGCGTTGCTGGATACCGGGAATTTTCAGGTGACAATAATTGACCTTATTACCGGTGAAATAGATCTAACTACCGGTGAAGCTTAAGTTGAATCTCAATTAAACGGGTGGCTTCAACGTGAAAACAGCCTGACGAAAGCGGCTATTACGGCTGCCTGTGCTACTAACATTGCGGCTACCCATTTGATGATGTCGACGGTTTGTTTCGATAAAGCGTTTTCCAGGGCGGATTTAGTTACTAAGTTTGTTTCTACTACATCCTTTATAACTTCGGCAATCTCTTTGGCAGCTTTTTCGTCAAGATTTGCAGCCCTCAGACGTTCGTATATCTTCAGGGTATCCATTGTTGTATCAACTCGCTCTCCTTTTAATGAGGTTACTTAATTATAACGGCTTCCCATCCATGCATAATAGTAACATTTCCCACAATATGTGTCAAGCAAGCTATGGTCCCCAAATCCCGACATAGAAGTCTGTCATTGCGAGCGAAGCGAAGCAATCTCGCCTTTTCTAAGAGATTGCCGCGCCCCGCGAATACGGCTGACGGCTCTTTCAGACGTGCTTGCAATGACAGTAAAATGTTATGTCTCCCGTTTCTATGTCTGGATTTGGGTTGTCTGCGAGATTCTGGTAGAAACATACGAAAGAACCTTAACCAAGTGGCAATCATAAGAATAATTGAGATTCTACGGTAGTTCTTGGGTGTGTTGCGGTGGGGCCACCAGTGGCGGCTGAGCACACACTAGAAGGGGTAGCGAAAGGACGCGCCCTTTGCGGCCGAAGCGAGGGGAAGGCCTTCCCCTCCTCATCTCTTGTACTGTGATTACTCTTAAGACTTGGTATTTTGGTATCAGTGTTTAGCAATTACAGGTAGAAATATTCCACATCTTTCATGATATGGGAGCCAATGCCCGTAGTTTGTCTCGAAAGTAACAAAAGCTGGGGGAGTTATTGTGTTCCACATCCATATGGGGAGAAATGTCTTCAGCCCACTTTGATTTTTCCCAGCCTACTGTCTGCCAACCCTGCTTCGATAGTGCTTTTTCTCCACCGGGAAACACTGTGTCAGCCAATTTTTCCCATGTACCGCAAATACTGTCATTCACATAAGAGTTTAGTACTTGATCCTTCGCCCTGGGATATGCCTTTTTGACTGCCGGCAAATCACCCAGAAACCAGGCCTCACCTTCCTCGATGGCAATACAAAATCGAGTTTCCGGTTTTGGATTACATGCATTCAGAACATCTGACAGCTCTTGACGAAAAGCCCTCAAACACCTGTCATCCAGATCGCACACTACAATGACGGCGCAAGGATAATTTTGATAGCCGGCACCGGCAGTGGTAGAGGTAATTTTCCGGTTCCTCTATGCAGATAAACGGTGGCGGTGTCGGATCTTCAAGCAAAAGCAGGTAGGCAAAAACCTTTAATGTCCCGTCGGACATTTGCTGGGCATAAAAAGGATCATTAAACCCTTTATCATTAAAGCGAAGCAATAATCGTCCGTCCGGAGTCTTTTCTGTGTCAATCTTGTTTATGCCGGGAATCTTTTTGGCAATACTTGCAAGAATACGCTTGAATCTATCTTTATGCTCCCTCTCCATGTACTGAACTACGTTGCCAAGATTGTCACCGTGCTTATTCAAATGTCTTTGCGGGCCGGCAAGTGGTAGGCTTCGGGCTGCATCCGGTGTGAAGTAACTGAGATACCAGTCTTCAATAAACTGTCTGAAACGGGAGATTCTTGGATGCTGTTTGAGTGACCCAAGTGTTGCAATACCCAATTTCCTTTTATCTTCAAGCTCAACCCATTCCCTTTGAGCGCTTTCTTCTGACTCCTTTGGTTCCGCTAAGCGTTTAATAAACTCTATGTCTAGCTGTTTTTCACCTTCGTCAATTTGACTTCCTTCAACTTCACCTTTCCATACAATACCTTCTCCTTTGAACAGTATTAAGAAAGAAGTGGCCAGCCGTGTTTTTGTCCTTTTCGCAGTTGACGTAGCCGTTCTTCGTAAACATAAGGCCGGCCGGACTCATCAAGGGTTATTTCCAGTTCATATGATATGGGACGTGCATTTGGTTCTTCCCTGTAGTAGACCTCAAATTTGATGGGACCGGTTTGTCCCTGAGATCGAATTTTTTCAAACCCGCCCCGGCCGTGTAAATCACACGCTTCTTCAACGCCGCTTTTCAAACAATCTGCTAAGAATCCGAAAGCATCTAAGAGTGTGCTCTTTCCCACACCGTTTTTGCCAATTACTCCTGTCATTGGCGTAAGAGGACCTGCTGTTTGCATATTCCATAACTTTCCAAGAGTTACATCCTTTAACACCCGGAAGTTTTTTACTCTGAAACCTTCGATTTTTGCCATTTTACTTACCGATATCATTATCGTACAAAACAGTCGAAATAGTAAAGCACCTTAGCACCTTTTCAAAAGCTTCATCGTTTTTCTAAGTTGTATGCATATTAGTAATACAAGTACAATAGATGAGGAGGGGAAGGCCTTCCCCTCGCTTCGGCCGCAAAGGGCGCGTCCTTTCGCTACCCCTTCTAGTGTGTGCCCGGCAGCTACCGGCGACCCCGGCAACACCCCTCATGGTCTGCCATTCGCCGATCTAATATTATTCTTTACGATAGTTGGCTTGATATTATCCGGAGGAAGATACGAAAAATCTTTCATCATTTACAAACGCATTTCATTATGTTAATCTTTTAATTAGGGAAGTGTAGGTTTTTACGGTTAATAATCTTGCTATCGAACGACCAGAAGGAGGAAAGATATGTATCGTAGATTACATTCGGTTCCGGTATTCCCGGCATTCCTGGCAATCTTTGTAAACCCGACATTCCACGCAGTCGTTTTAGCCACGATATTTTGCGTAACGCCCATATTTGTGGAAAAAGCATGGACGGAAGACGCAAAGCGCCAACCCGTTCCTAAAGATATAACCATGATGGTTGCGACTTCCTACCAACCACCCGAGGAATCTATACACGAACCCGCTCCTAACGGCTTGACCATACCCGAAGGTTACAGGAACTGGCCTGTCATAAGCGTTACACACCGCGTAGATAATGATTCCATGCGTGCGATCCTGGGAAACGACGTCGCAAGGGAAGCTATCGAAAAAGGTACTACCAAGCCGTGGCCGGATAACGCCACTTTCGTCAAAGTTTCGTGGAAGGCGATAAAGCATGAAAACTGGAATACCGCTTTCGTCCCGGGAGACTTCATCCAACTCGAAGTAATGAAGAAAGACTCGAAGAAGTATGCCGAAACCGGCGGCTGGGGCTTTGCCAGATGGCGGGGCACAGATTTGAAACCTTACGGCAAGGACGCAACTTTCGTTCAGGAATGTTTTGGCTGCCATACGCCCGTCAAGGACAGAGATTATGTATATACAAAGCCGCCCTCGTTTCCACGATAAGAGGATAAGATTAGTCGCAGTACGTGGTTATCGACGTTAAAGATGAAGCAATGCAAATAAAAAGACATTTTCCCCATCGGGTGACTCGGGAGAATTTTATACGTCAAATTCTTATCGGAGCCGCCACGCTTAGTCTGGTTGCAATCATCGGACTACTGACTTCGGTAGATGCCGGGGCCTGTGCAAGTTGTGGGTGCACATTGAGTGCCGACTGGGACAACCTGCAGTTTTCTTCCACGTCGGGACTAAAGCTGGACGTGCGTTACGATTATCTGAATCAGAATCAATTGCGTAGAGGCTCCGAAACGATTTCACCCGATGCCGCCAGCCGGATTGTAAACAACGGCAATCCACAGGAAGTCGAAAAATACACCAGGAACAACTATCTCACACTGGGAGCCGACTATACTTTTAGTCGGGATTGGGGAGTTAACGTTCAAGTTCCCTATATAGATCGAAGCCACGGCACTCTTGGCACGGCGTCGGACGGATTCACCCCGGGAGATGGCGGGGGTCAGTACAATTCACATACTTCAAGTCCTGGCGATATAAAGGTGGTGGGGCGCTATCAGGGCTTTACGCCGCAATGCAACTTCGGTGTTCGGTTTCGTTCAATTGCCGGTTTATCAGGATGTTAACGGAGTTCAACTTGCGCCGCGCTTTACAACGTCTTTAGGCGTGCGCTATACATTCTGATAGCATATATTTATAATCGACATCAGGATAATGATCGGTATATACACCACGGCCGGCAGTAAACCATGGCCGGCTCTATCAAAAGCCGGCCATGGATATACGTGTGCAATTATTCCGTGAATTTTTCGGGGAACTGCTTTACAATCCCATCCGCCAGGAGATCTGCGATTGCATAGATATGCTCTTTCATTACTTCCCATATCTTAGCCTCGTAAGCAAAATCCTTTTTGGAAACCGCGTCGATCTGTCCAATATGATGCTCTCCATGAGCAATCAGTGCTGACAGGAGCGTATCCTTCGGCCAGTGAGGATTAGCGGAACTCAAAAAAGTAGCAAGCTCTCCGGCATTGTTCTTCAGCTTATCGACGGCTGTCTTTTGTGCTCTTTTTTTGCCGGACAACGTAGCATTCATATAATCTTTGACCGCACCATAATGTCCCGCAAGGAGCTTGAAGAGTTTGTCGGAGCCATCTTTACCATAGTATGGGCCCATTGAGTCTGCAATTTCTTTAGCATTCTGAACAACCTGTTCTTCCGCTACCTTTGCGGCCGTCTTGTCACCATATTTTGTCTCCAAAACCACATTCCTGACCCAAAATATATGTCCGGAATATAAGTCTCGAAGGGCAAGCTTCAGTTCAACGTCCGGAGATACTTCAGTCTTTGCGTTCATGTCCCCTGCAAAAGACGGGACAGGTGCAACTATCAATAACACTCCAAAAACCATAAACAGTATCTCAATTGTCGTCTTTTTCATTGCATCCTCCTTTTCTTTTTATTATGTCGGAAACTCCTATCCCCCTCGCAAAGATTTTCTATGATCGGCTTTTGTTGTCTGTCATCTACACTTAATTTCAGTATTCTTAATTTATCATCCGCTATCCCGGTATCTTCTCTGCCTCTTCAAGGAAATAGAAGTCGTGCCCGGTAACGCCAGCCCTCGACATAGCCTCTTTCACATTATCGGATTCGACGAACTTACGTCCCTTGTCGAGGTCTTCTAACTCCAACAGCACGAAAAATTCGTTTTCATCATGGGCGTTGCGGAAAAGGGTACCACCTTTTGAGCCACCAAACTCCTTACGGTCTTTGGCATGCTCGTCAAATATGGGTTTCCACTTAGCATAATCCTCTATTTTAAGTCTGGCAAGTAGGTATGGCATGGTTACCTCCTTTGTAAAGTGTTCGTTCTTAAAAGCGCCCCCTTGCCTTCATTCGATATAATTAGTATAACACGACACAATGTTAAATATCAATAATGATTCTTAGCTTACAATGATTATAGATAATAATCGCATGTCAACGTGCTATAGGAGAAATTATCATGGGTAGATTAACCGGTTTGTGGAGATTACCGGATTAGCGATATTGCCGTACCCTTGTCCACGTTATAAACTGGATAGGTTTCAAACCCCTTAACCCATTTTTGGACAACTGAGAAATCATCGCGGTGCCAGAAAAAAACCGCAGGAGAATCGGCCATTATAAGCGATTCTATTTCGTTGTATAGTCTCTGCTTTTCACCGTCGTCAAGGGCCCTCTGGCTCTTTTCGATAAGATCGTCAACACGATGGTTTACGTATCTTGTTCTGTTGCCGCCGGTGCCGAAATTGGAGGAATGAAAGAGCGGATACAGGAAATTCTCACCCTCCGGATAATCCGCCCACCAGCCAAGCCAGAACAGGTCTGCCTCGCCGTTGTTAAGGGCAGCCAGGTAGGCGCTCCATTCAAGTACCTTGATGTCAACCCCAACTCCTGCACCTGAAAGGTAGGATGCCACGATTTCGGCAATGTCTATGGACTCCTGAACGTTAGCCACGTAAAATTTCAGGTGAACTCCATTCTTATGTCCGGTCTTACGCCCGGCCTTATATCTGGCCTGTGCCAGCAGTTTTCCGGCCATGCCCGGGTTATATGGGTAAGGGTCGATTACCGCATAACTCTTGAGAAATTCCGGCACGGCAGACGTAGCGTACGTACCCCGGCCTTCCATATATTTATCAAGCACCTTTTTCCTATCTATGGCGCAGGCTATAGCCCTCCTTACCAGGACGTTGTCAAGGGGTGGGTGCGAGGTGTTAAGGCCCAGGTAATAAGTGTTCAGGCCATGTCCCTTAACCATGAGTCCGGCATAAGCGGGGTCTTTCGAAAACATGGTGTACGCGGAGGCCGGCACGTCCAAAACGTCCAGGTTGCCAACCAGAAATTCCGTAACGGCGGTCATGTCTTCGGGGATAATCTTATAGACCAGACCCTCGACTTTGGCCGGCCCGGCAATTTTAGCAATCCCTGCGGCTTTAGCAATCCCGGCAGTCCCGGCTACTCCGGCATCCTTGGTAACCCTAACTTTGCCGTCGAAGTAATTTGCGTTTTTCACCATCACGAGTTCATTGTCGGGCTCCCAGCTCTTTAAGACGAACGGGCCGGTTCCCGATGGTTTAGAGCCAAAGTCCTTACCGAGCCGACCTACATCCTTGCTGGAAACGATATACGCCGTAGGCATGGCGAGAAGTTTCAGGAATGGGGAAAAGGGTTCTTTCAAGGTTATCTCCACAGTGTAGTCGTCTATAACTCTTATTCCACGCAGAGAAACGGTTTTTTTGTCCAAAAATTCGCCGGCGCCGTATATCTTTTTCAAAACCCAGGTGCTGGGTGACAGTGTTTGCGGCGATAGTACTCGTTTAAAGGAATACTCAACGTCGTAAGCGGTCAGCTTCCCGCCGGAGTGGAAATACACGTCGTCCCGAAGGTAAAAGCGGTATCGTAAGCCGTCTTCACTTACCTGCCAGCTTTTGGCTATGTCCGGAACAACTTTCATGGATGGGTCTAAACGTACGAGTCCGTTAAAGATTTTCGCTCCCAGGGTACCCCCGGTAACGTCTACTATATAGGCAGGGTCGAGAGTCGTGGGATTGGAGTTAAGACGAAAATAGGCAAAACCAGGCAACCGCATTTTCTTTGCCTCGCAACCGTTAAGCAACACCGGGAAAACTGTTAAAAGAGCCGCCAGAAGAGTTGAAATTACGGGTATGGCTGCAAAAGCATGGGATATCTTACGCCAGGGGAATATCTTCATCAACGCAGGTAACCGGATCATTCTCCCCCGTGGCATAGTTTTCCTGCAACAGTTCACTTTCCCTCAACCGGCCATTTTCCCGTGGCAGCCTATTTTCCTGTGGCACGCCATTTTCATCATCGAGCGTGCGGTAAATCTCGAAGAACGATACAAATAGTACGAGCACCAGCGGCCCCATGATTAGCCCTATAAGGCCAAACATCTTAAGCCCGCCAAGAACGCTTATGAAGACTATCAACACAGGCACGTTGGTCCTGCCGCTGAGAAACACCGGTCTCAGAATGTTATCCACCATACTAATGCCAAACGTCCCGGCAAGAAGTAAAGCCACCCCCTTAACTATCGAGCCATCGAGGAACAAGAAAATGTCGATAGTTCCCCAAACGGCTGCCGCCCCAAAGGGAATAAGAGAAAAAATCAACGTGGCGGCCCCCAGTAAAACCGGGGAGTGTACGTCCAGAAAGTAAAAGACGATGCCCGAGAGCACCCCCTGAGTCACAGATACGACAACGACTCCATAAATCGAAGATATAACCATGTCCTTTATCTGGTTGGCGATTCGTTCCTTGTGCTTGTCCGAAAAGGGCAGATAGCCCATTATTTTTTGTATGAACAGAGGGCCGTCCATAAAAAAGAAGTACAGGGTAAACACCATTATGAAAAAATCGACTATTACCCCCATGATGTTCTTTAAACCCGAGGTGATCTGCGGCACGATAAACCCTTTAACCTTCGAAATATTATCGAGGAGAAATGTATTGAAATCGAACTCTATAAGATTATTCTTCAGGTTGACCTTGTCGACAATCCATAGATACGGCTTTGACATCATGATTTTGTTGACGTCGAAGAGTTCACCCCTTTCTATATATTCTTTGACGTTCCCAAGCTCTTTGCCAAGAAGTATCAACATGTAAGAAAACGGGCCGACGATTATGAAAATCAATATGAATAACGTAATGGCGGAGGCCACCATTCTCAACCGTACGAACCTGTTGATGAAGGCATACATTGGATAAAAGACTATCCCCAGCACGATGGCCCATCCGATGGCGTTCAAAAAAGGCAACACGACGTTAAAGCTGAGATAGCCAAAAATAAGGGTCAGAACCACAAGAGTAAAGTTATAAAATTTGCTGGCTTTCATTTCTACCGCGCCAGGCTCTCAAGTTTACAGTTTTCAAGTTTACTCACCCGTTGATCAAAATGAGCGCACTTTTGTCTTAATGTCGGAAGGCCTATCTTAGCGGCTGTAAGCGGCCCGGCAGTAGCCTTGCTACCTTCATACTCTGGAATCTCGCTTATTATTCTTCTGGAAGGACACGTCTCATACCCGTCGTTAATCAATTCCGGGTTGCCCCCTTTATTGGCAACCATCTGAATTATATTGGCAATTTGTCTTTCATGTTCCAAATACTTCCAATCTAACTTTTGGGGGTCAGATAGTATAAGTGCCTCAAACTCATGGAGCTGAATATAGGGAATGAATCGATAATCATCAATATCGTCCTTAAGTTTTTTCTCAAGAAAGGCCACCTTCTCATAAGGATCACGAATTTGGTTTGCTTCAGTACGCCCCGGAAACTCTTTAGGCAGAGCATACAAATCGAACATCGTAGTAAAACGGGAGCCGGAAGCTTTGTCTGCCTTAAGCCATGATTTAATATCATCTTTTACGACATCGTAACATCCCCGGGAATTTCGAAATCCTCCCCGCATTTCGCACCCATGTCTTCCCCTTCTACTTATAAGAACGCCTCGGAATTCTGTCACAATACCATAATTCAATAAATGCGACAGCATGACGTTATTAACAAAACCTTCTTCGGTAGGCCCTTCAGTAGTGACGTGAAGCCTGATACTCACGGTTTGCCACCTAATACATCCTTTTCAGTGTCCTTGCCCACGTCATCACCGATATACCCATACGGTTTGCCGCCCAATACATTCTTTTCCCATAACTCGCTAAGGCTATATCTCTCAAGCCAGTCATCAAGCATGTCGGCATCTTGTTTTATAAAAATACTTTGCCTCTTAAAGTAGTCCCGTTCTACTACGACTATTTGCTCAGGGTCGAATTCATCAACAAGCCGTGGTGACTGTGTTGCAAGAATAATCTGAGCTTTGTAAGAAGCTTGTTTGACCATTGAGGCTAGATCTGCGATTGCAGAAGGGTGAAGGCCAAGTTCCGGTTCATCTACAATAATCATCTTTGGCAGCCATTTCGGTGGTTGCAGGAATAAAGTGGTTAAAGCCATGAACCTGAGAGTCCCGTCACTCAATTGATGCGGGCCAAAAATATAATCGGAATCTTTTTCTAACCAATTCAACTCGATATATTTTTCATTAAGCTCCGATGGTTCGAGCCGGAAGTCACGAAATTGAGGAAATATTGCTTGAATATGTCTCACAATACGAGTATAATATTTTGTTGTTTCAGGATTGTTCGCCATTGTATAAAGAAATGCAGCGAGGTTGCCGGCATCTTGATGTAAGTAACCAACATCGCTTATGTAACCCTTACCTCTGATTCTGGCCGTTGAAGATGTATCGTTAAACTGAAAAACCCGGCAGCCACTGAGTAGATCGTAAATAAAGCGGCAAATGTCATCTCCACCCTTTGCCTTATCTTTCAGGATACTTTCCTTGTGGCCTGAGCCAAGAATGTTCAGAAAAGTATCAAGATTATCATATCCAAATCGTTCATCCGTGAATATTAAGACATCACCCGAGGCATGCACTAATTGGAATCGATAGCGGGCTACTTTATTGGGCATAGCAACGCTACCGATATACTGCATTGGTATTGCTTCTCCTGCCCGCACTTTCTCAACCAATTTCTCATCTTGCTCGCCGCTAAACGTTATCTCAGCTTGAATCTTATCCGTCTTTATACCTCCATAGTGCAACAGGGAGGAAGCAAAACCATTTCTCCCGACATACGACTGCAATCTTCCGGTCATCATAGAATCCAGCATGTTGAAGAATGACACGAAATTGCTTTTCCCAACCCCATTAGCTCCAATCAGAACGGTAATGTCGCCAAATTCTATTAATTGTCCTTCAGGGCCAATTGACTTAAACCCACGAAGATTTATACTTTGAAGTTTATGCAGAAATTCATCCATACTATATCACTCCTCACACGTCCCGTATGAGACGCATAAAACCACTTCGATAAGGTGCACCTTCCGGTTCCGGCTTTCAAAGGAGACTCCGAGAATCATTATGAAGTCTCCTTTTTCCAACGTTTCCCTTACAATAAACTAAGTTTAACATTTCCCTTGCAAAAAGACAATAAGCCACAAAGCGGTATTTACTGCAAATTTGTTTTCCATTTAGCCGGGCCGACTTCGTCGCATTTGGGAATGGGAATGCGTAGCGTCCCCGATATAAAGGCAAAAGCCACCTATCTCCCCCGCCTCTTCCCTTGTAGGGAAGAGGAGCCTAAAGGTGGGCTCTGCCCCCCTTTAGAATCCCCCTTTTAAAGGCATATACCCCATAGCCTCGTACTTTGGGGTCAAGGGGGATACGGGCCTTTTGACCTTGCAGGTTGGGGGAAGGACGGAAGGGATGGATGCTTTTTTGACACATTCCCGCCACTTCTGTTGTTATATGAATGCTTCCCTCCTTCAATATTATACGAGAGTCACACTGGGGTCATATTTATTTGTACCAACATCGGCGAGGAACTCTTAATCACAATCGGGATGAGAATGTATTCCATCGCTTTCAAGACTCCTCAAAAGCAACTCCTGAAGGGTTATTACCTGCAACATGCCTTTAGCCGCCTGCGTGATCGAAGAATAACACCCGCTGCATGATAACAATATCTTGTCAAGATTCATTTTCACGGCGCTTTCGATAATCTCTGCCGAAGACTCCTTGCAGCACATATTTTTCGGCAAATCCACAATCTGCAGCCCTTCTATATCATTAAGCAGGTGGCGATAACGGCCCCAGCCAATACGGCCGGCCGGATAATTGGCGCTTGAGAAAACATGGCAGCCTTCGAAATACCCCATAATTGTCGGAGGTATCGTGAGACGGTGTTTCTGAAGACCGTCGAGAATCAGGTCGAGGATGTACACATGGCTATCGACCGTATCTCTGAACGCGTGTCTTGCGGCGTGAGCACACCCGGCACAGCAGTATGCCAGTTTAGTTGCTCCCTTTTGCCGGGCAAGGTCAAGATTTTGAAGGTTAAACTCTCCGCCGAGGGCCATAACGTTATCACGCTTATCCTCTGACGTCTGCAAGGTAAGCGGAACGCCGCAGCAATACTCCCGCTGAAGATAAGTATAATCGATGGATAATACCTCCAGCAGCCGGATGGAGTCACGCACAAGAAAAGGGGTAGTGAACGGCCGATAGCAGCCGAATATGACACAGTTGCGAGCCGTGTCCTTCGGTTTTGAGACACCAAGGGCTGCCAGCAACCCGGCTCTGAGTACGGGGACCATCCCATGGTTGCCATGTTCCCTGATCGTTTCCACCTGCTCGTCAAGCGTGCGGCCGCAGGAAAGTACGTTGCCAAACACGTTAAAGGCTGCCAATTTGCTTGTCCTGGACATAGAACCTCCTCAAAAGTTTGAAATCTATCCGTTTCCAGATCGTATACTATAGCGTATCCAATAATCAAGACAGAAAGATGCATAAATAGGGGTCAATAATCTACAGACGCAAGCCGCACATTCCCAGGACAATTAACACCGCGACCACCCCGCCAAGGGCAGTGCCGGCGATCATCAGCCGGTTCGCCTGGTTCATGTTCATTCCACGTTTTAACATCACGACGCGCATTCCGGAGGCGAAGTGCGACAACACGAAAAAAACGGCCAGCACATATAGCGGCACGAGACGAATATTCCATGGGTCTTTGAGGAGGCCTACCGGCGCTCCGGTTGCGAATGCCCACCCCGTGTCGACACGAAGGTAGGTGCGGGCAAAGATAAAAACCGCGTTCATGTGGCTAAGCACGAACAAGGCGAGATACACACCGGATGCGATTTGGAAGGTTTGAAAACGATCGGAAGGCTTGGCAGTGGCACGTAAGAAGAGATAAAATCCGCTCACAACCAGGAAAAGAAAGAGTCCAACCAATACCGGCTCAACGAATGTTGAGCGATAGACGTGCCTCAGTGCCTTCATGACGACAGTGTGCAAGTCAGGGCCTGCCAATCCGGCGAGCTGGTTGCCGATGTGCATCAGAAGGAATAAGACGACGATTACGGCGGCCGCCATATGGGCTTTGCGCAGATGGAAAGAGATCGAGGCTGATCGCGATGGTGCTGCAACAGCCGTGTCATTGCCTTTGCTTATGACCGCCGTAAGTACGGCAGCCCAGAACGCGGCCAGTACCCATTTGTCGAAATCCGGGTAGCCCAGCATGTAAAGCACGACGCCAACGAAGGTGAAAATGACGGGCGTAGCTACCGCAAGCAAAGCGGCCCGACGGGCTTGTAACACTGCCGCCGTCGCGGTTGCGATCATTGATAATCTTATAGCGAACACCAGTGCGACTCCTGGTACGGCAAAGGCTGCGATCAGGAAAACCGCCGCCATCAGCCACGGCAGCACACCGGCATGAGCGCCTCCCGAGGTGATCAGACGGACGCCCAGGCTATATCCCTGGAGCAGGAACGGATAAATCATTGCCGCAAGGGGCGCGACGAGCATAAGGAAGCGTGTGTTGAAACCATCCTGCTTAATACCAACGATTGTAGTCATCTTTAACCTCCATATCCCGGCGTCACACGACCGCCATTCACATGTATAAGCCGACACGTAACGAAGCTTGCGCTCTGAACGGCCGGAAACAGGATCGGTTATCCTAAGCGGCGGAAAGAGGGATTGCGGATTCACACGGCACCCCGGTCTGGCATAGGCCGCAGGCATATGCTTCAAACCCGAAACGGGAAGTGACGTATTCCTTCATCTCATCCATAACGTAAGCGCTGCATTTCAACTTGTCGTGGCCTCGTTCGCTCAGGGCACCGGCAGGACACCGCTTTATACACTTCTTGCAAGTTCCGCGACTGTAAAAAAGGCAATATTCATGATGGTCTTTATATTGCCGCGAAGTCGCAGGTACTTGAAGGCGGGCTATAACGGATCCGCAACGTACCGCCTTGCCCAGCGGGGTTATCAATCCGTCGCAAAGGCCAAATGTCCCCAGCCCCGAAGCATAGGCAGCATGGCGCTCGGACCAGGTTGACGCATGGAGATACCTTTGGGACATCTTCATCGTCCACTCTGGCGAAAGCACCGGAGCAACAGCCTCAATTCCGGCACCCCCGAGAGTGTCAACGAGGTGTCTCCGTAGACTTTCGTTTGCCTCCTCGCCGAATTTCCTGGCTCTAGCCCAGCTTTCCGAAGGGTAAGCCGTCTCCTTTTTATGTTCTGCTTTAGTCTTGGCAGTTTGAGGCAAAATCCAGCTTATAACGGTCAACTCCCCCGCTCCTGCCTTCATTTGAGGAAAAGTCAGGTTGAATAATTCCAACGGAGTCCAGTGAAACGGTCCGACGTGCTCCTTAAATGCCTCATAAATCGGATCGTCGCCGCGGGAAAATCCAACCAGGGGGGCGTCAAATGCCTTATCGTTTGCCGTATTTTTTAGTGTGTTTTCCGGTGACTGACAGATAAAGTCTTTTATAACGGTTTCAAGCCTGACGGCATTGTCCTTTGCTTCCATTTTCTCCCGCATTTTTACCTCAATCATATGTTATTTTCGACGCAGGCACTCGGTTTCCTTATGCCGGTTTTCTATCTCTAAAGAAGCGCCTTGCACTCTTTAACGGTTACAACCAGCACTCCCCTTGCCCATTGAAAATTCTCCTTAACCTGCCGGGCGAACTCTCCTTCCGTTTGTACCTCGCCCTCGCCTTCTATACAACAACCCTGGCCGGGTCCATATGGGCCCTGTACTTTTCTTGTTGCAATTAATATCTTTATGCCTTTGTTCGTTTTAAGGTTGGATTCGGTCGTTTTATAGAATCCCGCCGGGATCAAAAGCAATTGTACACCGTTTGTATTTATTTCTTTAATATACTCCCCCCAGGTTCCAACTACATGCGGCTCCCCATTATTCCACGTTACAATGGCGGCGAATTCCGTGTTCTCCAGTACCTTCGTACATGTTTCATTTAACTTATCCATTTAAAAATCCTCCTTAAATATCCGTTAATTTGTATGCTTCATAATACCAGAACTCCGGTAAGCGGTACAGATGCAATATATCATTTATATTAGCGTAACAGTTATAATATAAATTATAATTTACTGAGATATAAGTGAGAAATTGTATCCGAATAAATGCAGGGAATGCTCGTCCCGAGTCCGCCGACAAGACGGAACCGAAGAAGCTCACCCTTTACGGGCAGGTTGCCGCGCGGATTGAGTACCTTATCGAACGGGGCACTTTTCGACCCGGAGAGCGTATCCCCTCCGTGCGATCGATAAAGCGGCAAATGGATGTGAGCCTTTCCACCGTTTTGGCCGCCTACGGCCTTCTGGAGGATCGGGGTGTCATAGAGGCGCGTCCGCAGTCCGGATATTACGTTTGCGCTTTCGTTTCAAACGAACCTCTTTCCTGTAAATTAGAATTTCCGTCCCAATCAATCGTTCCCGCTCCTTTGAACATGGACAACATCTGTACGATGCTCATGGGCGACTCTTTCACTCGCGGCTTTGTGCCATTGGGCACAGCCATACCCAACCCTGCTCTGCTCCCCGTAGATAGCTTGACCCGTGCACTGGGAAGAGCGGTACGACGTTCCGGGATTCAGGGCGTGTCCTATGATTTCCTTCCGGGCCACAAAAGACTCAGAACCCTGATATCACAACGTGCAATGACGGCAGGATGCCTGTTGGACCGGGATGAGATCGTCACGACCCACGGGGCCATGGAAGCCGTCACTCTGAGCCTGCGCGCCGTCTGCCGTCCCGGTGATACGGTTGCAGTCGAATCTCCCATCTTTTATGGCTTCCTCCAAACTATTGAAATGCATGGCTTGCGTGTACTTGAGATTCCAACTCACCCGGAGCGGGGGATTCATCTCGATGCATTGGCGTATGCGATCGAGCATAATTCAATCGGCGCCTGTCTCATAGCCACCAACTTTAGTAATCCGTTGGGATGCTGTATCCCCGATGACGGCAAGAAGAATCTTGTTGAACTCCTGGCCGCCCATAACATACCACTCATCGAGGATGACGTCTACGGCGATCTCTGCTTTTCCGATGAGCGTCCGATAGTGGCTAAAGCTTTTGACCGGAAAGGGATCGTGCTGCTCTGTTCATCTTTTTCCAAAACAGTTGCTCCTGGCTATCGCGTGGGGTGGGTTGCTCCGGGGAAATTCCAAAAACAGGTACAACGGCTTAAGATACTGAGCAATATCGCTACGACGACTCCGACACAGTTGGCTATGGCCGAGTTTCTGGCTAGCGGAGGGTACAACCACCACCTTCGAAAGATTCGGAGGGTTTACCGAAAGCAGATTGATCTGATGGCCCGGGCTGTTATCAGGTACTTCCCTGAAGGCACTCGTGTGAGCCGTCCGGCCGGCGGGTATGTTTTGTGGGTTGAATTCCCGGAGGCCGTTGATTCCGGGAAACTATTCGAATCCGCACTTAAAGAGCGCATCACGATCGCTCCCGGACCCATTTTTTCCTCCGGACAAAAATATCGAAACTGCATCAGACTCAATGCAAGCTTCTGGTCCTCCGAAATCGAAGAAGCCATCGCAACGGTCGGAAGGCTGGCTACCGTAAATATCGGCATGAAAAGTTAGCCCTTATTCCGATGATGGAAAGGAGTTTAGCCCCCTTGTCGATAGGAGAAGCAGAAACGGCATCCAACTGCCGTTTTGTAGGCTCAAAGCACCTCACCGGCTCTTTCCGTGGACAGGCTGCCCGCGTCTACGGCTACTGTGCCGTTTACTAAAACGTATTCTATACCCTCGGGACGCATATAGGGATTTTCGAAATCGGCCATGTCCCGTATCCTGTTTACGTCGAAAACGACCACGTCCGCACGTGCGCCTGCGGCAAGCACGCCACGGCCGGCTAAGCGAAAAGTATCGGCGGATAGTTTCGTAATCCTGTGAATGGCCTGCCTGAGCGGCATAAGACCCTCGCCGACAACGTACTTGCCGATGTACCTCGGGAACGTGCCAAACCCTCTCGGATGGGGCTTACCGGCACTGCCGTCGAAGCCTTTAACGGCGCTGTCCGAACCAACCATGCACACGTCCAACCTCAAAATCCTCCTCAGGTTATCTTCGTTCATGGAAAAATAAATGGCGTCTACGCGCAGGCTTTCTTCTATTAACAGGCCTATGACCAGTTCGAAGGGATCAACCCCCCTCTTGCCGGCGAGTTCCCCTATGGAGCGGCCTTCCATGGGCTTATTTTTTTCGCTCTTTACGGAGGAAACCATCACTCCGAACCAATAATTGTCGGAATTTATTTTATCGGAAATCTCGCTTTTAATCCTGGCGAGTACGTCCGGGTTTTTCAGTCTGAGTAGCTCCGGTTCGTCTCCTCCCTCGTAAACCCATGCGGGCAGGAGCGCGTCTAAAGATGTTTGGGAAGCGATATACGGGTAGCGGTCGCAAGTTACTCTTATACCCTCGTCGATGGCCTCCTCAATAAGGGACAGGACGCCGGCGACTTTGTGCCAGTTATGTTTACCGGCGGTCTTAAGGTGCGATAAGTGAACCCGACAACCGGTTCTCCTGCCAACATCGAGAGTATCCCCGATGGATTCGAGCAGGAAGTCCCCCTCGCTCCTCATGTGCGAAGCGTAGACTATGTCCCCGGTGGATAATCTACTTGACGAGTTTAATGTTCCACATGATGAGTTTAATGATCCACCTGACGGCTCCGATGAGGCTTTTATGATACCCACTATCTCGTCCGTATCCGAAAATACGCCGGGCAGATAGATAAGCCCGGTGGACATACCCAATGCCCCGTTTGCCATGGCTGACCCGAGATGTGCCGCCATCTTTAAAATATCCCCGCCCGAGGCAGGCACGTTATCATAGCCCATAACCGAAGCCCTGACGTTGCCGTGCCCAACGAGCGTCGAGAAATTTATACCGGGACGCCTTGCCCTGAGGTAGTCATTAAAAAGGCCGAAGTCTTCCCACCTGTCGGTTATGCCGTATGTTTCGAACTCCTTTTCCATATGTTGCCGGGCATCGTTGTTAATGGGTGCAGCCGAGAACCCGCAGTTACCGTTTACCTCGGTTGTCACACCCTGCAGAAGTTTGGACCGTGCATCCGGATAACGGAAGAGGCTGAACTCGGAGTGGCTGTGCACGTCTATAAACCCGGGAGTAACGGCCATTCCTCCGGCATCGATTGTTCTGACGGCAACCAGGCCCGCTATGGACGGCCCGGCGTAACTTATCGTATCGCCCTCGACGGCGACGCATCCCTCATAAGGGGCGTTGCCGGTGCCGTCGTAGATTAGGGCGTTTTTTATCAGAATATCTATCATTTTACGTCTATCAATCTATCATTATGCGTTTATCATCAATATGTCGATCAGTCTATCAGCGCACGTCGATTCTTCAGGCGGCAGGCTCCTCCGGCCTTGCGTTATCCACCCCGTACTTCCTGTAAAATTTTTCGGGATGGGCGATGATCTCCACCAATGACGGAACGAGTACGCCGAACAAAGCCTTCGCCTTTCCAAATGCACCCACTGTAAGGCTTTCCCCGATACGGCAGTCGTATGACGCCTTCAACTCCTCTTTGATAAAAGGAAAAACCTTTAAAGACATTACGAATACTTCCAGAAAGTCGTCCACGGGCAGCTTCAAAAGCTTAAAAGGGCTAAGCAATATGCCAAGAGCTTCGACAATCTCGTCCAAAACGGTAGACAGCATCAGTGCCTTAACGCCGACGACGAGTAGAAAAACCCTTATCGTTGCCACCAGGGCCAAAGTAAGACTCTCTTGCGTGATGGTGTAGCCAAATACGACAAGTAGCACCCTACCCTCTCCCGATGCCAGATTACTAAAAAACGTTACGCCAAGAAATATCGATAAAGGGATAAGACCCCTGAGCATCTTTCTACCGGGATATGCTACTAAGATTAAAAGCGCAGTAATCCCAAGAATATAAAAAGTTCTCGCGTCGGACAATATGAAAACAGCCGTGGCGAAGACAAGATAAGCTGCTATTTTAATAAGTGCGCCCAAGCTTTTAAAGCCTTTAAGGTTTTGGGGCCCACGAAGGATCAACCTATTCACTCGGCTATTCACGCGGCCGTTCAATCGGCTTCACTCCTAACTTTACCAAGTTTTGCGTACTCGGGCGACTCCGGCAGTGACATAACGTATTGGTTTATTCCCCTGGCTATCGACAGGGCCATGTCTTGCTTGTAAGAGTCGGAGTTTAGCAGCTTCTCTTCGTTTTCGTTCGTAATGTAGGAAACCTCGACGAGAGCTGAGGGCATCGATGCACCGACTAACACGTAAAAAGGCCCCTTTTTCACTCCGTTGTTGCACACACCCTTGTACTTCTTTTTCAAGTTGGACACAATCGCATCCTGGAGAATATGCGCAAGGCGAAGCGATTCATCCCTCTTCGTTTCCCTGGCCAACGAAGCCAGTATTATGCCAAGCTCGGACTGAAGCTTTTTCATCTTTTTCATGGAGATGTCGTTTTCGCGGGCAGCCACTTTCATGGATTCCTCGCTATTGGTGAAGTTTAAGAAATAGGTCTCTATGCCTTTTACCGAAGGGGTATTATTGGCATTTACGTGGATGGAGACGAAGAGGTCGGCGTTTTTCGAGTTGGCAATAGCCGTCCTTTCGTCAAGAGGAATGAAGACGTCTTTATCCCTGGTCATATAAACGTCGAAGCCATACTTGTTTCTCAATATTTTAGCCGTATAGAGAGCTATGTCGAGGGTAATGTCTTTTTCTTTCAACCCGTCTTTGCTCATCGCACCCGGATCGTGGCCACCGTGGCCGGGATCGAGAACTATCTTTTTCCTGGCAAATGCGATATCTTCGTTCTTACCTTTACCCTTACCCTTTTCCCCGGCAGTTCCTTTGAACTTCTTAACCGTCTTGTTCTTTTCGAGGGGAGTGCTCTTAGCCCTGGCAGTTGCGATGGTCTGATTACCGCTATCGGAAGGTGGCTGTATGGACGTATTTGGCTGCATAGATACTTGCGGCTTTTCCGACGTTTTTTCTGGCGACCTGGCAGACTGCTTTTCCTGTGTTTTTTCCTGCGGCTTTTCCGGCTGTTTTTCTATAGCGTGGTTATTTAAAGATGCAGGTTCCTTAGATGGCCCTTCCCGGGGAAGTTCTTTATGGGATTTCGTTTCACGGGATCCGGTTTCTCCGGCCGGCTCGTCCTGCCCGTGCACATATTGCGACGGCGTCGATCTTTCCGTGTTGGAGTGATACTCTTCCCCTTTGTTTGTCTCTCCGGTATTTGTCCCGCTTACAGTTGCATTTGTCTCGTCGATGCCGTATACGTCTATAATAATCCTTGCCGGGTCGGACATGGTGAATATTTTGTACTCCTTGAAATCGCCCAGGTCAAAGACAACCCTTACGGTAGTTGGTTCGAACTGCCCCACCCTAACCCTCTTTATAATGGAGTTATCGATGTAAATGGTTTTTTTCGACAAAGCACCGAGCCTGGAGTTTTCCAGGTCAACGTACATTTTCCTGAACTCTTTGAGCTCGTTGTTCCTGAATTTACCGTCTAAGGCCAGATCAAGCACAACCCTGATATAGTTGGTAGATGCAAAGTAGCGAATGTCTTTTATTTCGTTCAACGGATATGCCGCTTCGCATACGCTAAAGAATGACGGAGACAATGCGAGGATGTAAAGTGCACAGGCAATAGCTAAAACTGCGGCGAATTTCAACCTTTGGAGCTTACCTCGTAACGCCTCCATAGAAGTCCTTAAATCGCCTTTACGCTTTTTATCGATGGCATGGCCTCTTTTATGGTCTTTTCCACCCAGGTTCTCATGGTCAAACCGGCCATGGGGCAAGACTCGCAACTGCCCTTAAGACGTACATACATGACACCGTCTTTTACGTCGATAACCTCGATGTCGCCTCCCTCCGCTTTCAACCCTTGTCTTACTCTCTCTATAACGCTTGAAATCTCGTCCGCTTCCATCACTAAATCTCCTCCTGCCATTTTACCATAAAACCATTTAATTCACAAACATATTTAATATTTCCTATGTAGATAGCGTTATCATACAAAGTTATATGGTTATAGTTAAAGTTTAACGTTATTATAGTTCTTTTGGTACAGCATTGGTTTTTAAAAGTGGGGATGGAGCAGGTAGCCGATGTTGGTTCCATCACCCTTTATCCTCACGGTTCTGCCTTCCACATAGAGCCTGCCCTCGGAGAATAGTTTAATGGCATAGGGGTATATCTGGTGCTCGAGTTTTAAAATCCTCTCGGAGAGTGTCTTGTCGCTATCCGACTGAAGAACTGGCACTGCACCCTGAATGATTATGGGTCCTGTGTCTACACCCTCGTCTACGAAGTGTACGGTGCACCCTGCAACCTTTACGCCGTAATCCAGAGCTTGCTTCTGGGCGTCGAGCCCCCTGAAGGAAGGTAAAAGGCTTGGGTGGATGTTCATAATGCGCATCGGAAAAGCCTCTATGAGCGGCTTCTTAACCACCCGCATGAACCCTGCCAGCACGACAAGCTTAACGCTGCTGCTTT
>JADFXJ010000033.1 GCA_015233615.1 Nitrospirota bacterium
CGAAACACCCCTAACCGTTACTTTTTACTCCGGCGCCGGAATGGATCGCTTCCCTCGACACCTTAAAGCCGTCAAAGGTTCGACTTTCTGAAGTGCTCACATATCCGACAACCTGGACAACGTCTTTACCGGCAAGGGCTCAAGAGAAGTCTTAACAGAGCCTTAACAGTTTTTCCACGACGTGCCGCTCCACAATATCTATCTTTGGACACTCCCTAAGTGTCCTTATCAGGTTTACCAGCTCCCTGGTCGTGCTTATCGCAATCCCGTTTGACTATCTCTTCTAACTCCGGTTCTTTGTTCTTTGGGTAAAATTGCATATTCAGGGGATATCTGTCATAGGATTTTTTGTACATTCTTGATTTATCAGTGTTTATAGCGATTTTGAACCTCCCATTTTCGACCATCTAAAAACCCCAAAAATCGGGAGGTGGAAAATGCCCGTAAACCCAATGAAATCAAAGATCTAAGCTAAATCCTATGACAGATTTCCCCTGAATATGTAATGTTAGCTAATAAATTACAGAATAGTTGGGCAAAAAGATAGAACTGCGAGGTCAAGGGAGACCAGGAGAAAATGACACTTGATGCTTAGAAATAAATCTGTCCCTTTTATCTCTAAAGCATTTTACCGTCCCCTTTATCTCAAGCAAAACTATGTAACCAAAGCATTTTACCAGCTATACTGATCTGGTTTTGTAGGAATCAGTGGTGGTACGTACTGTGGTGGTGGGATATACTGTGGCTGTGGGATTTCTGGATATGCTTTTTTTCCACATATACCCGGGGGAAAGCACTCTTCCCCGCTCCCGCAATCAGATGATTTGAGGCAACAACGTTTAGAATCAAATTGGCAAATATCGCTTATACAATGTCCGAATAATCTCATGTCACCTATACTACCGCATACGTATCCATTTACACAATCGCTGTCTTTCTCACATTCTACACATTTAAAAAGAAAACTGCATTTGAGTCCGTTTTTACAATCGGTATCTTTTTTGCATTATAGACATTCATGTTTAAAAAAACCACCGCATTTATATCCATCTCTACAGTCAGTATCGTTTTGACATTCCGAAGCTGCAAAACAGTTGCTGAATAATAAACATAATAATAATAATAATAATAGCGTTTCAAATAATATTTGAAAATATACTATCATTCTGTCCTCCTTATATACAAATAATATAAAAGTATATCATAGTATAGTTAGTTTAGTCTCGGATTTGATATAGACAAAGAGATTTGACGCATATACATTGGTAAATTTGCGCATTTAGTGGAAAACCGTTATAAGTGGAAAAAGTGTCAAAACCTTGTTAAAACCCTTTTTGAACCCTTGTCAAGTGCGGCACCGTACAGGCTGCCGGATTTTCCGGCACGCTCTTAGATGCCGTTTAACGAGGTGTCGGGGTGTGTTTTTTGAAAACCACGATGACGGAAGGAAAGGGAGCGGAATTAGAAACGCCGTTAAACTTCACCCGACCTCGAATGTCGCGGCTTTTCGCATAGGGCAACACGTAATCATGCCTCCACCGGGAATCAGTTCGCGCCGGTAGCAGACAAACCACGATAGCACACCCGCCAAGCCGTCTGCCGAATTCGCGTGGCGCTCTCGTAAGCCCTTTTCATCCGGTGCCGCAACTTCGCGTCATAGGGCGGATTAAGCCGGCAAACGCCTTCCCAATGGCGGGTTAGTGCATCGTCCCCGGGTGAAAAGAAGCCGGCGCACTTAGCGTTATGCGGTAGAGCTGCAAGGTCTGTCGTAAAATAAGATTCCCGTTCCAGCTCGTCGAAAAGTTCCGGCGGGGTCTCCCACTCCTCGGATTTATGCCTGTGATAAACCGGCAAACGCCTCCTACGGTGTTGTCGGTAGGCGGATTGGCGCTCACAGCATTACTTCATGTGACAACGCAAGGCCGCAAGCCTCTGACACTCGCAAGCCGTGACGAAACATGAGAAGCAAAAGGCAACGGTCGCGGTCGGCGTGGCGGCTGCCTTTGGTAGCCGTTAGGAGTTTTTCGACTTCAAGGCTGGTTAGGTGTTTGCGGTCGTTCATATCTTAGGCCAAGTGCGGCAAGTCCATTCATGGGCAACTTTCAAGATTTCACTCATAACACTGCACCTCCCATAGTAATTCCGTCGCTAAAAGTTCTGTAATTTGCTCATCATTCGCCGAAATAAAATTTTCAGCGGCAATGCCTAAAACAGCTTCCTCTCTATAGGAAATGTTAGCCTTGTCTTTCTTGGCAAAGGCGTATAGAAATATAATCCGTTCCACATTTGGCCTTTTATATCCAATAAGAACACGATAACCGCCCTGTTTTCCTTCACCTGTCCGTGGTAAGTATTTTTTGAACAAACCGCCACCAAGATCGGCCTCAACCTTACCTTCAACAACTTCTTTCGCTATATGACACAGTGCAGTATCTAAAATACCATTTTTATGAATCCACCGCTTGATCTTTATATTTATGAATACCCTCATCTTTGACTATATCACTTTGTGAGACATTTTTCAAGCGATGCTTTTGACGGCGGGCAATGCCTCCGCAAGACGGACAGTGCAAAAGTTTAGGGTTGGGTCTGTGTCTCATACCTTCCGGTTATTTTGTTCGGTACAAAATCCGCTTCCTAACGCGGGGTCGTGATGCTTCCCGCATTGCCCTGGCCTTCTGCTTTTATTCCTCAAGGATTTTGAGCCGCGCCGCGTTCGCTGCCGCTCGCTTCATCTTATGCAGTGCAGAGATACCGGAGGCCCGTTGTTCACGCGACAAACCGAAGTCATTGGCAACGGCGTCGATTGATGCCTGCCACTTGTCAAACTCTTCCTTAAGGTCGAGAACCTGCAACTTGATTATGTCGTGCAGCTTGTCCCGTACGGCGTCGGCCTTCTCGCCAACAACACGCCCTACGGCGTGTGCCGAATCCTTGACAGGCACTCTACCAGCGGCTATGTGTCCGGGAGCTATGGCCGGAAGCGTTATGGGTGTGGGGTTATGGCAAAAATGGTAATCTGGTCTTTTTCGGGGCCGTAATGCCAAAAGATACGATATGCGGCAGGCGTAGATTGTTCTGCATACGCAACAAAGATTTTCTCGTCTTTTCGACCTTTAATTGTTGTAAACTCATGAGTATTCAAACTCGGATGACGGGGATTATGGGCAAGATACTGAATAGCTTTTTTAACCGCATTGAATCTTTTGGATAAGCCCTTATCGGATATTAATTGAATTAATTGGTCTTTGGCGTCAATGGTGAATATAACTTCAAACTTATAATTCGTCAATGTTGAGTTTTACTACCCTTCCATTGGCAGAATCTTCTAAACCTTTCATGACCATAGCGAGAGCTTCAGGGTTGTCATAAAGCCATTGTTCGTTTTCAGGTATTTCTACCTGGTCTTTAAGTAATGCGTTTGCCGTCTCCATACTTAATCGTAATCCTTTCAGAATATCCGTGTCAAGAGGGCAAGGCAGAGAGGCCATTTTATTACATACAAGAGCATTTGTTAAGGGGTCTTGAGGTAAAAGATTTGTCTGAGTTTGACATGAAGCTTCGGCAGATGATGGACGCGTATAATGGCAGAGAGCATAGTTCCTTAAAAGAAATCCCTTATGACCGATATTTGAGAGAAAAGATGCTCCTGAAAGATATACCAAAAGTGGAACCGATCGCATTATATGACAGAGCAATCACAACGGTGGGTAAAACTGCATATTTAGGGGAAAACCGTCAAAGGTGGACAAAGTGTGAAAACCTTGTTAAGACCCCTTTTGAACCCTGCCAATAGCGACGCCGTACATTTTGCACAATCTTTCAGCACGCTTTAAGGGCGTTTCTAACGCGGAGTCGGGGCGTCTTTTTTGAAAACCACGATGACGGAAGGGAAGGGAGCGGAGGTTGGAACGCCGTTAAATTTCACACGTCCCCTAATGTAACGGATACCTTAAATAACACGCGTTACCTCTTATAAATATCCTTCCTGAATCCAACCCTTAAAACCGTAACAATACTAACTTCGGCATCAACCTCATATATAACCCTGCACTTCCCAATTCGATATCTATATAAACCCTCAAACGCCCCTCTCAGTGGCGCACCACGTTTTAAAGGGCTTTGAGAAAGATAATTCTCCACCTTGTCGATAACGGTTTCCGCGTTCACCCTGCCTATTGCGCCAAGTTCTTAGGTCGTCCCCTCGTCCCACAAAACCTTAAAAACCAAGATGTTCCCTTACTTCCCGCGACGTATGGTTTTGCCACCCCCCGGCCTTTGACCTTTCAAGGGCGATTACATAATCCTCTTCGTCAAAGAACAAATCATTAAGCTTTTCGTCGAATTTTTTCTCGATAAGATCTTCCAGTTGTTCGACGGTCATGTCTTTAAGCAGCATACTCACCTCCGCCAACTCATTTAATCTCACTGTGCCTATAATGTAGCAAATAGTGACGTTTGATGTCAATAATGAGTAAAATATGTGAGTAAAATTAAGCCTTTTTCATCTTATTCTGCTTCCTCCTCTCGCTTTATTTGAGACTTTTTGACGGTTTTATGTACAAAGAGACAATATAGTCTTTAAAACCTTATTTATGTTACCATATCATTATGAGCGAAATGATTATTGAGAAGCCCTCTGAGTCCGTTGTGAAGGCACTAGACATCGAACGTATCATCGAGATGTTGCCGGATCTGAGTCCTGAGCGTATTAAAGAGGCCGCCGATTTTATAGATTATCTTGCCGATAGAGAGCATAAACATAAAATATTTGTTGAAGAAACTCTGGCCGCCGCCGCCAACCCTGAAAAGTTTACTTTTAAAAATTCCAAAGCCTTGATAAAAGCAGCTCTGGAGTCTGTCTCTGAAAATCCTTAACCTTGACTCTGACAAATCGTTTCTTAAAAAACTTGGCAAAATATTAAAAGGATCTCCGGAGTTAACTGGCAAAATAGCTACAGTTTTCGATTTGCTACAGGAAAATCCTTTTATGCCTTCTTTGAAAACACATCCTTTGACGGGCTATTTAAAAGGCAAATATGCCTGCTCAGTTACTAAGGACATCCGCATCATATTTGAGCTATCCGATGACACAATCTACCTGCTCAACATAGGCTCTCACGACGAGGTTTATTGATAACGGTGTGGTGGATATACGTTGCGTCTATTGCCTAAAAGTTTCTTGAAGGGGAAATGCAATCGGATATTTTTATAAAACTGGACAAAAAGGATTCTTTTGTCTAAAAATAAACTTTTAAAGCAAGGAGGGTTAAAATGAACAGGTTGAGATACCCTGCAGTTATAGAATATGTTGCCGAGGATGAGAATTTTACCGTAGAGTTCCCTGATTTGAAGGGGTGTATAACGTATGGTGGTACTTTAGAGGCGGCAAAGGCTTATGCAAAAGACGCGATGTCGGCTTTTTTGGCATCGATGGTCGATAGAGGATTTAAAATTCCCGAACCGTCGGAGATTAAAGGAGAAAACGTATACCTCATTGAACCGGAGCCTTACGCATCGGTTCCAATACTCCTTAGAAAATTAAGGCACGAATTTGGTTATAGCCAGATTGATGTTTCAAAAAGGCTGGGAATTTCTTATCAGGTTTATCAAAAATTAGAAAATCCAAACAAATGCAATCCCACAGTCAAAACTCTTGAGAAAATCGCAAATATTTATAACAAACATCTACATTTAGAAATTACATGATATCGGGTAAAATTAAACATTTAGGGGAAAACCGACAATCGTGCCACCATCGGCAATCCGTTCGCGCCGGCAGCAGACAAACCACGTTAGAGTGTCCGCCAAACCGTCAGCCGAATTCGCGTGGCGTTATCGTAAGCCTTTTTCATCCGGTGCCGAAGTTTTGCGCCATAGGGCGGTTTAAGCCGGCAAACGCCTCCTACGGCGTTGTCGGCAGGCGGATGAGAGCATTATGCGACGGCGTGATATGGTTTAAGCCCGTCTGGTAGAGTAACAAAAGAGCGTTACGTTATCCTTGGGGGTCTACTCCTGGTTGGTCGATGGTGTTCCAAACTTTAACCGCTGCCGCTTTCGTCGTCATTGACAGGGTACGGGGTTCAACGTCGCACCCCTCGGCAATGTCGCCGCTCCGGTAAAGTTCGCCTGGTAGGGGTTGCGCCTTCTCCATAAGCAATGTTAGCCCTGGCAGCTCAAAAAAAGAGGGTAGCTCAAAAGGATGATCGGACCCACTTACAGTAAATAATGCACTATTATCTTTGATATAGCCATTAAAACCTCCCTTATGCTACTATATCCTTATGAGCGAAACGATTATCGAGAAGCCCCCGGAGGCCGTTGTAAAGAATCCCGACATCGAACGTATCATCGAGATGTTTCCGGAGTTGTCCCCTGAGCGTGTTAAAGAGATAGCCGATTTTACAGCCTATCTTGCCGAGAGGCAACGTAAACATAAACTATTTGTCGAAGAAACTTTGGCTGCCGAGCAAAGGGGTGAATATTATACGTTTAATACTGCTGAAGAAGCTATGGAAGCGATAATAAACTGGAGAGAATGATTTGCCCGCGCTTAAAATCGAGAAGCACTTCATGCGGCAATCGTACAAGATTACCAAAAACTCAAAAGTAATACATGAAAAACTACTGAAAATATTAAAGACTTTACAAGACGAAGTTTATTGATAGCATGGCGCCGGATATAATAGGGGCAACTGCGGATAATAGTCGAAGCTTGCGGAAAACCGGCTTGCGGCACTTGACAAATCGGGCCCGTTGGAGTGAATATAAAATGAATATGAACGGATACCCGTTGTTGACAAGACGCGTAAGACGTAATTTAACGGTAACTAACGTAAGGATGGCGGACTCTATGGAAACCGAAACGGCCTCAAATGTGCCAAATACGCAGGAGAAACGGTTGAACCGGAGTTCTTCCCGGGGGACAGGCCGCCGCGAGCGGGGCTTTACGCTTATAGAGATTCTCATCGTGGTCATGATCATAGGCCTTATTGCCTCGCTGATAGCGCCTAATATTTTTGGCAGGTTCGAGAAATCGAAAGAAGAGATAGCAAAGGCCCAGGTGGAGATGCTCTCCTCGGCAGTCCAGGGATACACGCTGGACGTCGGCACTTGCCCCAAAGACGTAAACGAACTCCTTACCTCCACCGAAAAAAGGTGGCGGGGCCCATACCTGTCAAAGCAGACTATTCCCGAAGACCCCTGGCACAGGGCCTACCAGTACAAGTGTCCCGGCGATCATGGGGCTTTCGATCTCTACTCCCTTGGCGCAAGCGGCAAGATGGACGACAACGTAATAAAAAACTGGTAACCCGCCATCGTGAACTACCCGGTAAATTCAAGTAAACTCCAGTGAGTACAGAGGGTTCAGGTAAACTAATAGCCGGCGGTATGCTAATCGGGGAGTGGCTAATCGAGCTCTACGGCCTCAGACGGGAAGACCTGGACAGGGCACTCGAACTCCAGCGGGAGTTGGGCGGGTACCTCGGACAGATTCTGATAGGCTCCGGGCTCATCACGGAGCAGCAGTTGATGGCGGCCCTATCGAGGCAGCTCGGTCTGCCCGTCTTTGACAGGGAAGGATCTCAAGGCCCGTCCACGGACGCGGCCGTGGCCCTTCCCGCGGACGTAGACCTGAATTACCTCATCGACAACAACTTCGTTCCGGTGGATAACGACGCGGGGTTAACCGTGTTTGCCACCAATGACCCGATGAAGGGCCCGGTAGTGGATTACCTCACGAAGAAACTCGAAGGCGGCTTTTCCATGGTGCTTGCCACGGAGCAGTCCATCACCGAACTTTCGAAACCTTTTAAAGACTCCGGGAAAGACGTTTTCACGCTGTTTGCGGACGACAACCCCGAATCACTCAAGGAAATGGCTACGGAGGCTCCGGTAATAAAGTTCCTGAACAACCTGCTCAACAACGCCGTCGAACTTCGCTCATCCGACATACACCTGGAGCCATCCGAGACCATAAACAGGATTAAGATTAGAATCGACGGAGTCCTCCACGAATCCGATACCGTCAACGAAAAGATATACCTCGCAGTAGTCTCCAGAATAAAACTTCTTGCCGGGTTGGACATAGCCGAAAAGAGGCTTCCACAGGACGGGAAGTTCAGCACTAAGATTGCGTCCACCCTCATTGACGTTAGGGTCTCCTCCATCCCCTTCGCCGTGGGCGAGGGGATTGTCATGAGGCTGCTCTACAGGGAAAGGCTCTCTTTCGACATAACGAAACTCGGCATAGAGGCCGACATGGCTCCCCTTATAACCGACCTCGTAAGGATGCCCTACGGCATCGTCCTCGTCACGGGGCCTACGGGGTCCGGCAAGACCACTACCCTCTACTCTATGCTCTCCACCCTTGACAGGCGGGAAAAAAAGATCATCACGGTGGAAGACCCGGTGGAATACCGGCTCGAAGGCATAAACCAGATACAGGTTAAAGACGATATAGGCCTCGGATTTGCGGCCTCGCTGCGCTCCATCCTCAGACACGACCCGGACGTCATCATGATTGGAGAGATCAGGGACCCGGAGACCGCCCAGGTAGCCGTTCAGTCGGCCCTGACGGGCCATCTCGTTCTGTCCACCCTGCACACTAACGACGCACCCTCCTCCCTCTTCAGGCTGATAGAGATGGGACTGGAGGACTACCTGCTCAACGCCAGTATCCTCGGGATCATAGCCCAGAGGATTGTGAGGAAGAACTGCGAATTCTGCTCGAAGCCCTATGAAATTCCCGGGTTGATAATCGATAAGTACGGTATAGGGGAAGTGTGCTCGCGCTACGCAGCCACTCTGGGACTGTCGCAGGCACCGTCGTCGGTCCAGGCAAAGGGGCCGGCGAAGGGAACCGGTTGCCGCCGCTGCGCGTCAACGGGCTACAGGGGCATGACGGCCATTTACGAGGCCTTCAGGTACACGGAGGATCTGAAGGAAATTTTCCTGAAAGACCACTCGTTAGGGGCCATAAAGCGCCGGCTCTTTCAGGAGCAAAGTTTCCGTACGCTGCGTGAGGACGGCATCATAAAAGTACTCTCCGGTATAACCACAATGGAAGAGGTGCTGAGGGTATCGTGACGAGTTTCAGGTATCTTTGTTTAGACCATGCGGGTAACGAACTATCCGGCTCTATCAGTGCGGAGACGCTCGCGGCGGCTCGCCGCCTTCTCAGGGAAAGGGGTTTTAGCGTGGTATCTCTGGCTGAAGCCCGGTCCCGTGGAGGACGGCTGAAGAGGAACAAGATAAGTGACCAGGACCTCTATAACATGGCCAGGGAGCTCTACGTGCTTCTTAAGGCCGGCGTAAGGATTGACGATTCTCTCGAAATAGTCGCGTCCTCGGCAACGAACCTGAACCTCAAAGAGCTGCTCTCCTCGTTATTAGGCGAGGTAAGGGCCGGAAAATCCCTTTCCGATGCGTGTAGCGGCAAGGGGGACGTGTTTCCGCCTCTTATGGTGAACGTCATCAGGGTGGGCGAGAGCGTTGGTGATCTCAAAATGGCCTTCGAGCACATAGCCGGGCACCTGCAGTTCCAGATACAATTCAGGGCGGAGATTAAAAACGCCCTTACATACCCGATATTCCTTACCGTGGCGAGTCTCGTTACCCTCACCGTGATATTCAGGTTTATAATACCAAGGTTTTTCAGCGTATTTGGGGAAAATCAGGAAAAGCTCCTGCCCTTTGCCGCAAAGCTCCTGTACGGGGCGAGCAAACTCATGAACGGCTACTTCCTGGCGGGGGCCGTAGTTGCCGGTCTTCTTTTGTACAAATACGTGGACGTCAAAAAACTCTTTCATTGGGCTTATTCCAGGGCCGTCACGCTGCCACTGGCAAGGGGGATGATAATTAACCTGGAGCTCTCACGCTTCTCCTACGCCATGTACACAATGCTTTCAAGCGGACTGGAGTTTATCAAGGCTATCAGGTTTTCCACCGACCTCATACAGAACGACAACATAAGGGGTTACCTCGACCCGGCTATAAAGCTTATCAGGGAGGGACAAAACATCGGAGACGTCTTTTCCCAGGTCGACATACTCCCGGACATAGTCGTGAGCATGGTCAGGGTAGGTGAGCGAAGCGGCAACATGAAGGAGGTTTTCCTCGAGCTCTTTCACGTCTTCGACGACAGGTTCAAAAGGAGTATCAAGAAGGTGATGGTGCTCATAGAACCTGCCATTATTACAATTATGGGAATCGTAGTCGGATTTATAGTCATATCGCTCATACTCACGGTGATGAGCGTAGGCAACATCAAGCTTTGAGCGGCATCGGGGTGTTATATCAAACGGCATTCAAAAGAGCAAAGGACAAAAGATTAACACGAACCACACGAACAAAAGCACGAAAGGCACGAACAAGGACTATACACCCCAAATCCCGACATAGAAACGGGAGACATAACATTTTACCGTCATTGCGAGCACCTGAAAGGTGCGCGGCAATCTCTTCGAAAAGGCGAGATTGCTTCGCTTCGCTCGCAATGACAGACTTCTATGTCGGGATTTGGGTACACATTTGTCCTTGTCCTTTTTCGTGTTTTTCGGTACTTGTTCGTGCCTTTCGTGGTAATCTTTTGTCCGTCCTTGTCCTTTGCTCGTTTGACGGCAACTTGGTATTAAGGAACGTCGGAATTTGAGGAATAAATATACGGATTTGAAAACCAGGGGGTCTGCTAACAGTGGGTTTACTTTAATAGAGCTGATTATAGTGATGGCCCTCGTCTCGCTGGTAGTGTCAGTGGCCGTACCGGCTTCGGTGGGTATGTACGGCAGGTACAGGGCCTCCCTCGGAGCCGAAAAGGTGCTCCTGTTCATGTCGGAAATGCAGAGGGAGGCCTTTACGTCCGGGCAGGGCATAAAGGTGGACGCAGTAGAGGGTACTCTTACCGTGAAAGGAAACGCTTATCCCATAGACGGTACCTTTTCCTCCATTGACGGATCCATAGTGTTTTTCGAAAACGGCACGACCTCAGGCGGCACGGTAACCGTTTACGTGGAGGGCTACGCCTACTACGTAGTGATCACGCCTCCTTTTGGCGGCATGGTTCTGACGGAGACCAATACGTGAGGCAAAACGCCGGGGACGTTAAAAAGGGCCGTGGTGAGAGCGGGTTTCTCCTGATGGAGGTACTCATAGCCGGGCTCATCGTGACTGCGGCAGTGGCGGCGGCCATGGCCCTGTTCAGGGAGGGAATGACTTCGCTTCAGCGGGCAAGAGAGTCTAACCTGGTGGCATCGAAGGTGCCGGAGGCTCTCGATTACCTGAAATTCGCAGAAATGGTGGGCATACCGTCCACCGAAGAGCTGGGAGACGAAGTCGTGATGACCTGGAAGTCGACGCTCCTGAGAGTGTCGCCGCCCTTTATCACTCCCAACGTTTCCGGCAAGTATGACGTTTACCTGTACAGGGTGAACTTTACTCTTACGTATAGAGACTTAGCGCGGGATTACGAGATTAACCTGTTAAGGTGCAGAAAGAAGGAGACCGGTGCAGAGGCCGGATAGAACATGGAATCGGGCGGCGGTATGCCGGGCGGAGGGCTATACCCTCATCGAGGTGCTCGTGGCACTTGCCATATTCACGGCCATGGTAATGTTTTGCGTAATGGCCTTGCAACAGAGTCTCATGCAATATAAGTCGGTCATGGAGGAGGGTGTAAACTTCTGGAAATATGGCGGCAAGTTCTGGCTTCACAAGAGTACCGGAGGCATGGTGGGCTACTACGTCGAAGACGACCAAAAACAGTGGTTCCCATATTTCCTATGTAACGGAAACGTAGTAAGCTACGTGAGTTTGTCTCCTCTTACCGGCAAATTACCCGTAGTAGTGTGGCTCGTCAAAGAAAAAGCTAAAGCGGCCGGTCTCTATTCGCTTGTATATTACGAGCTGCCCGTTTACACTTACGGTTACAAGGATATAGAGAGACTAAATTTTTTCGGCGATTACAAAAAAGGCGGTTCTTTTGTTATACTGGAAGGGGTCTCCGGCATAGTGATGGAAGTGTACGCGATGAACCAGCGTACCGGAAAGTGGGAGTGGAAGAGCGACTACGACACCAGGCAAAGCGACAAAATGCCCGGCGGCATCAGGATAACCTATACCGGTGACGGTAAGAGGCATATAATTTTCCTGGCCGTGCATACAAATTCATCCATAAAGCCGAACCCTTACGTAATATGACGAATATGACACTAATCGGGCAAATGTGGCACCGTTAAAGGCAAATACGACGTTGCCCGGGCGCGGCAACGACTGCGGTTCGGCGGTACTTCTGGCCATATTCATCTCCGCCATCGTGATAACCGTCAGCGTCGGGTTCAACTGGCTCGTCAAAGAGCACATAAAATCCGCGTCGGCTTTGAAAGCCAAATCAGAGGCATTGGTATCGGCCCATTCCGCTTACGGCACCTTAATATACGCCATATTGACGGGGCAGCTCCAGTCCAATCGCATAATACTCTCCGATAAGCTTATTGCCGGTATTACCGAGGTCCCCATAAATAACTCTGCCGTACAGTTGACCGATGACGTCGCAATCACCGTACAGGATTCCAACGGCCGCATTCCCGTGGCTGACGGCGTAGGGGCCGAAATGGGCAATCTCGTTAACGTTTTGGCCGATAGCGGCAACGCCGGCACCTCCCCCAATCCCTCGATTGTCGTCGACAGCATAAACGACTGGATAGACAGAGACGATTCTCCGCGCTTAAACGGTGCCGAGTCAGGCTATTATTTATCGTTCGGCTTTAAGTACCGGCCCAGGAACTCCCAGTTGCTGTATCTGCGCGAACTTACACTCGTCAGGGGCATCGACGAGGATTTGTATGAAAAGCTCTCTCAGTATATAACCATATTGCCTACTACCGGATTTAATCCAAACACCGCCTCCGCCACCGTCGTCAGAGCGTACCTCGCCTTGTCGAAAGACAAGGCCGATGCGTTAAAGGGAAAATTCCGGATCGAGCCGATAACGTCACTCGATAGTTTTAACCAAATGGCCGGCACCAGCTTAACCCCGTCCATGGATACCAGTTACTTCGTCCCGTCTTCTTACTTTGACGTAACGGTGAGCTACTTTAGCGGAGGCTGCAGCTACGTTATAAGTTCGGGCATAGGGCTCCAGGAATCCGCCACCACGCCATACTCCACGTATTACTGGAAGGAGGGGTGATGGCGGCTAACGTGTGTTACCTGGATAGTGACGGAGCGAGCTTCTACAAGGTGGGAAAGAAAGGTGTCAGACCGATGTCGGGTGGCAGGCCGTCGAGGGTCGGCATGGTACTGGGCAGAAAAATTCTTCTGCTGAGCCATGGCTTGCTTTACTTTACCCGCGAAAAATATCCGCCATCTTCGCTTAAAAACCTCTCCGGCATAATAGCCAACGAGATAGGGGATCTGTTCCCCACCCTGAGTGAGCCGATGTTTCACTTCGAAGTTTCCGGCGCGCACAAAAACTACACCATGGTAAACGTGTGGGCCTGGCAACGGGAACCGGTCGAAAACATCGCCGGTACCTTTGGTTACGATTACATAATACCCGAGGACGTTCTGTTTGTATCGGCTGAGCCTGAGATAACCGTCTTCACACACAAGGCACACGTTTTCGCCATAGCCCACGGTGCGGGCGGCGTGGTATCGGCAAGGGTGCTCCCCTACCCTCCCAGGCCGGCTGACTTCGAGCTTTTTTGCCGCTCTCTCGGCTCCTTTGGCGAGTCGGTGGCCCGCGTAAGAACCTATTTGCCCGAAGAATTTCCACCGTCGTCTTTCGGTATTGCCGTGGTGAGGTACGAGCCCACGCAACACCCGCTGTCCCTGTACTCACTACAGGGCTTTGCCCCCGGCCGGTTCAAGACGTCGGGGTGGATGAAGTCTCTGGACGTCGGGCACATGTCGCGCATCCCGGCGTACGCCCTTGCCGCATATCTCGTAGCGTCGTACCTGTCGGTGAGAGGTCTGGACAATGCAATGTTAAAAGCACGGGATGAAATAAAAAAGGTTAACGGTAACATCTCCTTCTTAGCGGCCTTAAAGGAAAAGGATACCGACGGGAAGACCCTCGATGCTCTCGTCCAAAAAACCACCGCCATACCCTCCACTCTCGCGGTAATGGACATGGTGTCCGGTGTGATGCCATCCGGAACTTATTTTAGCCGGATGTCCATAAAAGACAGGCTGGTCGAGATGGGCGTAGTCTCTACTGACCCGACTGCCGTGATAAGGGCCTTCGGTCAGTCCCCGCACTTCACCGACGTCCGCCTGGGCGGGGACCCTGTGAAAGACGGCAGCGGTACTTATCGCTTTCAACTGACAGTTAGCGTAGCCGAAAACAAGGGGCTGCCTGCCATGGCATCCTCCCGGCCCGCTCCGCCCGAACCGGACAAACGACGTTGGCCGGATAACCCCGCCGGAGTCAACGGTAATATGCCGCAGTCGGGAGTACCGGTACTTCAGGCCACAGCGCCGCCGGCAGGTTTCCATCCCAGGGTGAACCCGGCCTCAGACGTAGGCGTTATCATAAAACATCACGGGGTGTTTTGACGTATGAACGGCACCGGAGCTAACGGCGGTAAAGCCGGCGACTTGCGTAAATTAGGCTTTTTCATAATATTTGTCCTGTTTATCATAAGGTTTGTCGTAGTACCCGTACACTCCTTCCTGGAGAGTAAAAAGGGCCTGCTCAACGAATACTACTCCGCTTACACGCTTAAAAAGGAGCTTTACCAGAAATACTCGGCCGTGGATACCAGGAAAGACCCTCAAGTCAGCGAACAGGTGGCAACCCTCATTTATCCGAAAGACAGCAACAAGACTGCGGTGCAAACGGATATCCTGAAGTTTGTTACCGGAGCTGCTGAAAAAAAATCGCTTAATGTGTTAAACTTCCAATTGCTCGATGGATTCGACGATCCGGTGCTCACCGGGATCTCCGTGTCTTTACGCGTGCAGGGACAGATAAAACCCGTAATCGAGCTTTTTAAAGAGATTCAGGCGAGCAGACCCTTGCTAAGGGTCAAGGATCTCGAGATAGACAACAATAACGGTGTTTATACCGTAAAGTTCGTAGTGTCCGGATTTATCGGAAAAATTTGAGCATGACGGAGGAGTTTGCATCCGATAGAATGAATATTGTGAAAGTGTATACGTTTTGGGGTGTTTTTTTGGGCCGTTGCCTGCGTTGGGTCAGGGCTACCGGCGTTAAGAAATACCGTCCCGATATCTTTTTCGTGGCCATTGCCGTTTCCTGTGTACCGCTTATGATCGTGAAAAGCCCGGTTATGAAATACGGCCTCACCGCGTCGCCTGAGTTGCAGTGGGATAAGAAGACGCGCCTGGACGTGGTGGTAAAGAGCGGCCTCGGAGATTATACGTCACTTTCGGCAAAAAACGTCTTTTCTCCCGACGGCATGTACCCCCAGGACAAGAAGCCGGAAAAGGTGGTCAGGCCCCCGAAGATTTATACGCTTCTGGGCGTTTTATTGGAAGACGGCAAGCGTGCCGTGCTCTTAGACGACTCCCACGCCGTGCACGTCGTAAAAGACGGAGAGGCTATCGAATCGGCCGCCACTGAGGACAAAGAAAATATTCACGTGCTCTCGATAACCGGTCCTACCAGCGTAACCCTCAAAAGCGAGTCAGGCGACAGGGAATTAAAGATTTTTAGCGTGAAGAGATAATGGGCGCCGGCGCAGACCAGAAATCCACGGGCTCGAAATCCGCAGACTTGAAATTTTCGGGTTCTAAATCCACTCTTTTTAAGTATCCATTGGTACCATTGGCCATTATATTTCTAATCCTGGCATACTCTTGCTCAACTGCGGACAGGGCCAGGGACCTCGATACGATAGTACGGCCACGTTCCGATAACGTCACCGCCAACATGTCAAAGAGAGCGCCGTCAACCGGGGAAGAATATAAGAAGGACGGTGCCGCCAGGGAAATAGAGGAAATTGCCATGCCCGGCTTCGACAAGGCGGTTAGTGGAAAGTTAGCCCTCGAACTCGAGCCTGTAAACGTCAAACACCTGGCACTACAGACGAAACCCGTGATGATAAACGTGGATGGCATGCCCATGTCGGACTTCATAGTGTACGCTATAGGGGACGCGCTGAAGGTGCCTTTTTTCATGGACGAGGCCGTCAGGGGCCTAAAAACTCCCGTTACTCTGCGAATGACAAACGATATGTCCGCCGATAAAGTCCTGGAAATCGTAGTTGAACTGATGCGCCGGCACGGGCTGCTCGTAGGCGAAAAGGGAGGTGCCCTTTACGTTCTGAGACCACCCTCCGGCGGCCAGCCCGTGGACGTGGGGGTGGGCAGGACGGTGCCCGCCAGCCCCGCCAACATTGTCCAGATAGTCGTCCTGAAGTACGTAAGTGCCACGGAGACGGTACCTATAGTCAGCGATCTGTACAAGACCGGTATCTCGGTAAAAGCCTACGCAAGAGAAAACGCGTTAATGCTCGCGGGTCCGGCTTCGGCCATGGCCGAAGTGCTGCGGCTCATAGACGTGATCGACGTTCCTTCCATGCTCAGGAAAAAGCTGCTCCTCACGAAGCTCACCTACTGGAACCCGGACGAGTTCATCAGGCAGATAACGACAATCCTGGCCGCAGTTGGCATACCAGTTTCCTCTTCGGGCAAAGACCCGGGGGTACAGTTCATACAGATAAAGTTTCTCAACAGCGTGTTAATCATAGCCCCGGACGCCGACAGCATGAAATTCGTGCTACAGTGGAAGGACAAGCTGGACACGGCAGAATCGGCAGGCACGGAGGAAAAGAATTTTACGTACATTCCCAGTTTCTCCAAGGCGTCGGACCTCGTGGATTCCATACAGAAGCTCTACGGCTTATCCACGCAAAAACCGACGCTGCAAGGCACTCAAACCGCCACGGGTGCCCAGGCGGCACCGACGGCAACGGCCCTGAGTACCCCGGGCACGCCGACGGCTGCCCAGGCAGCCAGTGCCCAGGCGTCGGCATCGTCGGCCTCCCGCACTTACACACAGGGCATAAAGATCGCAGCCGACGACAGGCACAACGTGGTGATACTCATGGCCACGCCTTCACTTTACAAGAACCTGCTCAGCCTTCTCAGGGATCTCGACACCCCGCCACGGCAGGTTTTGATAGAGGCTACGATAGCCGAACTTACACTGGACAAATCCAATAGCCTGGGTTTCGAAGGGTACCTGAAGGGGCGCATGTCAAGCGGTGCTTACACGGCCTCTACTTTAGGCCAGCTTGGCGTGGACACGACCTCCGGTTTCCTTTTCCAGTACCTGGCCGACAGCTCCAACATACAGGCTCTGGTAAACATGCTTGCCGTCGACAAAAAGATAGAGATACTCTCGAAACCTCACATCTTAGTAATGGACAATCAGGAGGCAGCCATACAGATAGGCTACGAGATTCCCCTCGTATCCTCCGAAGTCGGCACCAACACGACAACCACGACGAACCAGAACATTTTGAGGAACATTACTTACACAAACACGGGTGTTCTGATGAGGCTAAAACCCACAATCAACTCAAGCGGTCTCGTAACCATAGACGTATCCCAGGAGGTAAGCGAGGCACAGACCAATAATACTTCTACCATAGACTCCCCTCTGATACTGACGAGGAAGATAACCACGTCCGTTGTTGCTGCAAACGGCCAGACCATAGTTCTCGGCGGCATAAGGAGCAAAAACGTCAATACCTCGGAGACAAAAATCCCACTCCTCGGAGACATTCCCTTACTGGGCTACCTCTTTAAGAACGCCTCCTCGGACGTGACAAAGACCGAACTGATAATCCTCATCACCCCAAGAATACTGATTGACACGAACGAGACCTCGGACGTGACGAACCAAATAAAGAACGAGTTCATAAGGATGACCAGGTAAGAGGGTGTGTCAATAACCTTGCGCCGGAGCGTCGGAATGGCAACAGTTTCTCTGCCGTGAAATTATTTCCCACCCGGGCCTATTACATGTCCACTATTTACTTAACTAAATATCTCCTTACGTAACCCGTTACATTTCGGGCTTATACGCTTGTCCATGAGTATTTTCCCGCCAATCCCGCACTAAACGGCACAAGGCATCGCAGAGATCGCTTCTGACTGCGTTTAAAAAATATACTGCCACTTCTGGCATGGTTATTGCTATATCATATTTATAATAATAGAATCTATCGATAGAAAACGACTTTCTTAAAGTGTGGTGTTAAAATAGGTAGTGGGCGGCTGTTTTAAATTTTTATTTATTAAAGTTTTCGGACGCCTTTTCCGATAAAAAAATAAACCGAAAGGGATTTTGCCATCAAAGGAGGTGAGCCGCTTTATTTTGGCAGATACCCGTTATGGCAGGATGCTCTGGTTCGCATACAGGACGTATATATATAATGGTCGTAAAACAGATGGGGGCAGCGGTTTGCCTTAAATGGTTTTTCCGCTAAGGTTATGGTGAACGTGTATGGTATCTTTTAAGGTTGTTTCTATTGACATATGGTGTTTTTTATGTTTATAATCATAGGGAATGATAATATGTTTAATAGAGACTTAAGATACAATGGATGGAAATCCTTAAGGAGGTGATGAGTTGAGGTAAACCTTTCCCGCGCTGTGGGAGATGCTTAGGTCATTGAATAGTATTTCGTGAAAAATCATTAAGAAGGAGGATTGTAATGAAAAGAAGTATAATTTATGTTCTGGTACTGGCATTGTTCCTTATGGGCTTGGCAGTCTACGAGGGCCAGTATTCACATGACGCAAGTGCTGCATCGGACAACGTAACCTATAGGTTCCCTTACTTCCATACCGCGGCAGCTAACGTTATTTACTGCGTAGCCTCAAACTACTCTAGTGCGTCGGCAGCAATGTCGTTTATCCCCAGGACGAGCGGCGGCGGAGCATATACCACCGGGAATTTCCCCGTCATTAGCGCAGGCAATCTCGCTGCCCAGACAACCGACATAATCACCGTCAGTGGCAACAGTCTCACTACTTTAGTGGGCAACACCACCGCGACGATAGCCGGCCCGGATTCCACGTCAAAGGGCGCATTCTATTCGATAGACCTCGCGTTCGTTGCTAATAACCAAGGCGTAACCGGAGACACTCTGACCTGCGCTAACATACTGTTAGCCTGCTTCCAGGGCACCAGCACACCGAAGCGTAACCTCGTTGGTTATTACTGTATGCAAACCAGCGCTGCGGGTGTTCCCACACAGGTCATCAACAACACTCAGATACCGGCTATTATCACCTATTAGTTAGTCTTCCGTACATTGAAATTTAAAAGGAGCGGTTTTGAAACCGCTCCTTTTTTTTGGCTAATCGATTTCCGGATGACCGGTATACCTAACGCCCGATACGTCTAAACTCTTTCGAACCGGCGTTAACGTTGAAATGTCCCACCACTTTCTGTAAATCCGAGGATATTTTCGAAAGGTTCGAAGCAGACCTTGTTATCTGTTCGGCACTTAAATTCGTTTCCTGAGAGACGTTCGCTATTGTTTCTATATCGGACGTTATCGTTTCGGAGACGGTAGACATTTCCTCCGTTGCAGAGGCTATCTGCTCAACCATGGATTGCAGTGAATTAATACTTTGCACGATGCCGCTCAAAGCATCCCCTGCTTTGCTTGCATACTCTACACCCGTTTCCACCATGTGTGTAGCTCCATCCATAGATGTAACCGCCTTTTGTGTTTCCTGCTGAATCGATACAATCATACCGCCTATCTCGGACGTGGCTTTAGCCGTTCTTTCGGCAAGTTTCCTTACCTCGTCTGCAACGACGGCAAAACCTCTTCCCTGCTCCCCGGCTCTTGCCGCTTCGATAGCCGCGTTTAATGCCAGAAGATTAGTCTGGTCCGCTATATCTTTAATTACGTTAATTATATCCCCGATCTGGTTGGAACGTTGTCCAAGGGTTATTATGAGTTTAGCGGATTCACTGACTGCGTTTGCTATGGATTTTACCTCTTCGATAGACTTACCGACGATCGTCTCTCCATCTTTAGCCAGCGTTGCCGCCTCCGTTGCAGAGGATGCTATGGTCGAAGCATTTCTTGCAACGTCAACGACCGTTTGCGACATCTGGGTCGACGACGTAGCGATTTGTGAAGCCCTGTTGGATTGTTCCGATATTCCATTGGACATTTGCTCCGAACTTGCACTCAAATCCCGGCTTGCCGAGGCAACGTCATCGGACGACGTTCTTATCGTGTACATTATATTTTTAAGTTTTTCGGCCATGTTCTTCATCGCCGATAAAAGTTGCCCCGTCTCATCTGTTGCCGAAACCCCGATATCCATCGTCAAATCGCCCTCCGCCATTCGATTGGATACGTCTATAGCCTCTTGCAATGGACGCACGATAGTATTGCCAATCCAGATGGTAATAATAATACCGGCAGCTAAAATAACGACAAACATCACCACTATGGTTGTCAGCGTATTACCTATCATCTTTACTATACTCTGAGTTTTATCTTTTGCATGATTTACCTGATCGGATCTGAATTCACCCACTTTTTTTTGCATATCGGAGGAGATTTTGTCAAAATCCACCATTATTTTGTTCCCTTCGTCCACCCCCTTGTCAACGTATGTATTAGCCATCTTTTTCCCAATATCATAGTAGTTGTCGAAGATTCCCCTGATTTCCTCCATCTTCTTAATCGAATCGGAGTCGTTTTTCTCCCTGTACAACGCTATAACCTTCCCGGTATCGTCTTTAAATCTCGAAGCGTACTCTTCGGCGTCTTTAAAGCCGTCCTTATTGTGCGTTGCCGATACGTCCGATAGAAATTGCTGTATCTGCACTATATCTATAACTATATCGTCGGCAATAAGCTCATATGGCAGACTCTCTTTTTCGATGTGCACTGCGTGGCTTTTTATACCCTGAACAATAGAAAAGATGCCGCCGTCCATTAAAAGTATAAGCAGCAAAATTATACCGAAACCTAAGCCGATTTTTACCTTAATCTTCGAATTCTTAATCATTTTTTACTCCTTTTTTAGGTGCGGGCAAAATCGATTGGCCATAGACCAACCGTATTGAGTGTACATAAGTGTAGCCTGATATGATAGCAGCACGGCCGGCAGTATTAAGTGTCCGGCTTAAGTGCCAGGCGGCAATCACGTTCTTTTCTTCAGAAGCTTGTATTCTATACTGTCTACCAGGGCTTGCCAGGATGCCTCGATGACGTTTTCGCTCACCCCTACGGTACCCCAACGGGCACGTCCGTCACCGGATTCGATAAGAACCCGGACGCCGGTAGCAGTCCCCTTGCCCCCGGACAGTACCCTTACCTTGTAGTCGTGTAGTTTTACGGATTTTAGCGCGGGGTAATAACTAAGAAGCGCTTTCCTTAGAGCGTTGTCAAGGGCGTTTACGGGGCCGTTGCCATCGGATGCGGTGTGCTCGACCTGGCCGTTTGGGAGGCGAATCCTTATAGTGGCCTCGCTTTTGGCGTCGTGGCAGCGCTCTTGTTTTTCCACTATCACTCTGAAACCTAAAAGCTCGAATGCTTCGCTGTACTGGCCGGTCATTCTTTTCATCATCAACTCGAAGGAGGCCTCCGCACCTTCGAACTGGTATCCCTGGCTCTCGAGGTCCTTGAGTCTGTCGAGTATCTTCTGTACCTCACTCTTGTCGTCTAATAAGTGAATACCGAATTCCTCGGCCTTTCTGTGTATGTTGCTCTTGCCGGCAAGGTCGGATATGAGTATTCTCTGGGAGTTGCCTACGAGCTCCGGGTTAACGTGCTCGTACGTCTCCGGGTGTTTCCGCACGGCGCTGACGTGCATACCGGCCTTGTGGGCAAAGGCGCTGTCCCCGACGTAGGACTGCCGCTTGGCGTGGCTGAGATTTGCCAGTTCGTTGACGTACCTGGATACCTCGCGCACCAGTTTCAGTTCGTCATCGCCAAGGCATCTAACCCCGAGCTTCAGTTGAAGGTTCGGCACGATGGAGCAGAGGTTGGCATTGCCGCACCTCTCGCCAAGACCGTTTATGGTGCCCTGCACCTGGGTCGCTCCGGACAGGACGGCTTCCAGGGAGTTGGCCACGGCACAGTCGGAGTCGTTGTGGGCGTGTATGCCCAGAGTTACGCTATCGGCAAATTTCTCCTTCACGGCAGACGTTACGGCCCTGATGTCGCGGGGTATGAAGCCCCCGTTGGTGTCACACAAGACCAGGCAGTCCGCACCGGCCTCAAAGGCCGCCTTCAGGCAGCTCTGCGCATATTGGGGGTTATTGGCATAGCCCTGGTAAAAATGCTCGGCGTCGAAAAACACCCTTTTCACGTGCTTTTTCAGAAACTCTATCGAATCGAAGATTATACCAAGGTTATCGTCCAGAGATATTTTGAGGGCCTCGATGACGTGGAAATCCCACGTCTTGCCGAAAATGGTGGCCACGGACGTTTCGGCCGACACTATGGCCCTGAGGTTCGGGTCTTTCTCCGCCTTGTGACCGAATTTCTGGGTGCTCCCGAAAGCCACCACGGTGGTCTTCCTTAGTTTGAGCTTTTTTACCCTGGCAAAGTACTCCGCGTCCTTCGGGTTAGACGAAGGCCATCCCCCCTCGACGTAATGAACGCCAAAATCGTCGAGTTTCTCCGTTATCAGAAGCTTGTCCTCGACGGACAGGGATATGTCCTCGGCCTGAGTGCCGTCCCTGAGCGTCGTGTCGTATATTTCAACGACTGCTCCACCGGAGTTTAGCACGGAATTCGACATAGTGTTCGGCTCGTTGTTCGATTCGATATTCGACATAGTTAACTATTAAAACATATTTCGTAGGATTTTTCAAACAGAGACCACCAAAATGTCAGGCCAAATGTCAAGGTAGATAAGATATGTATCTTAATTTGCGTTCATCTGCGTCATCTGCGGATAATCTGTTCTATCTTTAATTATCCGCAGATTAACGCAGATAAGGATATGCCGCCGCCGGCCTTTACGTGTTCCTGTTGTAGTAAACGGTTAATTTTTGTCTTCCGAACTGCTTTGCTTCCATGTAAGAGTCGAAAAAGACGTCTATGGTCTTACCCTTGACGAGATTACCCGTGTCTTCGGCTATTGCCCAGCCTACGCTTTCTATGTAAACAAGGGAGCCAAGGGGTATGACCGAAGGGTCTACCGCGACGGTTCTATACCTTTGAGGAGTGGTGCCGCTTTTAGTTAAGTTGTATTTTGCCCACTTTCCACAGCTCTTGCGTGAGGGGTCGTAAGCGGTAATTTCGAACTGGTCCTTTTCCCGGTTCGACAGAAATGTCTCCTCCATTTCATTCACTTTGTTCGAAAGAATCGTGTTTCTCTGCTTTAGTTCCGTTATAATCCGGTTGTGGTAAATTACAGCTACAAGTGTAGCGGATAGCAAAGCCACCGAAAAAACGGTTAAACACCTGGATCTTTTAGACATTTTAACCTCCTTTTTTATCCTGGCTGTGCACAGGCCTTCGACGTGAAAAGCTTCCGAATTCCTAATAGAACGATTATGACGCTTTAAGCCATATATCAAGCAATATCTGTGCCAATTGTAACAGAAAGGTATGCTTAACGAGGCCACGTCAAAATAAATGATGAATTCGGCTCGAAATGGTATTCGCCGTAGCCGGAGTGAATCTACTTATATTGTGTCAATATTGCAACTATAGTGTTGTATATTTGACACACAGTAGCATATTTACTGGCGTGTGCTTACTGCCTGATGGTGCCATAGAGGAAGTTATCCACTATGGATGGTACCAGGTCTTCGATCTCCTGTGCAGGGATAGACCTGCCCTTGATAAGCTCCTCTCTCTGGAAGTACGAAAAGAGAATGCCCAGAAAACACCTTGAAGCTAGTGTGGGGTTAATGTCCCTGAGTATGTCCTGTTCCTTTAACGTGGCGAAGTAGCCCGCCAGCGTGTTCATGAGCTCGTCTACGTAGGAGCTATAGATTTCCCTGATCTTTTCCGGGTAACGGTTGATCTCGGAAAACATTATGGCTACAAGTTGCTTTCTATCTTTCAGCGTATAGAGGAAGCTGCAGGCCACCACTCTGAGGGCCTCCCGTTGCGGCAGACCGTCAAGGGAAGGGAGGAGTTCCCGGAGCATTGGCAGGAAGGTATAAATATTGAGTACCTCTTTGAATAGTGTCTCCTTGTTCTTAAAATACCTGAATATGGTTAGCTCGGCTACGTCGGCCTCACTAGCTATCATCCGGGTGGTAGCCCCAAGGTACCCCTTGCGTGAAATGAGCTCTATAGCGGCATCGAGTATCTTTTGTTTTGTACAGGTCTTTTCAGACTTTTCAATTTTTTCCATCGTTACCTTATTGCGTCGTTGCCAGAACCTATGTTAGTCATGTGTTAGCCATGAGCGCATGTTTCGTAGTAAGTACTTACTAACATAACACTTCTCATAGTTTTTGTCAACGCTGCCCCGGACTTTTTCTTTGGCGTCCGGGGATTCTTCAATAGAATCGACAGAACCGGACTATCCGGATTATCCGGATTATTCTTAAAATAATTTATCTCTGGTACAATCTGATTATGTTATAATCAAATAGGGGAGTCCCAGTGAAAGCTGGGGCTTTTTTTTGGATATTTGGGTGTATATGACATATGGGGATATATAACCCGAATTTTGCAAGCACCGGGGAAAGAACGTAAAACGCAAGTAAAAGTACGCTTTGCCGAAAGCCATGGAGGTGGCGATATGATGGACGTTACATACAGGGAAACGGGAGAGGGCAAAGGGGTGCTTGCGATAAAAGGGGAATTGGTAATAGAGAACGCTTCGCAGGCAAGGGATAGATTACTGGCTGCCATTAACAAAGTACCCAACCTGGAAGTGAACATGGAAGACGTAACGGAAATCGATCTGTCGGGCCTTCAGCTTTTATGTTCGGCTCACAGGTTATCCGTGTTAAGCGGCAAACGTTTTGTCCTGGAGGGAAGTCTGCCCGGGTGCTTGAAAAATGTGGTTAAAGACTCCGGATTTGCCCGCCATAGAAGTTGTGCACGTGGAAACGCCGGCTGTTTATGGCTTAGAAACTGGAGTTGAGGCTACATCGTGATCAAGTGGGAGAGCCGACGGTAAACATAGATAAATAGATAAGCATAGATATTATAGAGGGTTTGTATGAATGATAGCCAAAAGGACAGCCAGTTCAGGGAGATGTTCAGAGAGGAGGCCGGCGAGCACTTAGTCGATCTCGAAAACGCTTTGATAGAGCTCGAGGAGAGGCCGGATGACGCAGATCTCATAAATCGTGCGTTTCGTGCCATGCACACTATCAAGGGTTGCGGCGCGATGTTTGGTTTTGACGACGTATCGAGGTTTACCCATGACATAGAGACGGTGTTCATGCTGGTACGCGACGGCGAGCTGGGGTTGACGAAAGATTTGGTTTCATTGACACTGCGAGCAAAAGACGAGATAAAATCGATGCTTGACCCGTCTATGGTACCGGGCGGGGCCGACTTATACGGCAGAGTCGAGCTTACGAAGGCTTTCAGTGCCATAGCCCATAAAAAAACCGGTGGGGAAATGCGCTCCGGCATGGACTCCGGTAGTTCCCGCATTTTCGGCGATTCCGGGGAATTCGGTAAGGCCGGCGGCACACAATCGTCTCAATCCGCAGCGATAGAGCGCACCTACAGAATACGTTTTCGTCCGCCCAGTGAAATATTTTTGCATGGGATTAATCCCATTCTTCTAATTAAGGAGCTGGCCGGTTTTGGCAGAGCCAGAGTGGTTGCCCATACCGGAGATATTCCATCTTTGGATCAGCTTAACCCGGAGGAGTGCTTTGTATTTTGGGACGTCGTACTTACTACGGATGCGGGTGAGGATAAGATCAGAGAAGTGTTCCTCTTCGTGGAGGACGATAGCGAGTTAAAGGTAGAACTTATAGACGAACCTAATAGCCCGGACGCCAATGCCGGGTACAAGAAGTTGGGTGAGATTCTTGTAGGGCGGGGAGATATTACGGAGTCGGAACTCGACGGTATTCTTAGTGCCGGTAAGCGTATCGGCGAGATTCTTGTGGAAAAAGGAGTAGTCAGGCCCGGTTGCGTGGAGGCGGCTTTGGCGGAGCAGCAACACATCAGGGATATACGTAAAAGCCGCGTGCAGGAAGAGGCTCTTACGACTATCAGGGTGCCGGCGGAAAAGCTCGACACTCTGGTTAATCTGGTAGGGGAACTCGTAACGCTTCAGGCAAGACTGAGCCGTACCGCTATAAAAAGGATTGATTACGAACTGCTTGGCCTTGCCGAAGAAGTGGAAAGACTCGTCTCGGAGCTTAGAGACAACACGATGAACATGAGAATGCTTCCAATCGGCACAGTCTATAACAAGTTTAACCGCCTGGTCAGAGACCTGTCCTCCGAGCTGAATAAAGAGATTGAATTCATTACCGAAGGTGCTGCAACCGAATTAGACAAAACCGTCATTGAAAAGCTTAACGATCCTCTGATACACATAATAAGGAACAGTATAGACCATGGCATCGAGTTACCGTCGGTACGCCAGGAAAAAGGCAAACCCCGCAAAGGCACTCTTTTAATATCCGCGGCCCATAGCGGCGCGCACGTCGTAATCAGCATCTCGGACGATGGAGCGGGTTTAAATAAAGAGGTTATAAGGGCCAAGGCGATCGAAAAAAAATTGATACACCCCTCTGCCGAACTTTCCGAGAACGAATTGTTTTCGATAATCTTTGCCCCCGGTTTTTCGACGGCTAAGGAGGTTACCAGCGTATCGGGGCGAGGGGTAGGGATGGACGTCGTAAAACGGGCGATAGAATCCCTCAAAGGTTCGATAGATATAACGAGTGAGGATGGGATACGCACCACGATAACGATAAAGCTGCCGCTGACGCTGGCCATTATAGACGGGCTCCTGGTGAAGATAGGCAAGGACCAGTACGTGTTACCCCTTGCCACGGTAGTGGAGTGCATTGCGCTGACTAAGCAGGAGATCGGCCGGACCCACCATGGAGAACTGGTCGTAGTGAGAGGGGATCTCATTCCTTATATCAATTTAAGGCGGCATTTTTTCATCAACGGCCAGGCACCCGACCTGCAACAGGTGGTTGTTACCGATGTAAGCGGTAAAAGGGTGGGCTTTCTCGTGGACAAGGTAATAGGTCAGTACCAGACGGTGATAAAGAAACTGGGAGGTATTTACAAGGACGTGGTCGGGATGTCGGGTGCCACGATTCTTGGCGATGGAACGGTTGCGGTGATTTTGGACGTGCCTAAGCTCATAGGTTTGGTCGAGAAGGAACACGATGCCCTTTTTGGCGGGCAATCATCGGAAGATCACCGGACAACCATCGGACAATTATGTTAACCCTCGCATTTCGCAGGGTAAGGCACGGGTAAAGGAGGTTCACCCATGGAAAAGTGAAGGGGGGCGATCGTAAAGGCCGGTTTACTATGTATTAATACAGGGGTTAATGCAGGGACTGATGTAGTTTTCAGGCCGGTGTTTTAAAAGTATTTTTACGTACAAGGCACGAAACAAATTGAGGAGGGTATATGAAATGGTTTTATGACATGAAGATCAGTGCGAAGCTTCTAACCGGTTTTATAGTGGTAGCCATGATTGCAGGGGCCATAGGCTACATAGGTATTATCAACGTTCACAAGCTTGCAGCCGAATCCCAGAATATGCACGACGATATGTTGATGTCCGTCGTTAGCATGGCGCAGATATCTCACGACATAGAGCAGGTTCGTATTACGATAGGCGATATTGTGCAAAGCGAAAAAGCGGACGATAAGCAGAAATTTGTCGAAAAGATCAAGGAATACAGACAGGACATGGATAAGGCGTCTAAAGAATATGAAAGTTCATACATCGATGAAACAGACAAGGCTAATTTCAAGGAGTTCACGGATGCCAGAATTGCTTACCGGTCACTCCTGGACAAGGTGATTGAGCTTGCATTAGCGGGTAAAAACGCCGAAGCTATTAACTTCAACAAAACCGAAGCGGCCAAAGCAGGCAACGCTGCGGATCTGGCCGCGGAAAAGGTCATCGAATACAATGTAAAAAGCGCCAAAGCCGTATCCGATAAAAACAACGGTGACGCGAAAACTATAACCGGTACGATCATCGCACTTACGACTGCCGGCGTGATCTTTGCCATATTCCTTGGCATTTTCATAGCGAGGATAATCTCCAGGCCGATTAAGAATATGGCCGATGCAGCCGACACTCTAGCCCGTGGCGACGTGGAGATAGATATCTCGTCGGACACAAAAGACGAGGTTGGACTTTTGGCCGCGTCATTTAGAAACGTTATCGAAAACATTAAAACCTCGGCACAGGCGGCACAACAAATAGCCGCGGGTGATTTGGCCGTCGAGATTAAAGCGAAATCCGACAAGGACGTGCTTTCCGGGAGCATGATGAGCGTCGTCGAAACCCTTCGCGGGCTTGTATCCGAAGCGGCAGTGCTCACAAAGGCTGCAGTAGAGGGCAAACTCGCCACACGCGGCAACGCGGACAAGTTCAAAGGCGGTTATAAAGATATAGTCTCGGGAGTAAACGCCACCCTCGACGCGGTGATTGGTCCGTTAAACATGGCGGCCAACTACGTGGACAGGATAAGCCGAGGCGACATACCTCCAAAGATAACCGACACGTACAACGGGGATTTCAACACGATTAAGAATAACCTTAATACGTGTATAGGCAACATCAACACACTGACAACCGACGCCAACATGCTGGTAACTGCGGCGGTCGAAGGAAAGCTCGCCACAAGAGCCGACTCGGCAAAGCACGGCGGAGACTACCGCAAGATAGTGGAGGGTGTCAACAAGACCCTCGACGCGGTAATCGGCCCATTAAACGTAGCGGCCAACTACGTGGATAGAATAAGCAAGGGTGACATACCGAATCATATTACGGATAATTACAACGGGGACTTCAACACGATAAAGAACAATATTAACGTACTCATCGGGGCAATGAACCTTATAACCGATCTGGCGAAAGAGATTGCCCAGGGCAACATGGTCGTCGAAGTAAGGGAGAGATCGGCAGAAGATGAGTTAATGAGAGCCCTGGGTTTAATGGTATACAAACTCAGCGACGTTGTATCGGAGGTGAAATTGGCAGCCGACGACGTTGCCGCAGGTAGTATCCAACTAAGCTCCGGTGCCCAGGAGATGTCCCAGGGCGCTACGGAGCAGGCGGCGGCGGCAGAGGAGGCATCTTCGTCGATGGAGCAGATGACCTCCAGTATCAGGCAAAATTCCGACAACTCCCAGCAAACCCGGAAAATAGCGGACAAATCTGCGGTAAACGCCAGGGATGGCGGCAAGGCGGTAGCCGAAACCGTATCGGCCATGAAGGAGATAGCGGGCAAGATTTCGATAATCG
>JADFXJ010000162.1 GCA_015233615.1 Nitrospirota bacterium
TCACCGCGGTGTGGCCTCCGGCAGGCCGCCGTCAACCGGTATGGTGGCCCCGGTAGTAGGTGTCTGTCTCGTGGCGAAGTACATAACCGCTCTGGCAACGTGCTTGCCGGTAATACGCACCTTCAGGAGGTTGCGGTTTATGTAGTACTCTTCGAGTCCTTTTTCGTCCAGTCCGCGGGCTTTCATACGTTGTGGCCCCACTTGTGCCCATAGGCCCGAGCGCCGATCTCCCTCCGAAAATACAGCGTCCGGGGCTACCATATTCACGCGGACGTCCATGGAGGCAAACTCCAGCGATGCAATTTTTGCTATCTGGTGGGCAGCGGCCTTCGTTGCGCTATATGCGCCAAAACCCGCTCCCGGGGCAAACACGTTCTTCGTCGATATCAGCACCACGTCGCCGCCCGTTGCCTGGGTTTTAAAAATCCTGCCGGCTTCGTACAATACCAAAAGTGTACCTTCCACGTTAACCATTTCGAGCTTCCTGAAATCTTCCAGGCGCATTTGATCGATTGTGGCCACGAGGGCGATACCCGCGTTGGGTATAACCAGGTCCACGCCGCCCCACCTGGCAACGATCGAGTCAAAACCTTCGTGGACGCTCGCGGGGGACGTAACGTCCATGGGTACGGCCATTACCCTGTCGCAGTAGAGCTTTTTAAGCTCCTCCATAAGGCTGTCGAGCGGGTCGCCGGGCAGATCGGTTATGGCCAAATGGCAACCCATGGACAGGAGTTCCCTGCTTATGGCACTTCCGATGGCACCGGCGGCACCCGTAATGACGGCCACGTGGCCCTGAAGCGGCTGGCGCTTTCCCGAACCTAGTTTAGCCTGCTGGTAGCTCCTGTACTCCATGTTAAAGATCTCCGCCTCGCTTATCGTGGCATAAGTGCCCATGGAAGCTATGGAACTTTTCACCTCCACGGACTGCCCGGTTATGTCCAGGGCAATGAGGGCAGATTCCACGTCGGTACCGGCACATATAGCCCCAAGGCCCGGAATGAATATCACCCTGGGGATAACGTCCACCACGGTAGTGTGCTCCGATATGCTCCGGGTATCCTGTGTGTCCCGGGCATTGGGAGAAGCGGATGGACCGGGAGCATTTCGCCTGACGTATTCGTCGTACATACCGGCGTAACGGTCGAGATACCTTTTGAAAAGTTCCCTGAATACGTTTTCGTCGCCGAAATCCACGTGGCTGACCCACATGGGAAACGCTTTTATCCTTACGAGGTAATCCGTCGTTATGGGTGGAGTGAGGGCCAGCTCACGGCCTCTTTCGGAGTCTACGAAGGCGAGCATGTTTCCATCGACGAGGGGCTGAAGGATTACCCTGTCGTAAGGCCTGTCGGGGTCTTTTGTTCTGGTGGCAAGGAGACCTCTCACGATTGGCGCTACTTTAAGGTAATTAGCCCTGGCCCGCGACACGTCCGCCGAAACCTTGACTACAGGCCCGGATTCAGTCTCCGAATGAGCGGTTTGCCGATCCGGTGCAAACCCGGATTCAGACTCCGAAGGTTTTTCGGGTTCAGGCTCCGGTACAGGCGCGGATACAGGCTTAGAACGGGCTTTTATGTATTGCTCCGCCCGGTTTACGAGTTCTATGGTCAGGTCGTAAGAACTCTTCGCCGTCTCACCCCAGGTGATGAGGCCGTGGTGCATGAGCACCATAGCCCGGCTAGAAGGGTTGGACTCGTAAGCGGTTAACGCCGCTTTGGCCAGTTTGAAGCCGGGGGTAATGTACTTTATTATGATTACGTCTTCCCCGATGGCCTCCTTGAGGATTTTCTCGCCGTCAAACTGGTTGGTAAGCGTCAGGATGGAGTCGGGATGGGTGTGGTCGATGAACTTGTGATGCAAAAAAACGTGGAGCAGTGTCTCAAGCGACGGCGTAGGGCAGCGGTAGTCGAAGAGGTGCGTACGAAACTCGTTGACCATCTCCTCGTCGCTCATCTCTCTTAACGCCTTGAGCCGCAGCAGATATTGCAGATCGAGGCCGGCAAAGCCGTCTTCCCCGATGGTGGCCATGTCGTAACCCGAGGCTTTCACGTAAATTGCCGGCACCGTATCGCCCAGGACATTTGTAAACGTGGTCTTAACGGAGGTGTTTCCTCCGCCGTGAAGGACTAACCGCCTGTCGGAACCCATAAGCCTGCTTGAATATATCCTGTAGGGCAGGTCGTAACCCCACTTCAGGGCATATTCGGAAAAAACCCTTGCCAGGCCGTTTTCATCCCACCTGTTTTCCATGGCTCACCCCTTTATTTTAGTGTGTTTGTTTTTTAAGTGTCTGGTATAGCTCGTAAGCCTCCTCAGGCTTCATACCTTCGTGGACTACTTTCCTTACGGCCTGGATCATGGCTATGGGGTTTTCGGACTGGAAAATATTCCTGCCCATGTCCACGCCTGCTGCACCCTCCTGTATCGCGTTATAGGACATCCTGAGGGCATCGGGCTCCGGGATTTTCTTGCCGCCGGCCATCACCACGGGAACCGGGCATGAGGCTGTAACAGAATCGAACTCCTCGGGCACGTAGTAGGTTTTGACGTAAGTCGCGCCAAGCTCTGCGCAGATCCTGCACGCCAGGCGCAGGTACCTGGCGTCTCTCGCCATATCCTTGCCTACGGCGGTTACCGCCAGTGTGGGTATGCCGTAGCGGTTACCCTCGTCCACGAGGCGGGTCATGTTGTGAATGGACTTCGTCTCGAACTCACCGCCTATAAAGACCTGTACCGCCATGGCCGACGCGTTGAGCCTGAGTGCGTCCTCAACGCTCATGGCGATCTCCTCGTTGGAGAGCTCCTTCAGAATACTCGGCCCGCCGCTGGCCCTTAACACAACGCCCTTGCCGTAAGTGGGGGAAATGGTAGTCCTTAGCATTCCCCTGGTAAGCATGAGCGTGTCCGTATACGGCAGCAGAGGGAGGATGTTTATGTCCACCCTTTCCAGACCGGTGGTGGGGCCCTGGAAATAACCGTGGTCTATGGCGAGCATCACGGTTTTGCCGCTGGTGGGGTCAAATATTTTCGACAACCTGTTTTTCATCCCCCAGTCGAGGGAGTTGCTGCCCTTCAGGAAGAACGCTTCGCTCTTCACTGGTACGTCCGGGTAAAATAACTTGCCTTCCTTCACGTTATCGGTATCTGCCATTTTCTTAATCCTCCTGAGTTATAGTGCCAAATAATCGGGTAATAGTATATTATTATAGTATATTGTCGTATATTATCGTATATTATCGTAAAAACGGCAGTTGGAAATCAATAGTGCGACAAGAAGTGTGACAAGAAGCCGTTAAAATCAACGTGAAAACTTGTACCGCCATGGATTTCACCCGGTTTTCCGTAACTGGTAGTATAGGGTCATGTCAACAATGGTATGGCACTAGTGTCCCGTCAAGCGTGAAATGTCGTATTCCAGCCAAGCCGTCGCCCTCCCCTGCCGTATAGGGGTAGGGAAGGCTTGCGCCTCCCCTACCTCCGAACCGTACAGGCGGATCTCCCGCATACGGCTCTCCGGTTAGTGGTTTCCACATCGGGATTGACGAGCTGAATCATAGGCTGCGGTTAATGTGAACAACCCAAGTTCGCCAAAGTAAGCATTCGGCCATTTCAGATGGTCAAAGCCTCGGCCTCTTCCTTTCCGCCCTTGTCGTCTTCTGAGGATGCTCCTCAGTCTCATTCGTATCCATCTGTCGGTCTTAACGAATACGCTCTTTTGAGAGTGGCGGAAGTATTCAAACCAGCCTCTCAGGCTCCGGTTGAGTTCTTTGATTACGGAGGACATGCTATGGCCGGACGAGCGTTTTGTCTTTTGCCGGACTGAGTCTTTGAGCTTATCCATGCTCTTTTTGCGCGGCCACCTTGTGTTTCTTTCAAAGTGGTATCCAAGGAAATCGAACCCTCACTCTATTGACGCATCCACTATCCGCGTCTTGTCGGGATGGAGTGCTAATCCTCTTTCCTACATCTGTATGGCTTTTAGTAAAAAGAACATTGGGAGATAATCCGACCTATTATTCTTATATGAGTAATGTGTAGATAGTCAAGAGAATTGACCCCTTTACGCAATTAAAAATGACCCCCTCCAAGAGGTTAGTTAATGTTTTTAAGTTTATCCTTTAGCCTGTAACTACTTCCGTTAATAAAAAAGATGTTGGCGTGGTGTACGAGTCTGTCGATGATAGCTGAGGCTACAACATTATCGTCGAAGAATTTGCCCCACTGGTCGAAGTTATAGTTAGAAGTAACGATAATGGATGCTTTTTCGTACCGGATCGATACGAGCTGAAAGAGGAGATTGGCCTGTTCCCTGGGGATAGGCATATAGCCCAGCTCATCGATGATAAGCAGGTGGAGTCTGGAGAAGGCGAGTAGTTTGGCGAATATGGTACCATCTTTTTTAGCCAACGTTAGTTCTTCCAGGAGTTTCTGGGCGCTGATGAAAAGCACACGGTATTTTGCTTTACATGCCTTTATGCCGAGGGCTACTGCCAGGTGGGTTTTCCCAACGCCTGGCGGGCCGAGAAGGATAATGTTGTTTTTCTCTTCTACGAAGCTACAACTGGTAAGTTTTATCACCTCCTTTTCGTTAAGAGCCGGCTGGAATGAGAAGTCGAACTCTTCCATTGTTTTTGCGAAAGGGAACTTTGCCTTAAAGACCTTGGTGTTGATCGAGCTTTCATTTTTTCTTTTAAGCTCCTGTTCGAGGACGAGGGCAAGGTACTCTTCGTAAGGCAGCCTCGCTTTAACGGCCTGGCTGGAGATTTCCCTGTAGGTTGCCAGGATGCCTTTAAGTTGCAGCGTCTTTAAGTGGGATTCAATCTGCTTTGCCAGCTCGTTCATAGCTCACCTGCCACTTTATAGCAAGAAAGGTCTCTGGTTATATCTATGGTGTTGCAAATTATCGGGTGCAAGACTGCTTCGGCAACCGGTTCGATGATTGTTAGCGCACTGAGCAGGCTCTTTACGCTGTTTTTGTGATAGGCCCCTATTTCTATACAAGTATCGAGAGCCTCTTGCACAGCGTGTTTTGGGTACACTCCGGTGAATTTTATTATTTCGTTGATATGCCAGTAAGCATTTGGACCCTCCGCCTTTTTAAGGCCTTCTATGTACACTGAACCGTTATTGAAGAGTTCAAGGAATCTCTTCAATACATCGGACGTCTGCCTCTGCCTTTTTTCCCTGTATTTCCTGTTAATACCTTCATGTTCGGGATGCGTTGGCTTTATCCCTTTATCAAATGGTTCTATCCGGAACTCTGCAACCACCCGGCCTTTATCGTAGATAACAAGCTGCTTGCCAAACACAGGCTCCACGTTGACATCGTTCAGACAAAGAGCCATCGGCACAGGATAAAAACTCCCGTTAAAAGATACGTATCCGTCATTGCTTACCGTCCTGAGAGGTCTGGCATATAATGTGGTCGGTTCCACTTTTGGTATATCTTTCAGGAGTCCCTTTTCTCTCAAATATCGGTCATAAGGAATCTCTTTTAAGGAACTATGCTCTCTGCCGTTATACGCGTCCATCATCTGCCGAAGCTTCATGTCAAACTCAGACAAATCTTTTACCTCAAGACCTCTTAATAAATGCTCCTGTACGTAATAAAATGGCCTCTCTGCCTTGCCCTTTGTCCTTGCCCTATAGTTCTTGCAAGGATTAGGTTGCAGACCATATAGGCCACAGAACTTCAGAAACTCTTCGTTGTACCGGACTATGCCGTTTTTTTCATGCACTATGACCATCTGTTTAGGATTATCTATCACTATCTCCGGCGCTATCCCACCAAAATAAAGTATTGCATCTTCTATCGCCCTTATCACGTCCGATGTAGTTATGCTCAATGAACACGCATAATATTTCATGCGGCTGTAACTCAGCACCACTTCGTGAATGTAAATCTTTATATCCTTTCCGCTTACGGGCAACTCCCATTCCTTCCAATCATACTGCATTTGGCTCCCAGGTTCACTTTCCACCCTCGTCGTTACTTTGGCCTTCTTCTTTTCCCCTTCCACAATACACGCAATATAGCGGTGGACTGACGATAAGGAGCCGCTATAACCAATAACACGCAATTCCTCATATATTCTCGTACCTATGAAGCCTTTCCCCAACATCTCTCGAATCGTCGCCTCATACTTGTCCAGGGCCTTCTCAGTCCGGCGCTGCTTGAAACGTGGTGCTTCGTTACTCCTTAAATACTTCCTCACCGTAGTTCTCGATAATTTCAAATGCCTCGTTATCTCTTTTATCGATAACCCTGTTGACTTCAGTGCCTTTACCTGTTGCCACATATACATGCTTACCACCCTTTCTCCTCCTTCCAGGTTTTTTCTTGAAAGGAGATTGTAACCTTTTAGGGGGTCAGTTTTAAATGACGAGGGGGGTCACTTCTATCTTACGATCTACAGGCCATTTCAGATGGTCAAAGCCTCGGCCTCTTCCTTTCCGCCCTTGTCGTCTTCTGAGGATGCTCCTCAGTCTCATTCGTATCCATCTGTCGGTCTTAACGAATACGCTCTTTTGAGAGTGGCGGAAGTATTCAAACCAGCCTCTCAGGCTCCGGTTGAGTTCTTTGATTACGGAGGACATGCTATGGCCGGACGAGCGTTTTGTCTTTTGCCGGACTGAGTCTTTGAGCTTATCCATGCTCTTTTTGCGCGGCCACCTTGTGTTTCTTTCAAAGTGGTATCCAAGGAAATCGAACCCTCCCTCTATTGACGCATCCACTATCCGCGTCTTTTCGGGATGGAGTGTTAGTCCTCTTTCCTCTATCCGCGCTTTCACCTCGGCTAAGGCATTCTTTGCCTCTTCCTCGGTAAAGCACAGTATGACGAAATCGTCGGCGTACCTGACCATCTCGTATCCTAATCCGCTCATCGCATGGTCAATTTTGTTAAGGTAAA